>CAZYHZ010000018.1:0-72659 GCA_964647625.1 uncultured Acidobacteriota bacterium
ATCGTCGAGGCGCACGTCGCGGCGAAGGAAGCCGGCGTGAAGCTGATCGTCGGCTCCGAAGTGTCGATCGACGACGGATCCTCGCTCGTACTTCTCGCTGCCGACCGCGAGGGCTACGCGAGCCTCTGCCAGTTGATCACGCTCGGACGCCGCCGCTCCGAGAAAGGATCGAGCCGCGTCGGATGGCGCGAGGTCTACGAGCACGCGCGCGGCCTCGTCGCGCTGTGGGGCGGCGAACGTAGCCTCCTGACGAAAGACCCCGATCCCTTCTTCATCGGGCACGCGCTGAAGGAAGCCTTCGGCGACCGCCTCTACGCCATGGCCGCGCGGCATCGCCGCGTGGAAGAGCCGCGGCAAGAGGCGCGCTTGAAGCAGCGCGCCGGCAAGCTCGGCGTACCGATCGTCGCCGCGCACGAGGTCCTCTACCATCGCCGATCCCGCCGGCCGCTCCAGGACGTGTTCACGGCGCTGCGCCACAAGGTCAAGCTGTCGGACGCTGGGCGCTTGCTGGCGCCCAACGACGAGCACGCGCTGAAGACACCGCTCGCATTCGGTCGTCTGTTCGAAGACGATGCGCCCGCGGTCGCCCGCACGATCGATATCGCCGCGCGCTGCACGTTCTCGCTCGACCAGCTCCGCTACCGCTATCCGGCCGAGAAGCTGCCCGACGGGACGAGCGCGTCGGAGTGGCTGCGCACGCTGGCCTTTCGCGGAGCGGGGGAGCGCTATCCGCAAGGAATCCCACTGCCCTTGGCCGAGCAGGTGAACAAAGAGCTCGCGCTGATCGAAGACCTCGACTACGGCGGCTATTTCCTGACGATGTGGGAGATCGTCCGCTTCTGCCGCGAGGCGGGCATCCTCTGCCAGGGACGCGGTTCGGCCGCCAACTCCGCGGTGTGCTACGTGCTCGGGATCACGGCGGTCGATCCCGTCGCGATGGGACTGCTGTTCGAGCGGTTCCTGTCGAAAGAGCGCGCGGAGCCCCCCGACATCGACCTCGACATCGAGCACGACCGCCGCGAGGAGGTCATCCAGCACGTCTACGCCAAGTACGGCCGCACGCGCGCCGCGATGGTCGCGAACGTCATCCGCTACCGCGTGCGATCGGCGGTGCGCGAGGTGGGGAAGGTCCTGGGCGTGCCGGAGACCGCGCTCGATCGCGTGTCGAAGATTCTTCCTATGTACGGCGACGTCGACCCTTCGGCGTTTGCCGCGGCGGGGCTCGATCCCGAGCACCCCACGCACCAGCACCTGATCCGCCTCGCCGCCGAGCTGCTCGATTTTCCCCGCCACCTTTCGATCCATCCGGGCGGTTTCCTGCTGGGCCACGAGCCGGTCGCGAACATCGTGCCGATCGAGAACGGCTCGATGCCTGACCGCACGGTGATCCAGTGGGACAAGGACATGATCGAAGAGCTGGGGCTCTTCAAGGTCGACCTGCTCGGCCTCGGTGCCTTGAACCAGCTTCACAAGGGTTTCGACCTGCTCCGCGAGCACAAGGGGCTCGACCTGTCGCTGGCCACGATCCCGAAGGACGACGCGGCGACCTACGACATGATCTGCACCGCGGACACGGTCGGCGTCTTCCAGATCGAAAGCCGCGCGCAGATGGCGATGCTCCCGCGCCTGAAACCGCGGACGTACTACGACCTCGTCATCGAAGTGTCGATCGTCCGCCCCGGGCCGATCACGGGCGGCATGGTGCATCCGTACCTGAAGCGCCGCTCGGGCGAAGAGCCGATCATCTATCCGCACGCGTGCCTCGAGCCGGTGCTCGCGAAGACGCTCGGCGTGCCGCTGTTCCAGGAGCAGGTGATCCGCCTTGCGATGGTTGCCGCCGACTACACACCCGGCGAGGCCGACCAACTCCGCCGCGACATGGCGGCGTGGCGCAAGACCGGGCGCATCGAGCGGCATCGCGAGCGTCTCGTGTCGCGCATGACGGCCAAAGGCATCGAAGAAGAATTCGCCCTGCGGGTGTTCGAGCAGATTCGCGGCTTCGGCGAGTACGGCTTTCCCGAAAGCCACGCCGCCAGCTTCGCGCTGATCGCGTACGCGACCGCATGGATGCGGCGCCACCATCTCGACGTCTTCACGTGCGCGCTTCTGAACGCGCAGCCGATGGGCTTTTACATGGCCTCGACGATCATCGACGACGCCAAGCGCCACGGCGCCGTCGTCCTGCCGATCGATGTCACGGTGAGCGCGTGGGACTGCACGCTGGAAATAGGGGACAGTCCCCTTTTTCTTACAAAGCTTCAGAGTACAAAGCTTTATAAGAAAAAGGGGACTGTCCCCTATTTCCCCATCCGTCTGGGCCTCCGATACGTCAAAGGCCTCCCCGAAGCGACGGCCCAGCGCATTCTCGATGCTCGAGCCGAGCGCCCGTTCGCGTCGATCGACGACGTCGTGCGGCGAGCCAAGCTCGACAGTGGAGCGATCGCGCGGCTCGCCGAGTCCGGGGCGTTCTCGTCGTTCGAGAAGAATCGGCGGAGCGCGCTGTGGGAGGGGAAGAGGAGTTCAGCGTTGAGAGTCGAGAGTTCTGGCTCGACTCTCGACTCTCGACTCTCGACTTCTGATTCTCCCGAATCTCCCGCCAACTTCGCGGAGCTGAGCACCTACGAATCCATCGGCTGGGACTACGACACGATGAACCTCTCCGCGCAGGGGCATCCGCTCGAGCCGCTGCGTGAGAGGCTGCGTGCGCAGCGCCTCCCCGACGCCGCGGAGGTGCGCGCGATGCCCGACGGACGGCGCGCCCGCTACGCGGGGCTCGTGATCTGCCGGCAGCGCCCGGGGACGGCGTCGGGAGTCGTGTTCCTGACGCTCGAAGACGAGACGGGGTTCGTCAACGTCGTGATCTGGGAAAAAGTCTACGAGCGGTTCCGCGTCCTCGTGAAGACGGCGTCATTCTTGGGCGTCACCGGTAAGCTCCAGATGCAAGACGGCGTGACGCACTTGATCGCCGACACGTTCTGGCGCCCCCGGCTCGACAGCGATCCGGTCACGATCGGCAGCCGGGACTTTCATTGATCCCGGTCAGCCTGACACTGACTATTTCGGCGCGGGCGTGTGGCCATCCGGCGCCGCCGGCATGATCCAGGAACGCATGCCATTGAAGTCGAAGGGCTTCGAGCCCTTCGGGCGCGCTGCCGGCTTGTCGATCGAAATCTTGGATAAGACTTCACGGAGCACGTCGTTCTCCGCTTGAAGCTTGGCTGTCTTCTGATCGCTCGCGGCAAGCTGCGCCTCGAGCTCTTGAACACGAATCTTGAGTGCAGTCAGTTCATCTGGCGCGGCAGGCGGATTGTCCGTTGCGCCGGAATTCGGGATCACCGCAGGAAGCAGCAGCCAGATGATGAGAGCCAGACCGACCGATCGCAGGTGTTTCATCCGTTGTACCTCCTTACCTTCATTCGCCCAAGAACAGGACACCCTCGTTCCTTTCCTGCGCCATACGCGCCGCCCGCGCGATGTCTCGAAGAAACGCGATGACATCACTGCGCAACGTCCGCTCAACGACGACTTCGCCGTTGGCCCCAGTGCCAACCCGCTGGTCCCATTCCGGTGACTGGCACACCGCTCGCTCGAAGTTCCCTGCCAGCCATCGTTCCAATTCCAGAAGCTGTTCGCCATGAAAAAAAGCATTTGATCGAGGATGAATCAATTGCCCTGTCGATTCTTCCAGTTCGTGAATTTCGTCGTACAGAAAGGAATACACCCCACCGAACGAAACGCGCGCCACCGACTCGAGCTCATCGAGCTCCGGTCGCGGGTCGTCGCTTGCAGTAATAAGAACGCGTCCCATGTGATTACGTCCGAATGTCTGTCCGACGGATGGCTAGCCCGCGAGACCGGCGGCGTTGTATGTGTCGCAGCATGCATGCGCCATGACGCCGGAGTGCGGCGCGTTCACGCTGTAGTTAGGCGCCATCACAGAAAATTGTGGAGCCCCTAGCTTCTTTGACGTAAGACTCGAAGTCGGCGGCATCTAGCTCCATGGGCTCGAACGCGACATGCTGCTTGGTCTCTGCTGTGCCGCGCAAGGTGTTGCCCGATACCGAGAATATCAACTCCCGAAACTCGCAGAGCGGGTCGCGATCGCCGCTGACTTGGACGGTTCGTTTGATTCGTTGCCGCAGAACAATCAAGTTGGATCCCTCACACCGCCAGTTTCCGATGGCGACCACGTGAGGGTCTCCGCCCGAGATGATTGTTCGGCCGCCACTCTCGATCAGCCAACAATGGTGCTCGACGAACTCGCCGCCCGCGCGAAAGAGCAGAATCGTCGCTGGAGCGGTTCTTTCGTCACCCAGGTGCAAGACCCTTGGGTGGTGATTCCATGTACCGTCACGATGTACCAGAAACTTGTCCTCGAACTCGTGGCCTACGCTAGTTGCCAACATGGCCGACAGTAACGCAGAGCAGACGATCACTACACCCATCAGTGCGTCTATCGTTGCACGTAACCGGCGGAGTGCGCCCGGTTCACGCGCTTGTGAGGTGACGAGCCACCATCCGTCGTGCCGGCGGTCGTTTCCGTGTTGAGCGAGACACTCTCATGGCCCGAAGCCACGATTCGTCTCCGAGATGAACGAACCACCGGACCTCAAGTGTTCCGTCGCGCAGGATTGCCCATCCGCGACCCATAACTTCGTCGCCTTCGTCCTGCCCCTCCCACGAAAACTCGACCCCCGGCACGCCCGCGCGTTCACCGAACCTACAATCCAAATCTCCTTGCACCGCGACGAACGCAAACTCACCCCCGTTCCCACGGTCGAATTCGATGAACGCCGGAACCACGAGATCCAGATCCCCCTGCTCCCAGAGTTCCGACTCGATGATCCGCCAGCGCCCGTGAAACGGGTTCGTGGCCCTTGTGATTGCCATCTCCGCTGCCTTTCTCGTCACCTAACGCAGCGTGTATCGCGCGGGACGGACGGGCGCGACGCTTGCGGTGTTTGCAAGCGGCGTGACCGGACACACCGTAGCGATGACGCAGTAGTTAAATTGCACGCTACGCGCGTTCCGGCGCAAGTTCGACATGGAACTTCGGTTCCGTTCCTGCGAGCCATGTCTTCAACCCTTGCCCCATTCGGTTTATCGACGCCACTTCAGAACGGATCGTGAACTGAGCTTGGCGCCCAAATGTACCCTTCTGATTGTTTCCGACTTCTACTGCGATGGCGCCATGCCCAACCGCGTCATAGCAATAGGCGCGAAGCGACACCCAGTGAGCCCACCCGGCGTCACACTTGCCTGCTTGAAAGACAACCTCGTCGGATTGCCCTTCCGGAAACGCCGTGAGCTTCTTCGCAAACTCGAGGAGATCCGAGTCATATGCGTAGAACTCCTGAATTGCAACGTATGCACCGTCGGAGGCCTCCACCACGAAGTGCGAAATAGCCTCCTCATAGGGCCACTTCGAAAACCGAATCCATGGCTTCTCCATGATTGATCAAGTGCGCCTAACGTTCGCGTTGAGCCGCTTGCCGAAGGCAAGTCGGCTCGAACGCGGGGTTAGGCCTCGGGTTCATGGCACACCGCTTCGAGGTTGTGCCCGTCTGGTCCGATGACGAACGCCGCGTAGTAGTTCGCGTGGTAGTGCGGGCGCAGGCCCGGTGCACCATTGTCCTTGGCGCCGGCCTCCAGAGCCGCGCGATAGAACGCCGCGACTTGTTGACGGTTCTTGGCCGCAAACGCCAAGTGTAGATGCGCCGGCTTCTCTTCGGTTTGGTAGAGACACAACGAAGCACTGCCATCGGGTGCGCCTAGCTCGATACCATTTGGCGGCCACTCTTTGAAATCGGTTACGCCGAGTGGTTCGAGCGCCTTGAGGAAGAACGCTTTGCTCGCCGCATAGTCGGTAACGCCAAATTTGACATGGTCAAACACGAGCTCTCCTTGAGTGTGTGGGCCTGCGCGCGTGGCGCTCCAGACCTTTCGCGAATTGGCTTTTGATCGGCGCTACGAGTTGCACGACACGCTCCCTCCGAGGCCTAACGTGAAATGGACTGTTCGCCCTCGGCACGCCAAACCGGGGTGACTTCCGGACAGCCTATCCCGACAGCGGTCCTGTCTGGTCGTTGCATCTCTTTCTTCTTACTCCACTTGGGCACGGCAATCCAGCGGCTTTCCCTACAAACGCAGCAAGGACTCCGCTTCGTTCGCGAACCACGCCGCGCTGGGTCCAAAAAGCCTTCGTCCGGCCGGCGGACGAATGACATCCAATCGCTTCGACTCCGGAAGCGAACCCGGTGAATTCGCTCGCATGAGCATAAGTGCTAACGTGCAGAGGCTCCCCAGGGAGGCTCGCCATGATTGAAGCCGCCATCACCGAAGACACAATTCGCCGCATCGTTCGCGAAGAGATCGAAGCTGCGTTCAAGAAAGATCCCGCGTCGAGAAAGGCCGCGATCATCGCGTCCAAGGGGACGCTCGATTGGGCGTACCCGCCGCTGATCCTGGGGACCGCGGCGGCCGCCGCGGGGATGGAGACGTCGATTTTCTTCACGTTCTACGGGCTGAACGTCGTCCACAAGGACTTCGAAGAGCGGCTCAGGGTCTCGCCGGTCGCGAATCCGGGCATGCCGATGCCGGTGCCGATGCCCGAGTTGGTCAACGCGCTGCCGGGGATGCAGACCATGGCGACCGCGATGATGAAATCGATGTTCAAGAAGAAAAGCGTCGCTCCGATCAAGGAGCTGCACGACGTCGCGCGAGAATCCGGCGTGCGCATGATCGCGTGCCAGATGACGATGGACGTGTTCGGGTTCACCCACGACGACTTCATACCGGGCGTCGAGTTCGGCGGCGCCGCGGCGTTCCTCTCCACCGCGAGGCGCGGACACCTCACTCTCTTCGTCTAGGACAAGGGCATGGACATCAAAGAAGACAAGCTCCTCGACGCTTCGGGCCTCGCGTGCCCGATGCCGGTCGTGAAGGCCGCGAAAGAGATCAAGACGCTGGCGGCGGGTCAGATCCTCAAGATCGTCGCGACCGACCACGGCTCGGTCGCCGACATCCCCGCCTGGGCCGACGACACGGGAAACGAGCTTCTCGCGCGGAACGAAGAGGGCGGGAAGTACGTGTTCTGGGTTCGAAAGGCCTAGCGGAAGCGATGGATCCAGGCCGCGAACGCGGCCATGAACTTCTCGACGTGCTCCCGCGTCTTCTCGTCGATTAGCCGTCCCTCTGCGTCGAACTTGTCGGCCGCGTGCGAGAGCACGATCTCGGGCCGCGGCATCGCGTACATGTCGAGCGCCTGGAGCGTCACGCGAAGTTGGACTTGCATCCGCATCGTGCCGCTCGGCCCGCCGCTCGCGCCCATGATGGCGACCGGCTTCTGCTGGAGAGGAGAGCGGCCTCCCGGGCGCGAGACCCAGTCGATCGCATTCTTGAGCAGACCCGGGACGCCGTAGTTGTATTCGGGGCTTGCGATCAGAAGCGCGCCCGAGGCGACGACCGCCCGCCTCAGGGCCAGCACGCTCTCCGGCTCGCCCGCGTTTTCGACGTCCTGGTTGTACGGCGGGATCGCATCGAGCCGGAACGTCTCGAACGAAAGCTCGCGAGGAGCGAACGCTATCGCCGCGGCGAGCAGGCGCGCGTTGAACGAGCCGGCGCGCAAGCTGCCGGGGATCGCGAGAACACGAACGGGATCGGACACGACATCCATCATAATGCCGCGCCGTGAGCCATCCGTCCTTTTCCGACCTTCGAGCGTTCATCGATCAACTGCGGAGGGACGGCGACCTCGCCGTCGTCGAGGCGCCGGTGTCGCCCGTCCTCGAGATCGCCGAGATCCACCGGCGCGTGATCGCGGCGGGTGGTCCGGCGCTGCTGTTCACGAACGTCGAGGGATCTACTTTCCCCGTCGTCACAAATCTGTTCGGAACGTTAAGGCGCGCCGAGCTGGCGTTCGGCAAACGGCCCGAGCGGTTGATCGAGCGGCTCGTCGAGCTGGTCGAGACGATCATGCCGCCGACGCTCGGCAAGCTCTGGGGCGCGCGCGATGTGGCGGTTGCGGCGCTGAAGGTCGGGACGACTTCGCGCGCGCGAGGCCCCGTGACCGACGTCGTCACGAGCGACGTCCATCTCGATCGCCTTCCGGTCCTCACGACGTGGCCCGACGATGGCGGGCCCTTCGTCACGCTGCCGCTCGTCTTCACGAAGCATCCGGAAACCGGGATACCGAACCTCGGGATGTATCGCCTCCACGTCCATGGGCCCCGTTCGACCGGAATGCACTGGCAGATCGGAAAGGGCGGCGGCTTTCACTACGCCGTCGCCGAGGCACGGGGCGAGGCTTTGCCCGTCAAGGTTTTCCTGGGCGGCACGCCGGCGCTGATCCTCGCCGCGGTCGCACCGCTTCCCGAGAACGTTCCGGAGCTGATGCTCGCGTCGCTCATCGCCGGACGAAAGATCCCCAAGTGCGCCGGTCCGGGACAGCAGGCGCTGATCGCGGACGCCGAGTTCGCACTCATCGGGAGCGTTCCGCCGAAAGTTCGCCAGCCCGAAGGGCCGTTCGGCGATCATTACGGTTACTACTCGCTTCGCCACGACTACCCCGTCTTCGAGGTCTCGCACATCGCGCATCGCAAGGACGCGATCTATCCGGCGACGGTCGTTGGCAAGCCCCGGCAGGAAGACGCGTACATCGGCGACCTGCTCCAGCAGCTGCTCTCGCCGCTGTTTCCGCTTGTGATGCCGGGCGTGACGAATCTTTGGTCGTACGGGGAGACCGGCTACCACTCGCTCGCGGCTGCTGTCGTGAAGGAACGGTACAAGCGCGAGGCGATGGCATCCGCGTTCCGGATCCTGGGTGAGGGTCAGCTCTCGCTGACGAAGTTCCTCATCGTGCTCGATCGCGATTTGGACCTTCGCGACTTCAAAGCGGTGCTCACGCATCTCCTCGAGCGCACGCACGCCGAGACCGACCTCTTCGTGTTCGCGAACGTTTCGATGGATACGCTCGACTACAACACGGCGACGATCAACGAGGGCTCCAAGGGCGTGTGGCTCGGGCTGGGGGACCCCGTCCGGTCGCTGCCTCGCGAATTCCGCCCCGAGGTCCCATTACCTCAAGGGGCTCGTGAGCCGCACGTGTTCTCGCCGGGTTGCCTGATCGTGGGCGGCCCCGAGTTTTCGGCCGAGCCCGGCGCCGCGTCGCGCTTTGCGGCGGATCGCGCCTTCCGAGATTGGCCTCTGGTTGTGCTGACCGACGAGCCGGCGCGTGCGGCAGCGTCCACGATCAACTTCCTCTGGACGACGTTCACGCGCTTCGAGCCCGCGGCGGACATCCATGCCGCGACGAAGCGCATCGTACGCAATCACGTCGCCTTCGCGCCCCCGATCGTGATCGACGCGCGCCTCAAGCCCGGATTCCCCAAGGAACTGTTCGCCGACGTTGCGACAGCGGAGCGAGTGACGAAGCGCTGGCGGGAGTACTTCCCGCGTGGCGTCGAGATGGGGGATTCGGCGAAGGCCGGGCTCGACTAAGCGCTCGGCGCCGCGGCGTACGCCTTGAGGTCGTAGTCCATCACGACCCTCCCGTTGGCCTCGTGCTTGCGGAACAACGACTCGAGCGCCTCGACCATCGCCTCGTGCCTCGGCTGGCCGGCCGCCGGGACGTAAGACGACGACAGCAGCCGCGCGCGGAGGCCGTCGTAGTCGAGGATCTGCGCGTTGCCGAAATCGCGGTGAGCGTACGGTCCGCCGAAGAAGGCGAGGATCTCCGCGTCCACGACGTTCTCGTGGCGGACGGTGAGGTAGTCTGTCCCGAACTCTCGCAGCAGAGCCTCGTAATCCATTGCGAACGCCGAGCCGGTCAACCTGCGGACATTCCAGAGCAGCGCGATCGGCCCACCGGGCTTCAGGATGCGAACGCACTCGCGCTTGAACGCGCCGGGGTCGAACCAGTGGAACGCCTGCGCGGCGACGACGAGCGCGACAGACTCCTCGGGAAGACCGGTCGCCTCCGCCGATCCGTCGTGAGCATGGAACCGTGGATTGCCGCCGAGCCGCGCGACGGCGGCGTCGCGCATTGGCGCATTGGGCTCTACGGCGTGGACTTCGAACCCATGACGCAGGAACAGCTCCGCCGAGATTCCCGTGCCGGCGCCGACGTCGGCGATCGGGGCGGGCGGCGCCAGATCGAACACGGCGGCGAGCCAGGGGACGACGGCATCCGGGTAGCCGGGGCGGCCTTTGACGTACTGATCGACACGGTTGGCGAATCGCTCCTGGGGTCGCATCGGATCCTCGTTTCGGATGGTAATGTTACGCAATGGACGGCGTCGTGGTACGTCTCGGCCGCGGCGAAGACCTGCCGCAGCTGACCGACCTGTACAACCACTACGTCAAGACGTCTCCGGCGACGTTCGATCTCGCGCCGGTTTCTCTCGAGTCCCGCCGCGAATGGATGGGCCGCTACGCCGACACGGGGCCGCACCGGCTGTTCGTCGCGGCGGCCGGCGACGCCATCGCGGGGTACGCGACGAGCGGCAAATTTCGCGACAAGCCGGGGTATCAGACCTCGGTCGAGCTGACCGTTTACGTTCATCCCGACTTTCATGGGCGCGGGATCGGGACCGCCCTCTACTCCGAGCTGTTCTCGGCGCTCGCCCAGGAGAATCTCCACCGCGTGTACGCCGCCGTCGTCGTGCCCAACGATGCGTCGCTCGCCCTCCACGCACGGTTCGGCTTCCTGCCGGTCGGGATCTGGCGCGAGGTCGGCAGGAAGTTCGACAGGTACTGGGACGTCCAGTGGCTGGAGTGTGCCCTACCGCGGCCCGGATAACGGATCGAAGTTGCCCAGAATCTGGAGAGGCAATCGGGAAGAGTCGGCGTAACATCGTCCATCCCAAGGAGGAGACTCATCGTGAAAGCCAAGACCATCGTTCCGATCGCTCTGTTGGCCGGTCTCGTCGCCCTGCCCGTGCTGGCTGCCGAGGACGGAACGGCCCTCTACAACTCGAAGTGCGCGGGATGCCACGGAGCGGACGGCGTCGCGAAGAAGATGGCCGCGGGCTCGCGGAACTTCAACGACGCGGCCTTCAAGAAGGAAGCGACCGTCGAGATGATTTCGAAGGACGTCAAGGAAGGTAAGGGCAAGATGAAGGGCATGGGCGACAAGCTCAGCGCCGACCAGGTGGCGGCGATCGCGAACCACGTCCTGACCCTGAAGTAGCGCGGGGCAGCCCCAGCTCTTTTCCTAGCGCTTGACCAGCGAGGCCGCGATGTAGTCGCGGTTCATGCGGGCGATCGTCTCGAGCGAGATCCCCTTGGGGCACGCGACCTCGCACTCGCCGTGGTTCGTGCACGAGCCGAATGCCTCGGCGTCCATCTGGGCGACCATGCGGAGCGCGCGCGAATCGCGCTCGGCCTGGCCTTGAGGGAGAAGGCCGAGGTGGGAGATCTTCGCCGCGACGAACAGCGACGCGGACGCGTTCGGACAAGCGGCGACGCACGCGCCGCACCCGATGCACGCGGCGGCGTCCATCGCGCGCTCGGCGTCGTCCTTCGGCACGGGGATCGCGTTCCCGTCGGGGGCGCTTCCCGACGGCACCGAGATGTACCCGCCCGCCTGGATGATCCGGTCGAAGGCGGTGCGGTCGACGACGAGATCGCGGACGACGGGGAACGCCGCGGCGCGCCAGGGCTCGATCGTGATCGCGTCTCCGTCGTTGAACGTGCGCATGTGGAGCTGGCACGTCGTCGTCAACGCTCGCGGACCGTGTGCGGAACCGTTGATCACCATGCCGCACGTGCCGCAGATGCCCTCGCGGCAATCGTGATCGAATGCGATCGGAGCTTCGCCCTTCTCGATGAGCCCCTCGTTGACGACATCGAGCATCTCGAGGAACGACATGTCGGGGCTGATGCCCGTCGCGGCGTACGTCACGAACCGGCCGGACGCCTGGGCCGAGGGTTGCCGCCACACGTGCAGGGTGAGGTTCATGGCTACTTGTAGCTCCGCGTGGCGAGGTGAACGTTTTCGAACACGAGCGGCTCGACGTGCCGGACGGGCGGGCGCCCGGCGCCCTGGTACTCCCATGCGGCGACGTGGCAAAAGCTCTTGTCGTCGCGAAGGGCCTCGCCCTCTTCCGTCTGGAACTCTTCGCGGAAGTGCCCGCCGCACGATTCGCGGCGCTCGAGCGCGTCGAGGCACATCAGCTCCGCCAGCTCGAGGAAGTCGGCGACGCGCCCCGCATGCTCGAGCGACGGGTTCAGCTCGTCGCCGTCGCCCAGCACTCGCACGTTCGTCCAGAATTCCTCGCGAAGCTTTGGAATCTCGCCGAGTGCCTGCGTCAGCCCTTGCTCGTTCCGCGCCATCCCGCACCGATCCCACATGATCTTGCCCAGCTCGCGATGGAACGACCGCGTGGACCGCTTCCCGGCGATGCCGAGGAGCGTCTTGTTGCGCGCGGCGACCTCGGCCTCGGTCGCCTTCACCGCGGGGTGGTCGAGCCCGATCGCCTCGAGCTTGGTCGACGCGAGGTAGTTCCCGATCGTGTAGGGGATGACGAAGTAGCCGTCCGCCAATCCTTGCATCAGCGCCGACGCGCCGAGCCGGTTCGCCCCGTGGTCCGAAAAGTTCGCCTCGCCGATCACGTGCAGCCCCGGCAGCGTCGACATCAGGTTGTAGTCGACCCACAGCCCGCCCATCGTGTAGTGGACCGCCGGGAAGATGCGCATCGGAACCTGGTACGGATTCTCGTCGGTAATCCGCTCGTACATCTCGAACAGGTTGCCGTAGCGCTCGCGGATCGCGTCTTCGCCCAGGCGCTTGATCGCGTCGGCGAAGTCGAGATAGACGCCCAAGCCCCCGGGTCCGACGCCACGCCCCTCGTCGCACACCTGCTTGGCAGCGCGCGACGCGATGTCGCGCGGGGAAAGGTTCCCGAAGCTGGGGTACTTCCGCTCGAGGTAATAGTCGCGCTCGCCGGCGGGGATTTGCGACGGCGGCCGCTTGTCGCCCGCGTTCTTCGGGACCCAGATGCGGCCGTCGTTCCGCAGCGATTCGGACATCAGCGTCAGCTTCGACTGGTGGTCGCCGCTGACGGGAATGCACGTCGGGTGAATCTGCGTGTAGCAAGGATTCCCGAACGCGGCGCCGCGCTTGTACGCGCGCCAGATCGCCGTCGCGTTGCACCCCGTCGCGTTCGTCGAGAGGTAGAACACGTTCCCGTAGCCGCCGGTCGCGAGAACGACGGCGTCCGCCACGTGGGATTCGATCTCGCCCGTCACCATGTCGCGCACGACGATGCCGCGGGCGCGGCCGTCGGCGACGATGACGTCCTGCATCTCGTGGCGCGCGTACATCGCGACCTTGCCGAGGCCGACCTGCCGCTCGAGCGCCTGGTACGCACCGAGGAGGAGCTGCTGGCCCGTCTGCCCGCGCGCGTAGAAGGTGCGCGAGACCTGCGCGCCGCCAAACGAGCGGTTCGCCAGGACGCCGCCGTACTCGCGCGCGAACGGCACGCCCTGCGCGACGCACTGGTCGATGATGTTGACCGACAGCTCGGCCAGCCGGTAGACGTTGGCCTCGCGCGAGCGGAAGTCGCCGCCCTTGACGGTGTCGTAGAACAGCCGCCAGACCGAGTCCCCGTCGTTCTGGTAGTTCTTCGCCGCGTTGATGCCGCCCTGAGCGGCGATCGAGTGCGCCCGGCGCGGCGTGTCCTGATAGCAGAACGACTTGACGTTGTAGCCCAGCTCGGCCATCGACGCGGCCGCCGCGCCGCCCGCCAGGCCGGTCCCGACGACGATCACGGTGAACTTGCGCTTGTTCGCGGGGTTGACGAGCTTCATCTCGAACCGGTGCCGCGTCCACTTCTGATCGACCGGTCCGGACGGAATATTCGAGCGCAGCTCCATGACGCCGCCTACTTCAACACGCCGGTCATCACCGCGAGGGGGACCGCGATGAAGCCGAGGACGATGACGACGGTGAACACGGTCGCCGCGGCGTTACGCGCGCGGTTCCAGCGTGGGTGCGAGGCGCCCAGGGTCTGCAGCATGCTCCAGGTTCCGTGCTTCAGGTGCAGGCCCAGAGCCAGCATCGCCACGATGTAGGCGACCGAGACGGGCCACACCGAGAATCCCGCGATCAGGTTGTGCCGGACGTCCCCGTCGACGAAGCTCGGATGGACGGTGCCGACCGTGAAATGGAGGAGGTGATACACGATGAACAGGAGGAGGATCGGCCCGCTCCAGCGCATCGTCCGGGACGCGTAGGTCGAGGCGTCGGGCGTCACCGCGCGATAGGCGACCGGGCGCGCATTCCAGCTCGTGCGGCTCAACGACCACGCCGCCCAGACGTGCCCGGCGACCGAACCGAGGAGCACGCCGCGCGCGATCCAGATCCCCGCTCCGTGCAGCGCTTCCTTGAGGAACAGGCCGTAGCGGTTGATCGCCTCGAGGTCGGGGAGGAAGACCTGGAGGTTTCCGAGCATGTGGACGAAGACGAACCCGAAGAGAACGAGGCCCGTCACGGCCATCACGACCTTGCGCCCGATCGTCGAGGCCAGGAACGTGGGACGTCCGAGCGATGTCGCTTCCGCCTGCGCCATGGACGCGGGAGGATAGCGCGCCGGTTTCGGAGACGGCAAGGCGGCTTCAGTGCGCCGCGGGCTTTCGCTTGCTCTCGAACTCGTCGCCCTTGTACCAGGCGGGGAGCTTGTCGCCCTGCATCACGCTCAACCCGACCCGGTAGGCGAGGACGTCGTCCTCGACCATGCCGTCGAGATTCCACTCGGGCGTGACGACGTCGCTCGGCTGGTGATAGCGCGTCTTCCGGAACTCGGCTTCTTTCTCTTTGCCCCAGCCGGCGGGCCGCCCGATGTAGGTCTGGCCCGACTTGAAGTAGAGCGCCGGGATGCCGCCGCGGGCGAAGTTGAGCTGATCGGAGCGGTAGTAGTAGCCCTTGTCCGGCTCGGGCTCGTCGACGACCGTGCGGGACTGGGTCTTGGCGGCGGTCGCGAGGCGGTCCTCGAGGTCGGATTTTCCCTTGCCGATGATCGCGACATCCTTCGTGCGGCCGAAGATGTTCCCGCCGTCGATGTTGAGGTTGGCGGCGATCTTGTCGAGCGGCATCGCGGGGTGGGCGACGAAATACTGCGAGCCCAGAAGCCCTTGCTCTTCGCCGCCGACGAACAGGGCGATGACGCTCCGCTTCGGCTTCGGCGTGGTCGCAACCATCGCCTCCGCGATCGCCAGCACCTGCGCGCAGCCGGACGCGTTGTCGAGCGCCCCGTTGTAGATCTTGTCACCCGTCGCGTCGGGCGCGCCGATCCCGAGGTGATCGTGATGAGCCGTGTAGACCATCGCCTCGTAGCGGAGCAGGGGATCCGCCCCCCGCAGGATGCCCACGACGTTGGCGGTCGCGGTGTTCTCGAGCTTCACGTCGAACGCGATCGACGTCGAGACGCCGAGCATCACCGGCTTGAAGTCGCGCGACCTCGCGGCCTTGACCAGGTCATCGAGATTCTTGCCGCCGAGCGCCGCGAGCTTCCGGGCGGCACCCTCCGTCATCCAGCTGCGCAGCTTGACCCGGGGCTCGCCTTGGGTGGGAAGCTCGAACGCCGTCCCGGACCACGACGTCTGGACGACGTTCCATCCGTAGCCGGCCGACGGCTCGGTGTGGATGATGATCGCCCCCGCGGCGCCGTGGCGCGCCGCGCTCTCGTACTTGTAGTCCCACCGGCCGTAGTACAGCCGCTTCGTTCCGGCGAACAACGCGGGATCCCAGTCGGGATCGTTGTTGAGCATGACGAGGATCTTGCCCTTGACGTCCAGGCCCTTGAAGTCGTCCCACTTGAATTCCGGGGCCTCGATCCCGTAGCCGACGAACACCAGCTCGGCATGGTCGATCGCAACGTGCTTTTCTTGCACGCCGGAGTTGCCGATGAAGTCTTGCCACCACGAGAACGTCGCCTTTCGCCCGTTGTCCGTCTGGAACGCCCAAGTCTCGGGATGCTGCATCGTGACCCCGACGATCGGGAACGGCTGCTCCCAGCCTCCGTCGGGACCGAAGGGCTCGAACCCGAGCATCTGGAGCCGCATGATCAGGTACTTGCGCGCCATCTTGTCGCCGGCGCTTCCGGGACCGCGCCCCTCCATCGCATCGTCGGAGAGGGCCTTGATGTCGGTCATCAGCCCCTTCGCGGTGATGCGGGAGGCGGGATCGTCGGCGGCGAGACCGGACAGGGCAAGGAACGTGGAGAGGAGAACGGCGGAAAGTGTTCGCATAGCCCGTGAGAATAGCATCATCGCGCGGGTCCTCCGCGTGGGCGAGCCGGAACCATCAATGGACGTTCCGAGCGCTTCACCAACGGATCGCTGACGATGACAATTGTTCGTCGCCCGGACCGCGCGGCGGTCGCGTGGCATACACAGTCTCCGTTGTGAATTCACAACGATAAAAAGACGTGCGTCCCTTGTGCCACCTCGGACCGCCGGGTATCTCGAAATGGAGCACGCAACGAATGCGCGCGCCGGTGATCGGGAACGAAGCGTGTCCGAACGAGGCGAACGATGACATCGAACGACACGAAAACTCAACCAATCGTGCGTGCTCACAATCGTCGAAATCTCCGGCGTGTTCGCGGCGCTCCGTCGCGGGGAGGCAATCGCATGAGAACCAGAAACTGGGCGATACCAGCGCTGTTCGCGCTGTTTCTATTTACTTTTGGCCATCCGGCCATCGCCGATCCCGATCCGGGTTTTCCTCCGTTCGGCTCGTTCGCAGGCGACTCGTTCGATTCGGTGAACCGTCAGAACTTGAACTTCCGGTTCGAGATCCCGCTTGCAAGCAGCCCGGGGCGCGGCGTCGATCTGCGTCTTCCGATGGTCTACGACTCGCACTTCTACAAGATCGCGAATGGCGCGTGGGTACCAGAGTCCGACCTGAGCGGGGCCTACAACTTTGGATGGAAGCGAACCTCCCCGACGGGTTCGATGAATTACACCAAGTTGTCCGACGAGTGCGTCAACAAGCAGGGTATGGAGGTCAACTTCACGCTGTGGCAGGGCTACAGCTATCAGGATCCTTCGGGAACGCGTCACGTGTTCGCCGCCTTGAGGCGTCAAGGCGGAATGGGGTGCACGCTACCCGCGAACAATCCCACCGGGTACGCGACCGACAACAGCGGCTATTACATCGATGCGACGGTCGACGGTGACAACCCGATTGTTTACGCGCCGGGAGGCACGCAGATCAAGAACGACGGGACACTCACCGATCCGAACGGCAACAAGATTACCAAGGTCGTAGTCAGCAGCTCCGAGACCGACTGGAAAGATTCGACCGGCCGAGTCGGCATCAAGATCATCGACGGCCCCGGCTACACCGACTACTTGTCGATGGACACGACCGGCACTTTTCAGACGGTTCGGGTGAACTTTCAGACCTTCTTTGTGGTCGCAGGCTTCAACTGCCCAGGTGTGGACAACTGGGCCGGAAATGCAGTCTTGCCGGTCTCCGTCGTCTATCCGAATGGCAAGTCCTACACCTTCCAGTACGAGCATGCCCCGGGTCAAGACCCCGGTGTGACGACCGGACGATTGTCTCAAGTCACGCTTCCTACGGGCGGTGCCTACGCGTACGACGACATGGACCCCTACGGGATCAACCACCTCGGCATGAGCTGCGTCGACTACAACCCGGCGAACCTTTCACGGGTCGTCATGGACGGCGCGGGTGGCAACGCATTCTGGCAGTTCTTACGGACACAGTCCGGCAGCGATTGGAAGACGACGGTCAACCCGTGGCAGCAGCCATACAACCAGAGTCCCAACCAATCCACCTATCTCTTCACGAACAGAAAGCAAAGCGTCATCAAGCAATACGAGCAGTTGGAAGGGCAGAGTCCGCTGCTACGGACCGTCAACATCGCGTACACGGTCGCCGGGCAGCCGACGAGTGTGACGACGATCTTGGACGACAACAGACAGTCCAAGGTTGAGACCGATTACGACTCCTATTCGAACCCGACTCAACAGCGGGAGTATGCATTCGGAACCGGAGCACCGGGCGCCGCCGTCCGCACGACGACATTCACATACTTGAACAGCCAACCGTACGTGTCTCGAAACATCATCAACAAAGTGGCTTCGATGATCGTCCGTGACGGGGGTCCGACCGGGACCATCAAGGCGCGCGCCACGGCTGCCTATGACGGTTCCTCACTGACCTGCGTGACGGGGGCGCCTCAGCACGACGACTCGGGCTACGGTTGCTCGTTTCTCACGCGAGGGAACCTCACATCGGTCACGGCGTATACCGACCCGGTGACGCCAGCCGGAGGCATCACCAAGAATTTCATGTACGACTCGCTCGGGAACATGCTCTCGGCCGAGAGCAATGAGTCCCGTCGTCAGCAATGGTCGTTCTCGTCCACGACGCAATGGGCGCTTCCGGATTCGGCGACCGTGGGCGAAACCGGTGGACCTCAAACCACGCAGAGCGCCACCTACAACACCTTCACCGGCCTCATGGCCACATCGACGGACGAAAACCTCAAAACCACGTCGTTCACTTACGATACGATGCGTCGCCTTACGTCCGTGACGCGTCCGGATTCGACGCAGATCACAGCGACATACGACGACACGAACAACACGGTCCGGCTCAGGTATCCGGTCCAGGGAACCGATACGTTGAACCTGACGACGACCTACGACGGGCTTGGACGCCAGATCAAGTCGCAGGTGTCGGACACGGCGAGCAACTCGTACTCGATCGTGGAAACGCAGTACGACTCGCTCGGAAACCCATATCGCGTCAGCACGCCGCACAACGCGACCGCCCAATATTGGACGGAAACCCGCTTCGACGGTCTGGGGCGTTCCACCAAGATCATCCCGCCCGATGGCTCGGCCACTGCCAACAACACATCCATGACATACGCCGGCGCGACCACGACGGTTACCGATCCGGCCGGCCTGCAAAGGAAGTTCGAAACGGACGCACTGGGCCGCCGCATCAAGACGACCGAGCCCGACGTCGCGAACGGAAACAGCCTGACACAAGAAACCAGCTTCACATTCAACGTGTTCGACGAGCCGTTGACATCGATCCAAGGCTCTCAGACGCGGACGAGAGTCTACGACGCCCTGGGACGGCTCACGAGCGCCACCGACCCTGAGTCGGGAACGGTCGGCTTCGTGTACAACAACTGGAATCTCGCGACCCAGGTGACCGACGCGCGCAACGTCATCAAGGCGATCACATACGACACCATGAACCGCTTGACGGGAGTGAGCTACAACGTGTCGGGGACTGGGGTACCCGCGACGCCCGCGGTGACATTTACCTACGGAACGAGCACCGCGCTGCTCAACAACGGTCGGCTCTTGACGATGACCGACGGCCTCGGCTCCGAGAGCTATTCGTGGAACCAGCTCGGACAGCTAACGCAGACCCAGAAGATCGTCTCCGGAACTACGTACACCACGAGCGTCGCCTACAATTTGCTTGGCGAGATCACGTCCTTGACGTATCCGTCCGGCCGCGTCGTGCAAAAAACGTACGACGCCGTTGGTCGGCTGTCCGGTATGTTCAGCGGAGCGACTCAATACCTGAGCACCATTAGCTACAACGTCGCTGCGCAACCCACCACTTCCAATTATGGTAACGGCGTTCAAGAAACGGTCGGGTACAGTCCCGAACGGCTTCAGCCGGCCAGCATCGAGTACAAGTCGGGCGCCACGACCCTCTTCAAAGAGACGTACGGCTACACCCAGCCGAACGGCGGGAATGACGGGCTCATCACGAGCATCGGGGATACTCCACAACCCGGCCGGAGCCGAACCTACACCTATGACGCGCTCGGACGGTTGACGGCCGCCGTCACCACGGGAAGCGCAAGTTATCCGCAGTGGGGGCTGAATTTCAGCTACGACCGCTATGCCAATCGAGCCAGCCAAGCTGCGACCTTCGGCGCACCGCCCACCAAGGCGTTGGTCATGGATGCGTCGACGAACCGGATCACCACAGCAGGATACGCCTACGACGCGAATGGCAACGTCACGTCCATGCCCGGCGCCACTCTCGTCTACGATGCGGAGAACCGCTTGACGAGCTTCACCTCAGGGGGAAGCACGGCGACGTACCAGTACGACGGACACGGGCTGCGAGTGAAGAAAACCGTCGGAGCCACGACCACCATATCAATCCGAAAGGGCGTCAACGTTATTGCGGAGTACGTCAACGGCTCCCTCTCGAAGGAGAATGTCTACAATAAGTCACTTATCGCAACACACTCCGGTGCGACGCTGACCTACGTCCACTCGGACCTGCTCTCCAGCCGGTTGACCACGGGCACGCAGGGAACGCCGACAGGAGAACAGGGGCACTATCCGTTCGGTGAGAGCTGGTACTCGACGGGTGTGACGACATCGAGAGATTTCACCAACTACGAGAGAGATGCAGAGAGCGGCTTGGACGATGCCAACGCGCGCTCCTACTGCTCCGCCGACGGCCGGTTCATCGAGCCCGATCGGGTCCCGGGTTCAGGCGGCAATCCGCAGAGCCTGAATCGCTACGCCTACGCGAGGGACAATCCGAGCAACCTGACGGACCCGTTGGGGCTTTCTGTCCGGCTTTGCGAGGATTTGGAATGCGGGCCAACGATTTGCAAGGAAGAAGAAAACGGAGACATCCATTGCTGGCAGAACTGCGAGGTCCACGTGGTGGACTGTTCGGACGACCCGGGAGGTCGTGGCGTCGGGGGACCTCGTGGCGGGTTTACTTTCGACGTCGGCGATGGCAATTCCGGTGGTGGCAGTGGCGGCGGCGATCCCGTCATCGGTCCCACTGGTCTCGATCCGGATAAGATCGAAGCGGAGACTCAGAGGCAAATCAAGGACTATCTCTTGATGCCCAATAGCCCTCTCGTCCCGCTCGACGCGCACCCGTGGAACACCGCGTATGACGTGGCTGACTTTTGTTCCGAGGGCGACGCCGGTCAGATGGTGTACTGGATGGATCCGAAGAGTCCGGAGAATCCCATCCACGTCTCTAGGAAGGGCTGGGACTACACGTGCAACAACTCGGGGGATGGTTTCAAACCTTGGTCCCATCAATTCGGCGGTACTAACGAAAATGGAGGGACCGAGGTGTGGTACTGCTGCTACAAACCTCCGTCGCATTGAGCCAAGTGAACAGTGGACGCTCCACTTGAAGAGTGTCCCGTCCTGCCCCCTGAAAACTGGACCAGTTTTCGGGGGGCACGCCAAGCCGGAATGCACCTCAACGCTTCGCCTTCACGATGTCGCCGCTCAAGATGAACGCCCCCGCCGACAGATGGTGCAGCGCGCGGTCGCCGTCGGTCGGGAATTGCCAGAGCCCATCGACGAACATCGCGTCGTCGGCCCACGCGGCAAGGACCTCGCCGACGAACAGATCGTAGGCTTCCTGCATGTGCGGCTCGGGCGCCACGCGGCATTCGAGCCATGCGGCGCAGCCTTCGACCATCGGCGCGTGGACGATCGACGCGGGCGAGGTCGTGAGGCTCAGCGAAGTGATCTTGTCGATGTCTTCCCCGGACGCCTGACCCGCGGCGTAGACCTCCTCGATCATGCTGGCCTTCGGCACGTTGACGACGAACTCACCCGAGCCCTCGATGAGCTTCCGCGTGTACGTGCCGGCGGCGATGACGGCGACGAGCTTGGCCGGCTCGAAGTCGAGCGCCATCACCCAGGCGGCGGTCATCACGTTCTGCCGGCTTTCGAACGCCGAGGTGATCAGGGTCGTGGGGCCGTGATTGATCAGCTTGTACGCTCGGCGCAGCGGGACCGGGATTCGCATCGTGACGCTCCTTACGGGGCCATCCGGTTCACACGATCCAGGTTCTGACGCGCGGACGCAAGGCCGGGGTCGAGCTCGAGCGCGCGCCGGAGGACGCGGCGGGCGTCGTCGATCCTGCCGGATTTCGCGTAGAGCGCTCCCAATCGAGAGAGCCCCTCGGCTTCGTCGGGCGCAAGCGCCACGGCACGCTCGAGCGCGGAGACGGCGCCCGCATCGTCTCCGGAGCGCGACAACGCGACACCGAGCTGCTGCCACGCGGGAACCGACCGCTCGTCGATCGCCAGGGCGCGCCGGCAGTAGGCGATCGCGCCGGCCGCGTCTCCGCGGCGCGAGGCGACGACCGCGAGCGCGGTCAGCGGCTGCACGGATCGCGGCTCGAGCGCCAGCGCCCGCTCGAACGCGGAGGCGGCTTCGTCGAGCCTGCCGGCGTCGAGCAGGACCTGTCCGAGATTGAACTGTGTCGATGCGCTCGCGGGTGCCGAGGCGGCGAGGCGCGCGTAGGCGTCGATCTTGTCTTCGCTTCCGCGGCCGAGCTCGATCCCGAGCGCGCTCGATTCCTGCTGCAGCTCGAGGCTGTCCGGGATGCGCGCGACGCCGGCTTCGAAGTTTCGAAGGGCCTCGACTTTGTCACCCTGCCTCTTGGCCCAGTCTCCGGCGAGCAGATAGCCGATCGCCGCGCGCGGCTCATCCCGCATCGAGGCCGACCCCAGCGTGCCGTCGTTCTTCCAATCTCGTTCGCGCGCGATCGACCGGATCGCGAGCACGACGGCGATCGCCGCGACGATGGCAGGCGCTGTCCGAGGTGCAGCGGGTCGAGTCGATGCCAGCCACCCGTCGAGCCCGGCGACGATCAGCCAGGTGAACCCGACCACGCCGAGGTAGGCGTAGCGCTCCGCGAACGGATCGCGGCCGAGCGCGGGAACGTAGAGCGCCGGAAGTATCGGGAGGACCGTCAAGCACGTCGCGAATGCGGGTACCGGATTCCGCACAGCGAGCCGGACCACCCCGTACGCGCCCGCGCCGACGCCAAGCAGGCCGAGGACGAACCGAGGATCGGCCGCTCCGCGCGCCAGCGTGATGGCGTGCTCGATCAAGAGGGGGGACGGAAACGCCATGAAGCGGAGGTAGCGGAAGAGCAGCCACGGCGCGTTCCAGACGGCGTCGAAGAGCGTCCGCCGGGCGTGCGCTCCTTGCGCGACCCAGCCGCCGAGGACGGCAAACCGCGCCGCGAAGTAGATTGCCGCCGGGATCAGATACGGCACCGCGGCGCGCGACGCCCGTGCCCAGCCCGGCCGCCTCGCGGGATCGCCGGCCCGCAGCCAGCGCTCGGCGAGCACGATCAGCGGAAGGAAGACGAGCGCGGTTTCCTTGCAGGAACAGGCCAGGCCGAACGCGACCCAAGCCGCGGCCCGGCTCCTTCGGGCGGCCGCACCCGTCCGCTCCCACGACGCCAGGTGGAGCAGGAGTGCCGAGAGCCCGAGGGCGGCGTAGGTCAGCTCCGGAAGCCCGCTCGCCCAGGCGACGACCTCGACGTTGAGCGGATGGACCGCAAACAGCACCGCGGCACCGGCGGCCGTCGCGTCCCGTGAGAACCGGCGCACCAGAAAGAAGACGAGCGTCGCATTGAGCATGTGCAGCGCGACGTTCTGGGTGTGGAAGGCGGCGGGGCTTCCTCCACCGATTTGCCAGCACAGGTTGTACAGGGTGACGACGAGCGGCCTGTAGTAGTTCGTCGTGCCCATCGGCGGCGAGGCGAGGAGCGGCCGTCCGAGCAGATGCGGCAGGGCGGAGGCGTCGTGCACCCAATGGTTGGTGCGGATCAACGCCTCGTCGTCGTAGACGAAACCGGATCCGAGCGAGATCGCGTAGACCAGGGCCGCCGCGGCGGCAGGCAGGGCGATCCAAGGCGATCGTCGCGAGCCCACCGCCCTCGTCTACCTCTTGAGGCTGGTGTAGACGATCTCGATCCAGCTATCGACCGAGACGAAATCGGTCGCCCACGGTTTGTACTCGTCGGGCAGCCCCACGTTCTTGGCCTGCTCGAGCGTCATCCCCTTGGCGATCTCGTCCCGGACGATACCGGTCGTGGTCACGAGCATCGCCTGGAATTTCTTGAGGTCTTCCACCGTGCCCAGCTTGCCGTGCCCGGGGATGACCTTCGCGTCGGCCGGGATCTTCCCGAGCACGTCGGTGACGTTCTTGACGTAACCGGCGACGTCCCCGCCCGAGGCGAGATCGATGAACGGGAACGTGCCGTTGAAGAACTGATCGCCCATGTGAACGACGTTCGCCCCCTTGAAAAAGACGATCGAGTCGCCGTCCGTGTGGCCGTGGGGGGCGTGGATCACCTGGATCTCTTCCCCGTTGAACCAGATCGATACGCCGTCCTCGAACGTCACGACGGGAAGCGCCTCCTTCGGAGACGCTTCTGTCGTCCGCCCCGGGCGCTCTTGCTTGACGGAGAGCCGCTTCCTCACGTTCTCCTGCGCGATGATCGTCGCTTCCTTGCCGAACACGCGATTGCCGCCCGTGTGGTCGCCGTGCCAGTGCGTGTTCACGAGGAACGCCAGCTTGCCGTCGGGGGAGATGCTCTTCAGCGCCGCCTTGATCTTGTCCGCGAGCGGAAGGAACTGATCGTCGACGATGAGGATGCCGTCGGGCCCGGCCGAGACGCCGATGTTGCCGCCCGCGCCCTCGAGCATCCACACGGCTCCCGAGATCTTCGTCGGCTTGATCTCCACCTTCGAAAAATCGGTCCCCTGGGCGCGCACCGGAAGGGCCGCGAGTCCGAGCGCCGCCGCGAGCGCCGCGTGGATCAGCTTCATGAGTGGTCTCCTCGTGATCGATGCGACCGGTCGAGTTCTATCATGCGCCGGTATGCCCGCGCCCATGGATCCCGTCGCTCCGGTGATTCTCGCCCTGGCCGTGATCCTGATCGCCGCGAAGATCGGCGGCGCTCTCGCGAGGCGGCTCGGGCAACCCGCGGTCCTCGGAGAGCTGGCGATCGGCGTGGTCCTCGGGAACCTGAGCCACCTCGGCTTCCACGGCTTCGAGCCCATGGGCGAGCTACCGGCGATCGACACGCTGTCGCGGCTGGGCGTCGTGATCCTGCTCTTCGAGATCGGCCTCGGCTCGACGGTGCGGGAGATGCTCCAGGTCGGCTGGTCGGCCTTCCTCGTCGCGACCCTGGGCGTGGTCGCGCCGTTCACGCTCGGCTGGGCCGTGTCCGCGTGGCTGTTGCCCGAGCATTCGATCTACCTCCACATGTTCGCCGGAGCGACGCTGTGCGCGACGAGCGTCGGGATCACGGGGCGCGTGTTCACGGACCTGGGGAAATCGGCGAGCACGGAAGCCCGCGTGATCCTCGGCGCGGCGGTGATCGACGACGTCATGGGCCTCGTCATCCTCTCCGCGGTCACGGGCCTCATCGTGGCGGCCGATCGCGGCATGCCGTTCGGAGTCGGCACGATCGCGATGCCTCTGGTGAAGGCGGTCGTTTTTCTCGGTGCGGCGCTGTCCCTCGGGGTCGTGGTGTCGCCGTGGCTCTTCGCGCTTGCGTCGCGGCTTCGCGTCCGGGGCACGCTGATCGCCACCGCGCTGGCGTGCTGCTTCCTTCTCGCGTGGCTGGCGAGCTGGATCGGGCTCGCGGCGATCGTCGGGGCCTTTGCCGCGGGCCTGGTCCTCGACAAGTCGCACACCCGGGCGTTCGTCGAGCACGGCGAGCACCCGCTCGACGAGCTGGTGGCTCCGATCTCGGCGTTTCTCGTTCCGGTTTTCTTCGTGCTGATGGGCATGCACACGGATCTCGCCGCGTTTGCGGTTCCGGGAGCCGCGAGCCTCGCCGCCGCCCTGACCGCCGCGGCGATCGTCGGCAAGCAGGTCTGCTCGCTCGGCGTCCTCGAGCGCGGCGTCGATCGCCTGTCGGTCGGGATCGGCATGATCCCGCGAGGCGAGGTCGGCTTGATCTTCGCGAACATCGGGTTGTCGCTCTACGTGGGCGGCGAGCGCATCGTCGACCCCGCGTCGTACTCTGCGGTCGTCGTCATGGTCATGGTGACGACGCTGCTCACGCCGCCGGCGCTGCGGTGGAGCCTGGGGAGGCATTCGAGACGATGAGCGGATGGGTGGACTACGAGGACGTCTTCGAGGGCGGAGGCTCGCGCATCACGGGGACCGTGAAGGTCCTTCGCGGCGTCCGCAGCGAGGCCCTCGGCAACAACCGCGACCTGCTCGTCTATCTGCCTCCGTCGTACGCCACCGCGAATCGCACGTATCCGACGCTCTACATGCACGACGGTCAGAACCTCTTCGACAAGGAGACGAGCTTCGCCGGCGAGTGGCACGTGGACGAGGCGCTCGAGGCTCTGGCCGGGGAGGGGTTCGAGGCGATCGTCGTCGGCATCCCGAACATGGGAACCGCACGGCTCGCCGAGTACAGCCCGTTCCAGGATCCGCGACTCGGCGGCGGACGGGCGCCAGACTACCTCCGCTTCGTCATCGAGACCGTCAAGCCGCTGGTCGACGACGCGTTCAGGACCACCGGCGAGCGCGAGGGAACGCTGACGGTCGGCTCGTCCATGGGGGGACTGATCAGCCTGTACGCGTTCTTCGAGCGCCCCGACGTGTTCGGCGGCGTCGGCGCGGTGTCGCCGTCGGTCGGCTTCGCGGGAGGAGCGCTGCTTCCGTACCTCGAGCGCGCGCCTTTTCCCGGCGGCAAGGTCTACATCGACGTCGGCACGCTGGAGGGCCGCCCGAGACCGCGCGACGCGAAGGAATCTCAGAGTCCGCCCGGTCCGTACGTGCGCCTTGTGCGCGAGGCGCGCGACCTGCTGATCCGCAAGGGGTACAGGGACTCTCACGATCTCCGTTACGTCGAGGAGGAAGGGGCGGGCCACAACGAGGCCGCGTGGGCGGCCCGCCTGCCGAACCTTCTGAGGTTCCTGTTGAGCTAGCGTCGTGCAACGAAACTCTTGTCATGCCGCGTTTGCGCTTCTCTCTCCAGCTTCAAGGCCCCAAGACGCGACTCGCGGCAGCTCTTGCGCCCATCCCCTTGAATCGGTCGTGTAGAAGCGCAAACGCGGCATGACAAGAGTTTCGTCGCACGACGCTAGAGCGTCGCGGTGATCATTTCGAGCGTGAGGCCGAGGCCCGCCTCGAAGATCCCCGGCGGTGGAAGAAGGCTCAACACCAGGAAGCCCTCTTTCTCGAAATCGAAGAAGTAGCCCGGCTGTACGGCGACCCCGTGCTTCTCGAGGAGCGTGAGCGCTAAAGCCTCTTCGCCGATCACGCTGGGATAGCGAAGCACCACGCTCCAGCCGGCCGCAGGAGGTAGAACTGCGACACCGGGCACGCGCCCTCCCATCAGTCGCGCGGTCGCCAGGTTCTCGCGGCAGCGCGCGCGGATGGCCTCCTGCACGGGGGCGGAGCGCGCGAGGATCTCCGGAAGCGCGTCCTGGATCGGTGTCCCGACCGACAGGTAGTTGTCCGCGATGAAGGTCAACCCGGAGAGGGCGCGATCGACGTCGCCTTCGGGGCCGTTGACGACGATCCACGACAGCTTGAGCTGCGGGAGGCCGCGGCTCTTCGACAACCCCGAGAGCGTGAACGTCAGGCCGGATCGGCGTGACGCGAAAGTTCGGGCCGGCGCCTGGTCGGACAGAGGGTAGTCGAGGAAGACTTCGTCGACGATCAGCGGCCGCTCGCCGGCCCCGTCGCGACGCGCCAGCGTCTCGATCCCCTCGGGCGACATCCAGGATCCGGTCGGATTGTTGGGATGGACGACGATCGCGGCGCGCGCGTGCGCGGCGGAGCCCGTCTCGAGCGGCCGAGGCTGCCAGTCGTGGGCGGGGTCGAGATGATAAGGGAGCGCTCGCAGGCCATCCAGCGCAGCGAGGTGCTCGAAGAGTGGATAGGAGGGCACGGGGACGAGCACGCTCTCGCCGGGCGGGCATAGCAGCTTGAAGAGAAAGCTGTAGGCCTCGCTCGACGAGGCGGCCAGGACCACGCGGTCCGGATCGACGGTGACGCCGTGAGCCTCGTATTCCGCCGCGATCGCCTCCCGCGCGCTGCGAAGCCCTTGCGCATCAGGCCTGTAGATCAGCGCCGCCGGATCTCGCAGCGGATCGAGCAGCCCGCGCGGGTAGGGGAGGTCGCACACGGTGGGATTGCCGACCGTCAGGTCGTACGGGATCTCACCCCGCGAGACGCGCGCCCGCGCGAGCGGCGTCGGCGTCAAATCGTCCGGATAGCGCACGAGGGGACAGTCCCCTTTTTCTTGAAAATACGCAAGCGGTGCTACGATCGGAGCGGATTCCCCAGGCGACGCCGATGCAAACGCAGATCATGCTCCGCGAAGTCATCGACTCCGACCTTCCTCACTTTTTCGATTTCCAGCGCGATCCCGAAGGGGTGAGGCTCGCTGCCGTCCAGTCGCGGGACTCCGAGGCCTTTGCCATCCACTGGCGGAAGATCCTGGCGGACCCGGCCACCGTGCTCCGCACGATCGTCCACGAGGGCGAGGTCGTCGGGCATCTCGTGAGCTTCGACATCACGGGGCATCGGGAGGTCGGTTACTGGATCGGAAGGGCGTACTGGGGGCGCGGCGTGGCGTCCCGCGCCCTGGCCGACTTCCTGACGGTCGAGACACGCCGCCCGCTCTATGGGCACGTCGCCAAGCACAATGTGGCCTCACGGCGCGTCCTCGAAAAATGCGGCTTCACGCTCGAAGGCGAGGACCCGGACTTCGCTCGCGCCGGCGGCGCGGCGATCGGAGGCTACGTCTTCAAGCTCGGGTGACGCGGCTTCAACGCTCTTTCGACACCGGCACGACGGCCGCGAGCAGCGGAAGCGGCGCATCTCCCGCGTAGAGGACGCGCTCCAGGAACAATCCCGACGGCGGCGCCGTGAACGGGGCCGTCGCCTCCGGCCGGCCTCCCGACCGCACGAGACTCGTGAACTCGGTCTCGGACATCTCGCCGCTGCCCACCCGGACGAGGGTTCCGACGACCCGGCGCACCATCTTCCACAGGAAATGCGATGCTGCGAGACGGACCAGGATCAGCGCACCGTCTTCCACGACCTCGGCGCGCTCGACCTTGACCCGCGTCGAGGGCTGATCCTGCGGCCGCTCGCAAAACACGGCGAAATCGTGATGGCCCGGAAGGACCGAAGCCGCACCCGCGATCTTCGCGACGTCGAGCGGCCGCTTGATCCACCAGACGCTGCGCTTGGCGAGCGCGGTGCGCCGCGTCGAGAGCTGATAAACGTACGAGCGGAGGACCGCGTCGTGCCGCGAGTGGAAGCGCTCCGGCGCCGCTCGCAGGCCGAGCACGTGAATGTCGTGCGGCAGGGCGTCGTTGACGGCGAGCCGGAACCGCCGGGGATCGACCGCCTCGCGAAGGCGCAGGTGCGCGACCTGATGAGCCGCGTGCACGCCGGCGTCGGTTCGGCCCGCGCCCCCGATCTCGACGATGTCCGCCCCGGCGGCGAGGATCGCACGCCGCAGCTCGCCGGTCACGGAGCGGGCGTTCTGCTGCTCCTGCCAGCCGCGATACCGGGTCCCTTCGTATTCGAGATCGAGGCGATAGGTCGGCACGATCGGGTCACTTCGCCCCGTTCAGGCCCCAGTCGTATTCCGCGAACTCGAGCTTGACCTTGTCGGAGGTCGACGCCTCCGCGGCGTCCGCCGGCCCGTACTTTCCGATGAACGCCGCGGCGCCGCCAACGGCTTTGAAGTCGTCCGCGTACCAATCGAAGATCTTCGGCGCCACGAACGTGACGTGCCCGCCCTCGCGCCGGATCTCCACGACTCGCGGTGCCGCGAGGAACGCCCGGCAGGCGTCGTCGAGCTGGGAGTCGAGCGCCGCCGCGGCGAAGGGCGTCAGGTGCAACGGCGGGCAGGATCGAGCCCCGCAATTGAGCGCGCAGTGCACACGCGGATCTTTGGACTCTTCGCGGATGCGCTTTTCGAGGTCGTTCAGGCTCAGCACCCTTCCATTGAGGTTGATCGTCCCGCGACTGAAGATCTCCGCGGAGTTGGCCTTCTTCGACAGGTCCTTGATCGACGAGCGCGGGTTGGAGTACAGGATCATCTCGAGAACCTTCGAGTTGTAGAGATTGATCAGGACGGCTTCGCGCTCGGCGGGCGACAGCGATTCGACGTCGGTGCTGCGGTAGTTCATGACGACCTCGGAGATCGCCTTGAGGTCGGCGCCGGACGAGCGCCAGGCCTCGTATTTCACACCGCGAGTCGTGGCGTACTGCCCGAGCAAGCCTTCGTAGGTGCGCGTGGCGCTCTCCACGTCGGCGCAAACCGGAGCGACGAGTGCCGCGAGGAGGAGCACGAGAGCGATGCGCGGGACGAGCGGTGTGCGGCGGAAACCGTCATTCATCGTCGGCCTCGAGATGGAAACGATGGAGGAACCGATGCACGATCGGCCCGAACATCACGCCCGCGATCACGAGGACCGCGAGCCCGCTGTAGAGCGCGTAGATGCCGGCGAACAGCTTCCCCGCGGTCGTCACCGGCTGGAGCAGCGGCCCCATGCCGGACAGGATCATCGACGCGTTCAGGAACGAGTCGAGCCAATTGAGCCCTTCCGTGCGGTGATAGCCCGTCATGCCGGCGGCGAGCGAGATCCCGATGATCGCAAACGCCGCCGCGAAGCTCGCCGCGAGGCGCCTGAGGAAGACGGCCCGCGGCGCCAGCGGTTCGGTGTGTGTCTCCAAGTCCACCTCGGCCGGGGCCTCCTCGCCCGTCAGCGTGCGAACGGATGCTCGCGACGCATCCTGGCGATCACCGCGATCGGAAACAAGAGCCAGGGAAGGTTCGCGGCGACCACCAGGCCCGGAGACGGCGTCGGCGTCGCGCCGCGAAGCTCCTCGAAGAGTATGACGGTGACGATCGCCATCATCATCCCCGCCCAGACGAAGCACGGAATCCGGATCCAGCTCCTCCCGCGCCAGAATGCCACGATCGCGGCGAGGTAGAACGGGCCGAAGACGAGGGAGTCGATCCAGATCGTCGCGCGGTACCACGTCGCGCGCGCCCAGACGACCGGATCGAACGAGCGGGCCCACCAATGGATCGCATCGACCGCGAAGCGCGGCGGCCATGCGGGGTACGCAAAGTGGGCCGGATCGGGGATGACGATCTGCTCGATGTCGATCATGTAGGTGATGAACGCGAAGTTGATCGCCCAGAAAGCGAGAAAGACGCCGTCGTACGGCCGCCGCGACAGGGGCACGGCCGCGTCGGTCACGACGTCTCTCCGAGATCCCGGATCATGACGGTGTGCCAGCCGCTCGGCTCGAGCAAGAACGGCTCGCCGGCGCTGACGAAGCCCGCCTTCTCGTAGAAGCCTCGCGCGCTCACGCGGGCATTGCACCACATCCATCGGGCGCCATGCTGCGAAGCGGCGCGGACGCCGGCCTCGACCAGCGCCCGGCCGGCACCGGATCCGCGTCGCTGCGGAAGCGTCGCCATTCCCCGCAGCCGCCATGACGGGGCGTTCGGGCGCAGGGGACACTCCTCGGGGAAGAACGTCGCCACGCCGGCGAGGTCGGCGCCTTCGAACGCGCCGAAATGATGCGTGTCCGGGTGTTCGTCGAAGTCGAAGATCGTGCTCTCCGGCGGCAGCCCGGCTCGGAGGACGGGATGGCGCACCGAGCGAGCTTGCTCCACCGTGATGCGCCGGACGTCCATGAGCCGGACGATCTTGGCCGACCGGCCCTCCGCTCTCAGCGCTCGAGCTTGGCGTCGAGCGTGATCGGCACGCGCAGCGCCCTCGAGACGGGACAGCCTTCCTTCGCGGCATTGGTGGCGGAGCGGAATGCGTCCTCGCTGCCTCCGGTCGCCTTGACGAGCGTGTTCAGGTGCACTCCCGTGATCGAGAAGCCGCTGTCGCCTTTTTCGAGGCTGACGGTCGCCGTCGTCTTGATGCGCTCCGGCTGCATCCCCGCGTTGCCGAGCTGCGCCGAGAGCGCCATCGAGAAGCACCCCGCGTGCGCGGCGGCGATCAGCTCTTCGGGATTCGTGCCGGGGCTGTTTTCGAAACGCGTGCTGAACGAGTATTGAGCTTCCACGAGAACGCGGCTGTCGGTCGAGAGCACCCCGCGGCCGTCTTTGAGGCCGCCCGTCCACACCGCTGACGCCGATCGCTTCATCAGATCACCTCCGGGAATTCGTTCATCATACCCCGCGCCGACCGTCTTCGCCCCGGCCGAGAAACGGGTACTCGATGTACCGCGCGGTTTCGTCCGCCACCGCTTGGCCGCAATACGCGGCGACCACCGCGAACGCCATGTCGATTCCGGCCGCGACCCCCGCCGACGTCGTAACGACGTCGTGGACCACGCGCCGGTCGCCCTCGACGGTGATCGATCCGTCCATGGCGCCCAGATTTTCGAGCGCGCTCCAGTGGGTCGTCGCGCGCCGGCCCGCAAGCAGCCCCACCTTCGCGAGCAAGAGCGCACCCGTGCACACCGACGTGACGCGTTCTGCGGACGCCGCCGCGCGCGTCAGCCACTCGAGGGTCGGTGCGTCTTCGAGCAGCGGGCGCGTGCCGAAGCCGCCGGGCACGACGAGGATGTCGATCGGCGGAGCGCTCGAGACATCGTGGTCGGGGACGACACGGAGGCCCCCGACGGCGACGATCGGACCCGGCCGCGGCGAGACGGTGAAGACGTCGAAGGGCGCGGACTCGTCCGACCGGCGCGAGGCCGTGCCGGGAACGAGGCGCGTCCTCGAGAAGACCTCGAAGGGCCCCGCGAAATCGAGCACCTCGACGTCGTCGAACACGAGAATGCCGACGGACCGTTTCCTCTCATGCGTCATGGGGGGCGCGATGCTAGCACCGTCCTGCACGGACTAGAATCCCGTGATGGACCTGCCGCCGTTCGATCCGCAGCCGGTCGTCCTGCAAGGGGCTCACGCGCGCCTCGAGCCTCTGGCACCGTCCCATGCGTCGGACCTGTTCGACGCCGGCGGCGACGACGCGACCTGGGCGTACATGCCTCGAAGCGCCCTGCGATCGATCGGCGATGCGGAGTCGATGATCCGCGAAGCCGTCGCCGCGACCGATGCCGGAGACGAGGTCGCTTTCGCGATCGTCGCGCTGCCGTCCGGGGCCGCGGTCGGCTCGACGCGCTACCTCGACGTTCAACGGGCTCACCGCGCGCTCGAGATCGGCTGGACGTGGGTCGGCGCGCCGTGGCGGAGGACGCCGATCAACACCGAGTGCAAGCTGCTCCTCCTGCGTCACGCGTTCGAGACCCTGGGGGCGCACCGCGTGACGCTCAAGACCGACGCGCGCAACGAGCGGTCCCGGCGGGCGATCGAGCGGCTGGGAGCGGTGAAGGAAGGGACGCTGCGGCGCCATCGCATCTGTCCGGACGGCTTCGTCCGGGACACCGTCTATTACGGGATCCTCGACCGCGATTGGCCGGCCGTGAAGGACGGCCTCCTGGCGATGCTGGCCCCGCGATGAGCGCCGCCACGCGCCGCGCTCTGATCGCGGCGGGGCTCGCGCTCGTGGTCGTCCTGGTCTTCGGCCGGGCGGTGGGGTACGGCTTCGTCGAGCTCGACGATCACGGCTACGTCGCCGACAACCCGAACGTTCTCGAAGGCGTTTCCCCTCACGGGCTCGCGTGGGCCGCCACGACGTTCAAACAGGCCAACTGGCACCCTCTGACCTGGATCTCGCTCATGATCGACGCATCGTTGGGCGGAGGCCGGCCGGCGATGTTTCACGCCGGCAACATCGCGTGGCACGCCGCCGCAACCGTTCTCCTCTTCTTGTTCCTGGCTCGCGCAACCGGCTGCGGGGGGCCATCCGCCGCCACGGCTCTCTTGTTCGCGATCCATCCGCTCCGCGTCGAATCGGTCGTCTGGATCGCGGAGCGGAAGGACGTGCTGTCGATGGCGCTCGGCTTCGGTGCGCTCTACGCCTGGGCTTCGTGGGTCGAGCAGCCGTCCGGGCGGCGCTACGCGGCGGCGCTCGGGTTGTTCGCCGCATCGCTTCTCGCCAAGCCGACGCTCGTCAGCCTGCCTCTCCTGATGCTGCTGCTCGACCGCTGGCCGTTCGATCGATTCGATCTCGCAGCGCGCACGCGCGAGAAGATCCCATTCTTCGCCTGCTCCGCGGGAAGCGCGGCGCTCACGTTCGTCGCGCAGTCGCGCGGAGGCGCGGTCTCGGGGCTCACCGCGTTTCCCCTCGCCGTCCGGCTGCAAAACGCCGCCGTCGCCGCGGTCGACTACCTCCGCCTGACGGTCTGGCCTCATCCGCTCGCGACGCCGTACCCTTACGACGCCTCCCGCTTGACCCCCGCGCGCGTGGGAATCAGCGTCGTCATTCTTGCCGTCCTCACCCTGATGGCGGCCCGGGCCTGGAAGTCCCGCCCTCACCTCGCCGTCGGGTGGGGTTGGTTCCTGGTGAGCCTGCTTCCGGTGATCGGCATCGTGCAGGTCGGCTCGCAATCGATGGCCGACCGCTACACGTACCTGCCGCTCGTCGGTCCGGTCTGGGCGCTCGCGTGGGAGCTGTACCTCCGGTGGAAGCCGGCGGCGGCGACGGCGGCGATCGCGATTCCGGCCGCAGCGCTTGCGGCCGTCGCGTTCGTGCACACCGCGCTCTGGCGGGACACGCGCACACTGCTCACGCACGCCATCGCGGTCACCGGACCGAATGCCATCGCGCATCAAGGATTGGCGTGGGACCACGTTCGCGGGAAACGCTTCGAGGAGGCGATCCCCGAGTTCAGGAGTGCGATCGCGATCTACGAGCCGTACGCACAAGCGTGGACGGGCCTCGGTGAGGCGGAGCGAGAGCTCGGGCGGCTCGACGAGGCGATCGCCGCGTACCGCCGCGCGCTCGGGTACGGCGCGGATGACGGCGAGGTCCGATCGAAGCTCGCCGCCGCGCTGACCTCCCAGGGAACGACGAGGATGCGCGCGGGGGACGCCGCAGGGGCCGAAGTCTCGCTGCGGGAGGCGTTATCGGTCATCCCCGACAACGCGCCGGCTCATGCGGCGCTGGGGGTCGTGCTCGCGCGCGCCGGCCGGCTCGACGATGCCGAGCGGGAGCTGACCCGAGCTCTGAGGCTCGATCCGGGAAACGCGGGCTTCGCGGGAAATCTCGATCGCATCCGCGCGATGAAGGTCGGGGCACCCCGCTAGAGCAGCGCACGCCCCTCGGCGAGATCGGCGAACATCCGTTCCATCAACGCCGCCACCTCGGGCCGCGTGAGCTTGGCGCCGACGGGCTCCGATTCGATGCGCGCGAGGCTCGCGCGGGCGAGGACGGCGGGCGAGCCGGTGAACGCGACGAACCCTTCGGGCGCGCCGGCGCCCTGCAGCGTCGCAACGTACCGGGCGGCGATCGCGATATCGCCTCGCGCGAGCGCGATCACGCGCGCGCGGTCGACCTCGCGGGGAAGGTAAGCGCGCCCCTCGACGGCGTCGGCGCTTACGTCCTTCAGGATGTTGACGAGCTGTAGCCCCTCGCCGAAGAAGCGCGCGCGCCGTCTCAGGCGCGGCGCCACGCCGCGAAGCTCGGCCGCGTCCGTCAGGAACAGCTCGGTCAACATCTCGCCGACGATTCCGGCGACGACGTAGCAGTAGTCCCGCAGCTCGCGGACGGAAGCAAGCGTGACATGCCCGCTCGCGTCGCCGCGGCGGACGACGGCCGCCATGCCCTCGACCGTCCTTCCGAGATCCCGCCGCAAGATCGCGCGAGCGGGCGCGGGAACGTCGCGGTAGGACGCGAGGACCGCGGGTGTCTCGCGAAGCAGCTCGAGGTATCCCGAATGCTCCACGGGCGGATCGGCGAGCCATCTGCGAGCCGCGTCGCGCTCGAACCCTTCGCCGTCGAGCAGGCGCGAGAATTCGGCGAGCGCTTCGAGCTTCTGCTCACGCGTCCATGCGGCGGCGTCCTCGAACGTGTCGGCGACGCGAAAGAGCAGATAGGCGATCCCGACGTGACGCCGCGTCGGCTCCGGAAGCATGGGGATCGACAGCGCGAACGTCCGGCTCGTCCGCTCGAGCAGGCCGTCGAGCATCACCGTGTCCATCACGACGCCGCCACCTGCGTGCCGCCGGCGCTCCGGCCGGCGATCGCGGCACGCGCGCTGCCCGAGGGCCGCCCGTCGACGATCGACGAGGGGATGCCGGCTTTCGCGAGCACAGCCGCAGTGCGCAAGCGGAGCGCCATCCCACCGGTCACGTCGACTCCCGCCGCTCCCGAGGTCGCTCGCGCCGTGTTCAGCGCATCGCGGATGGACAGGCGCGCGATCGTGCGCCCCGATGCATCGAGGACCCCGTCCGTCTCGCCGAGCCAGACGGCGCGGCTCACCGGACGGCGGCGCCGGCGGCTCTCGTGCGCGATCGCCGTGAAGAGCTCCTCGGTGGAGACGACCGCCGCGCCGCGCGACCGGTCGAGCACGACGTCGCCGTAGACCACCGGCAGCAAACCGGCATCGAGCGCGGCGAAGAGCGGATCGAGGAACGCGGCGGCGATCCGTCCGCGCGCGGTCGTGAGGAAGCTGCCGGCCGCCAGCGAGAACGGCTCGGCACCGGCGTCGCGAAGCGCCGTCATCACGATCTGGTGCAGGGCGGCGGCGCGGAGCCGGGTCGTCGAGATCGCATCGAGCTTGCGCCGCGCGTCCGCGCCTCGAACGAGCCCGCCTCGAGCTGCGGCCGGATGTCCGAAGGAGCCGCTCCCATGACCCAAGACCAGTCGCTCTCCGCGATGTCCGCGGCGCCAGGCCGCGATCTCGCGCGCGAGGCGCCGGATCGCGGCATCGCGGGCGCGCCCGGTCACCGTCTTCTCGGTGATCAGGCTTCCGCCGAGCTTGACGAGGACGATCGGGGCCGCGGTCAAAACAGATGCTCCCGCTCTTCGCGCGGTCCTTCGCCCACACCGTCGAGCAGCGCGCTCCGGACGCCCGACAGCTCCTGGATCGCGGCGAGGAGAAGCGCCTCGGCATCCGGCGCGCAGATCACGTGAACGTTGGCGCCGGCATCCATGGTGGCCCAGGCGTTGAGCCCTGCCCGCCGCAGTTCGCGGACTCGCTCCAAGACCTGGATCGTGCCCGGCTTCCAGTAGAAGATCGGCGGCCGGGACGACATCGCGATCAGGTGCAGCTCGATCGCCTCTTCCTCGAGCACCGGGCCGAGCGCCGCGAGATCGCGCTCGGCGATCGCGCGCCGGACCACGGCCAGGCGCTCGGGCAGGATCCGCTGGCGGGTCTCGAAGTGGGGGCTCGAGCTGGCGAGCCGGTGCCCTTCGAGGGACGAGACGTCTTTCTCCCCGTGATCGACGAGGGCGATGACGTCGCGCAGGTCCCAGTGCGAGGCCGGCGCGATCGAGACCGCGGTCCCGGCGCCTTCGGCGACGGGAGACCATTCGACGTACCCTCCGATCACCGAGCGTGCCGCGGAGCCCGATCCGCTCATGCGCGCGAGGTCGGACAGCTCCTCCCCGGTCAGGCTCAGGCCGAGCGCCTTGGTCGCGGCGATCGTCAGCGCGGCGAAGCCGGAAGCGGACGACGCGACGCCCGATCCGGTCGGAAACGAGTTGCGCGTGGCGACCCGGAACGATCCCGTCCGGCGCGCCCACCGGCGCATCCGATCGAGATGCCGGAGCGCGCGATCGCGAAAGGACGCGCTCGGAAGGACCGGCGTGCCGTCGTCGCAGACGATCTCGATCCGGTCGGGCTCGTCCGACCGCTCGAAGAACGCGACGGTAGTCAGCGAGACGCATTCGGTCAGCGTCATCGAGATCGAAGCGTTCATGGGGTGGACGAGGTCGAGGTCGCGTCCGCCCCAGTACTTGATGAAGGCGATGTTCGACGGCGCGATCGCGGTCGCCTTGCCCGTCATGCGGCGACCTCCAGGCGCAGGCCGGGAACCCCGAGCGCGACCCGATGGGGCGTCCATCCGTGGGCGAGTGCCAAGCGATCCGCGGCGTCGGGGTCGGGGTGGACGACGAGGACGAGACCCGCACCTGGTCCCGACGCTCCGCCCGCGCCCGACACCTTTGCGGCGCCGCCATCGCTCTCGATGCGGCGGATGATGCCGCGAACCGTCTCGGGCACGACGCCGATCTCCTCGAGCGCGGACTCGGCGATCCGCACGGCGACCCTCATGACGCCCGGATCGCCCATCGCGAGCGCGGCGCGCGCGGCCGAGGTGGCCGCCGTCATGGAGTCGAACGCGTCCTCGACGCGCAGCGGCTCCGCCGCGCGCAATCGCGCGACGGCGGCGACCATCTCCGCGGTCGTCTCGCGAGGCGGTCCGGTGTGGTACAGCCGGACCGACTCGAGCGCACCGGGCACGAGCTCAACCCCGTCATAGGTCACCTGCTCGTCGCGTTCGCGCCGGCAACACAGCACGCCCCCGCGCAGCACGGAGACGACGTCCACGCCCGAGGAGCGGCCGTGCTGGGCCCTCTCGACGAGGATCGCATCCCGCGTGAGCGTCTCGAGCACGATCTCGTCCCCCCACGCGCTCCGGCATCCGGCGATCACCGCGACCGCGAGCGCGGCGGAGCTTCCGAATCCCGCGCCCGAGGGAATCGCCGACTCGACGTGGACCGACAAGCCCGGCCGGACGCGACCCCCGGCAGCCTCTGCCACCGCCAGGACCGCGAGATCTCCCGGTCGCACGGCGCCGGCCACAGCCGAGGCATCCACGACGGTTCGATCGATCCCGGCGGCGGGCACCGAGAGCCGGACCGCACCGGCGGGAAGCGCCGGGTCGACGCGCGCTTCGACGGTCATGCGGTGATCCAGCGACGCGACCAGCGCAGGGCGGCCGTACACGGCCGCATGCTCTCCGAAGAGGATCGTCTTTCCCGGTGTCGAGACGATCGCCTCTCCGGTCATGCGCTCCCTTCGCGAACGCCCCCGCCCCGGCCCAGCCGCTCGTGAGCGCGCGCCAGATCGCTCGTCGTGAGCGCCGCCATCAACGACAGCTCGCCGGCGAGCACGGCGGCGCCGACGATCTCGGCGAGCCGCAGGACCGCCTGTCCCGGCCGCTCGGGATCGGCGACGACCCCGAGGATGCGCAGCGCCTCGCTCTGGGTGTTCAACGACGTGCCCCCGCCGATCGCTCCGAGCGGCGCGTCGGGGATGAAGATCGACGCATAGACGGCGCCGTCGGCGCGCGGCTCGATCGTCGTCACGCCCGTCGATCCGCCGACGACGTGAGCGGGATCTTGACCGGTCGCGAGGAAGATCGCGGACAGCACGTTCGCGAAGTGCGCGTTGAAGCCCATCGCCCCGGCTGCGATCGAGCCCAAGAGGTTCTTCCGGTACTGCACCTCGGCAATCGTCGCGGCGTCGGTTTTCAGGATCTCGCGGAGGACCGGTGCGCCGAGGACGACCTCCGCATGGATCCGCTTGCCGCGCCCCTCGTTGAAGTTCACGGCGGCGGCCTTCTTGTCGACGCAGTAGTTTCCCGACAGCGCAACGCAGGCGACCCCCGTCTTCGGCTCGATCAGCTCGCGCACGATGCGATCGCACGCGATCGTCACCATGTTCATGCCCATCGCGTCGCCGGTCGTGAACCGGAAGCGGAGGAAGATCGACGTCCCGAACGTGTACGGGCGCACCTCGGTGAGGGCGAGGAACCGGCTCGTCTTCCCCGCGGCCTCGCGAAGCTCGTCTTCGTGATCCCGGATCCACTGGAGGAACGCGCGCGTCTCGCCGTGGCTTCTCGTCCTGAACACCGGCGCCCGCGTCATGCCGACGTCGTCGACGTGGACCGCGGCTCCGCCCGCGGCGCGGATTGCGGCGCAGCCCCGGTTGATGCTCGCGAGCAGGGCGCCCTCGGTCGTGGCCATCGGCACCCAGACGTCGCCGTCGACGGCCGCACCGTGCACGGTCAGCGGGCCGACGATGCCCATCGGCACCTGTGCGACGCCGATCATGTTTTCGCAGTTGCGCTGGGAGGCCATCGCCGCGTCGAAGGAATGGTGGCCGATCGCCGGAAGCGGGATGCCGCAGATGCGCTCCAGGGCCTCGCGCCGCAGCGCCGCGGCCTCGGTGGCGCGGTAGTCGGAAGGGATCTCGTGGAAGCGCATCCGTCCGTCGACCAACGCGCGGATCGTCTCTTCGCGGAGGGCGGCGGAGTCGGGTGCGGCTGACTTCAGCTTGCTCATCGTGCGGGCTCCACGTGAATCGGGATCGCCTGGAGGTCTCTTACGGTCCGGCAGGAAAGGCAGAACATCGCGATCTTCAGCTCGTGCACGATCCGATCGATTCGAAGAGCGACACGCTCGGCGGAATCCATCGCGGCTTCGAGGAACGGATGGGCGAGCCCCGCGAGGTCGGCCCCGAGCGCGAGTGCCTTCGCGACGTCGAGCCCGCTGCGCAAGCCCCCACTCCCGATGACCGTCGCTTCTTCGATGCGGGCGAGCTGGCGGATCGATTCCGGCGTGGGGATGCCCCAGCCCGCGAACAGCTCGCCGAGATCGCCGTCGTCCGCCCGCGCGCCTTCGATCCGGGCCCAGCTCGTCCCTCCGGTCCCCGCGGTGTCGAGGATGCGGACGCCCGCGGCGACGAGCTTCCGTCCGGTGGACTCCGACAGTCCGCTCCCGACTTCCTTGGCGATCACCGGCACCGGAAGGAGCCGCGCGACCTCCGTAATTTTCGGAAGCAGGGCCGCGAAGCGGCGCTGGCCTTCGGGTTGGATCGCTTCCTGGAGCGGGTTCAAGTGCAGGACCAGCGCGTTGGCGTCGATCATCGAGACCGCGCGGCGGCAATGCTCGATGTCGAACCCGTAGTTGAGCTGGACCGCGCCGAGGTTGGCGAGAAGGGGGATCGTCGGTGCGAGGTCGCGGACCTTGAAGCTGTCCGCCGCGGCGGGATCCTCGAGGGCCCGGCGCTGCGAGCCGAGCCCGAGCGCGACGCCGCGCGACTCGGCGGCCGCAGCGAGGTTCCGGTTGATGCGCGCGGCGATCTCGGTCCCACCGGTCATGCACGACAGCAGCAGGGGAGCCCGCAGGCGGCGGCCGAGGAACTCGACTCCCAGGTCGATCGCGTCGAAATCGAGATCGGGGAGCGCGTCGTGGCCGAACGTGCAGCGGTCGAACGCGCGGGCGTGGAGCTGCATGCGGTCGTCGAGCGCCAGGCGGATGTGCTCCGCCTTGCGGTCGCGGTCGAGCAGGTCCCCGGACGCCGCCATTCCGCGATCATAGCGCCGGAACGCGGACGGCTCCGCTTTTTCGGCCCGCCTCTATCTGAGGAACGGATACGAGAAATGTGTCGCCGGGACGAACGTTTCCTTGATGGCGCGCGCGCTCGTCCAGCGGATCAGGTTGAGGTAGCTGCCCGCCTTGTCGTTGGTCCCCGATGCCCGCCCGCCCCCGAACGGCTGCTGGCCGACGACCGCCCCGGTCGGCTTGTCGTTGATGTAGAAGTTTCCGGCGGCGTGGGTCAGCGCCTCGGTCATCCGGACGATCGCGTAGCGATCCTGCGAGAAGATCGCGCCGGTGAGCGCGTAGGGCGACCCGGAATCGCAGAGCGCAAGCGTCTCGTCGAGCTTGCGATCGGGATAGACGTAGATCGTGAGGACGGGGCCGAAGATCTCCTCGCGTATCAGCCGGAAATCCGGCCGGCGCGCACGGATGACGGTCGGCTCGACGAAGTACCCGGTGCGCGCGTCGCAGCCCCCGCCGATGACGATCTGCGCGTCCCTCGAGCGCTTCGCGAAATCGATGTATCCCTTGATCGACTTGAACGCCCCGGCATCGATCACGGCTCCCATGAAATTCCGGAAGTCGGCCGGGTCGCCCATCGCGATCTCGCCGATCTGATTCTTCAGGCCGCGCTCGACGCGAGGCCAGAGCGAGGCCGGGATGTAAGCGCGCGACGCGGCGGAGCATTTCTGCCCCTGGAACTCGAACGCGCCGCGGACGAGCGCCGTGGCCAGCGCATCGACGTTGGCGGAGGGATCGGCGAATACGAAATCCTTGCCGCCGGTCTCTCCGACGATTCGAGGATAGCCGCGATAACGATGGATGTTGGCGCCGATCGTCCGCCACATGTCCTGGAACACGGCGGTCGATCCTGTGAAATGGATTCCCGCCAGCTCTTCGCTCGCGAGCGCGGGATCTCCGACCTCGCCCGCCGAACCGGGGACGAAGTTGATCACGCCGGGCGGAAGCCCCGCCTCCTCGAGCAGGTTCATGACGAACCACGCCGAGTACACGGCCGAGGACGCGGGCTTCCAGACGACCGTGTTCCCCATCAGCGCGGGCGCGGTGGGAAGGTTGCCCGCGATCGAGGTGAAGTTGAACGGCGTGACCGCGAACACGAAGCCCTCGAGCGCCCGGTACTCGAGAGTGTTCCACATGCCCGGTGAGGACTCCGGCTGCTTCGCGTAGATCTCCCGCATGAAGTGGACGTTGAACCGGAAGAAATCGATCAGCTCGCACGCCGCGTCGATTTCCGCCTGATGGGAGGTCTTGCTCTGGCCGAGCATCGTCGCGGCGTTCAGGCGCATGCGCCACGGACCGGCGAGAAGATCCGCCGCCTTCAGGAAGATCGCGGCGCGCGACTCCCACGGCATCCGCGACCACGCGCCATGCGCGTTGCGCGCGGCCGCGATCGCGCGCGAGACCTCGCGCTTGCCGGCCTTGTGCCACGTCGCGAGCACGTGAGCGTGCTCGTGAGGCTTGACCGCTCGTCCGAGCTCACCCGTGCGCACGCGACGGCCGTCGATGACCGGGGTGACTTCGATCGCCTTCTTCGACATCGCGCGAAGCGCTTCGCCGAGCTGCGCACGCTCTGTGCTCTGCGGCGTATAGCCCAGCACGGGCTCGTTTTTCGGAGTGGGGACGCCGACGATGCCGTTCGGCATGATCGCCTCGAAAGACCGCGGCCGCACGCGCGCGGCCGGGGGAGGCGCATTCTACCGTTCGGGTCAGTTGCCCTGCTGGAGCGTGTCGTTGACGGCCTGGGTGTGCTGCGCCGTGTTCTTGTCCATCGTGTCCAGGTTCGGACGGGAGGGCGGCGACCCGTTCCAAGTGTCGTCCGACGCCGAGGTCGAGCTTCCCGTCGGATCGGCAGCCGAAGCGGCGGGGTCCTCACCCTGCGCCTTCGCCCTCTCGTGCCGCTTCACCGCCATCGCGGACGGAGCCACCGACTTGAAGTTGTTCATGGCGACGAAGAAGATCACCGCCAGAACGATCAGGAGAACCACGAACCCGAATCCGCCGCCTTGTCGTCTCATGAGGACAATCTGGGTTCCGGGGCACCGGCTGTCCACGTAGGGGAAAAAGGCTGGCTGTGGCATCGTTTCCCGGTGAACCGGCGAGGCCGATACGCGCCGTCCCCGACGGGGACCACCCACCTGGGGAACGCCTCCACCGCGCTCGCTGCGTGGCTTTCGGCGCGCTCCGGCGGGAGCGCGTTCGTCATGCGAATGGAAGATCTCGATCGTGCGCGCGTCGTCGAGGGAAGCGCCGAGGGGATTCTCTCGGATCTCGAATGGCTCGGGCTGGACTGGGACGAGGGGCCGGATCGGGGTGGGCCGTTCGCGCCGTACGTCCAGAGCGAGCGGCAGGCGCACTATGCCGCCGCGTTCGCACGCTTGCGACAGGCGCGATGCGTCTATCCGTGCTTCTGCAGCCGCAAGGACATCCAGTCGGCGGCGAGCGCGCCTCAAGCCCCCGGCGACGAGGCGCTCTATCCCGGCACGTGCCGTACGCTCGGCGGCGACGATGTCGCTCGGCGGATCGCAGCGAAGGCAGCTCACGCGTGGCGCTTTCGCGTCGATCCCGGCGCCATCCCCGGATTCGACGACCGCATTCACGGACGTTTCGCAGCGCCGCCGGGATCGGTGGGAGATTTCGTCGTCCTCCGGGCGGACGGCGTTCCCGCATATCAGCTCGCGGTCGTGGTCGACGACATCGCCATGGACATCGGCGAGGTGGTGCGCGGCGAGGATCTCCTCACTTCGACGGTTCGCCAGCTCATGCTCTATCGCGCGCTCGGGGCCGCGCCCCCGGAGTTCGCGCACGTCCCGATCCTGTTAGGCGACGACGGCGTGCGCCTGTCGAAGCGGCACCGAGGCGTGACGCTGCGAGAGCTTCGAGACGGAGGGATGTCGGCGGCGGCACTCGTGGGCCGTCTCGCTCACGGTCTCGGTCTGCGCCCCACCGATGCGCCCGTCGAAGCACGCGAGCTGATCGGGGACACTCCCCTTTTTCACCCATAAGGGGACATTCGTCTTTTTCTTACGAAGGGAATAGGGGACAGTCCCCTTTTTCTTACAAAGCTTCAGAGTGCGAAGCTTTAGAAGAAAAAGGGGACTGTCCCCTATTCCCTTCGTAAGAAAAAGACGAATGTCCCCTTATGGGTGTTGAACCGTGAACTGTGAACCAGTTCGCAGTTGACAGTTCACGGTCTACTTCGGCGGGGCGATATAGCGGGGCAGCGGCGGATCGAGCTCGGCGAGCTGCCATGCCATGACCGCCATGGCGGTGGCGTTCATCGCGAGGTCGTGCGGATCGACCTTGTCGAGCGTGTCGGCCATCGTGTGATGGATGTCGAAGTAGTGAGTCCCGTCCTGGCGCAAGCCGAGCTGCGGCACGCCGGCGTCGGCCATCGCGGAGACGTCCGCTCCGCCGCCTCCTTCGATGACGTCGTCCGCGGCAATCAACGCGAGCGGAGCGGCGAGCGTCGCGACGACGTCCTTGGCGCCGGATCCGGCCGTCACGCCAAAACCCAGCGGCCGCGCGCCGCCCGAGTCCGATTCGATCGCGGCCACGTGCTTTGAAAGCTCCGCGGCGTGCGCCGCGGCGTAGGCCTTGCCGCCGCGCAGACCGTTCTCCTCGTTGGTGTACAGCACGACCCGGATCGTGCGCTTCGGCTTCAGCGACAGCGAGCGGATCAGTCGCATCGCCTCCATCGAGATCGCGCACCCCGCGCCGTCGTCCTGCGCGCCGGTGCCGACGTCCCAAGAGTCGAGATGCCCGCCGATCACGAGAACCTCGTCGGGTGCCGAGGAGCCGCGGATCTCACCGACGACGTTGGCGTCATCGCCGTCCGGCAGATTGCGGCAGGTCGTCGTGAACCGGACCTTCACCGTCTCGCCGGCCGCGAGGAAGCGATGCATCAGCTCGGCGTCTTCCGGCGAGACCGCGGCCGCGGGAATGTGCCGGACGCCTTCTTCGTAGGCCATCGCACCGGTGTGTGGGAGCCTGAGGTCCGCCGTCGCGAGCGATCGGATCAGCATCCCGATCGCACCCACCTTCGCCGCCGCTGCGGCACCCTTCGAGCGCAGGTCGGCGGCGGAACCGTAACCCCGCGTGTCTCCACCGTTCGGGTAGATGCGCTTGTTGAACAGGACGATCTTTCCCTTGGCCTTGTCCCCCAGCGCCGCGGTCTCGGCGAGGCTCGCCACCTCGACGACCTCGCCCGTGACGCCGCCCGGACCGGTCCCATCGCTCATCCCGAGCGCGAGGATCACCATCGGGTGCTCCGCCGGCGCGAGGATCGCTCCTTCGGCGTCCCCGCGGACCCAGCGCGGCACGGTGACCTTTTCAGTGTGGACGTTGGCGAGGCCATCGCGCTTTAGCTCGTCCACGCACCATGCGACGGCTTTCTCGTGGGCGGGAGAGCCGGAGAGCCGCGGCCCGATGCGATCGGTCAGCCAGGCGAGCTTGCGGTACGCGGAATCGGTCGCGAGCCCGGCCGCGATGATGCGCGACACCGGACCGCCGTCACTCGTCGAGACGGCCATCGCGAGAACGCCCACGCACAGGGCGGTGACGCCGATTCGCTTCATCGAGGTCGCATGTTAACCTCGCGCCTCCGGAGATCCGCGATGAATGTGAAGCCGTTCCGGGCGCTCAGGCCGCGCGCCGATCTCGCGTCCAGGATCGCCAGCCTCCCGTACGACGTCCTCGATTCGAGCGAAGCGCGGGCGTTGGCCCAGGGCGATCCGGACACGTTCTTACACGTCGTGAAGTCCGAGATCGATCTCCCTTCGGACATCGACCCGCACGACCCGCGCGTATACGCCAAGGCCCGCGAAAACTTCGACATGATGCGTCGCGAGGGCCGGCTCGTTCGCGACGATCGACCCGCGTTCTACGTCTACCGCCTGACGATGGGGGCCCACGTCCAAACGGGGCTCGTCGGCGCGGTTCTCGTCGACGACTATGTCGAGGGGCGCGTGCGAAAGCACGAGCACACGCGGCCCGACAAGGAAGACGACCGGACGCGGCACGCCGACGCGATCGGAGCCCATCCCGGGCCGGTCTTCCTCGCGTACCGCGACCGGGGCGATATCGACGCCCTCGTTGCGAAGGCGACCGCGCGCCCCGCGGCGGTCGACTTCATCGCGGCGGACGGCGTCGCTCACGCGCTGTGGGTCGTCGACGACACCGGCGAAACGCGCGACCTTGCCGGCGCGTTCGCCGGAGTGCCGTTCAGCTACATCGCCGACGGACACCACCGCGCTGCGGCGTACGCCCGCGTGGCCGCGCTCCGCCGAGAGCGATCGGGGCCGGCACGGGACGAGCGGCCGTTCGACCGGTTTCTCGCCGTGCACTTCCCCGCGTCGCAGCTCCGGATCCTCGATTACAACCGGCTGGTGCGCGACCTGAACGGTCTGAGTCCCGCGGAGGTCGTGCGCCGCATCGAGGCAGCCGGATTCGACGTGATCGAGCCGTGGGAGGCGCGGACACCCGAAGCGCCGAAGCGATTCTCCATGTATCTCGGCGGCCGCTGGCGGCTCGTCGCGTCGAATTCGATTGCGACAGAAACGGATCCCGTCGCAGCGCTCGACGTCGCGATCCTCCAAGAGCGGATCCTGTCGCCGATCTTCGGGATCGGCGATCCTCGGACCGATCAACGGATCGCCTTTTCGGGAGGTATCCGGGGGTTGTCCGAGCTTTCGCGGCGCGTCGATTCGGGGGAGTTTTCCGTCGCCTTCGCGATGCATCCGACGCAGCTTGCGGACGTCATGCGCGTCGCCGACGCGTCTCGCGTGATGCCTCCCAAGAGCACCTGGTTCGAGCCGAAGCTGCGCTCCGGGCTCGTCATCCATCTTCTGGACGACTAGCCGCGCCGCGCTCTCCTGCCGAGCTTTTCCCGAAGCGCGGGGGCGAGCCCCGGCTTCGACAGCAGGAGCTTGATCTGGGGAACCTTCAGATCGGCGGTCACCTTCTCGGCCGTGGCAGGCGACACCTTGGGATGGATCGCGATCGCCATGCGCAGCTCGTCGTCGTTTCTGAACCGAGGATCCTGAGAGAGCGCTTCGAGCGTGCCGGGGATCAGGTAGGCCGATCCCGCGATCGCGCGCGCTTCGACGACGGTCAGGGACGGATTGTGGGCGAGCGCTTCGAGAACCGCGGGGTTGACGTCCAGCCGCAAGTAATCGCGCTCCTTGTTTCCCGCCCGGGACGCCAGGGCGATCCGCTGCGCGATCGGGATGGATTCGAGCGCCTTTTTGATTTCCAGGGGGCTGGCGCCGGGCTTCAGGCCGTCCAGGGCCCCTGCGGCGGGCGGAGGTGAGGCGAGCAGCCGCGAAAGGAGGATCTCGAGATCGTCCCGCCGCGCGGGATCCATTTCCAGGAATTCGACGGCAATCCGTGAACCTTGGCCCTCGCGCTCAGTGCGAATGACCTTGCCCCTCAACCGGACGGACAGTTGTCCAATGGGTGATTTGAGCGAAAAATCGAGCGTTTCCGAAGCCGGCGGGTCGAAGGAACCGACCAGAAGCGCTCCGCTCCGGCTGAGATTTTGGGCCTCGCAGGGGATAGACTCGGTCCCAAGGTGCAATTCCGCCGGGACGGAGAGCCGGAATCGATGATCGTGCCGGTTTGTGCTGTCGGGATCGACGGTCATACGTGTCCTCCAGCGGGAACGGGGGCGAGTCGGCTCCCGTGGGACTTGAATCCGAGGATCGTCTATCATCTGGGGTACGACGTCTCAACGAACGCGTCGGGGCGGTCAGTGTAAAAGCGTTCGGTTTTGGGCGGAGAATTGGGTGATATGGACTCAAAATTTCCCGTCAACCCAGAAATCCTCAAGACAATCTCAGCGATAGACCGATTTCGAGACTTTTGGGCGGGCGGAACCGCGGTGCCGCTCGAGCACCTGGCGTCGATGCGATCGACGTCGCGCTTCCAGTCGGTCGCTGCGTCGTGCCGCATCGCGGGGATCCGCGCGACGGATGTCGAGGTTGTCGAGACGCTCGCGGGATCGAACGGCCCGTCGCCGTTTGCCCTCGAGCTGTCCGGGTACGCCGCGGCCATGGATCGCTCGTTCCCCGCGCCCGGGGCGATCGTGACCTTCGACGAAATCGCGGCCCTCAACGCGGTGGTCATCGGCAAGACCGGGAACCCTCCACCGCCCAGTGTGCTGCGTGAGACGCCGCTCCACCTCGAGGTGTTCGACGCCGAAGGTCGCGCTCTCGGGCGGGTTCTTCAGACTCTACCGCCCCGATTGCTTCAGGACAAGATCGAGGACCTGGTCTCCTGGCTCGAGCTCGAGTTGCGCAGCGACGCGCAGCATCCGCTCGTCGTCGTCGGAACGTTCTTCATCTACTTCACGTCGATCAGCCCGTTCGAGCGCGGCAACGGACGGACGGCGCGCGTGATGGTTCCTCACCTCCTGCGCCGCGCCGGCTACGGGTTCGTCGACCACGCGAGCCTCGAGCGCGTGTTCGACGAGAACCGAATCGCGTATTACGACGCGATCGATCACGCGGAAACGAAGATCTGGACGGACGAATCGGACATCGGTCCCTGGATCGCGTTCTTCATCGAATCGGTCCAGGCGTTGACGATGCGCCTCCAGTCGAAGGTCGACATCGAATCGCGCACGCGCGAGCTGCCACCGCTGCAGCGCGCGATCCTCGCGACGATCCGCGAGAACGGCACCGGCGCGGCCGCGCTCCTGATGGCTGCGACGGGCGCCAACCGCAACACGCTCAAGGACAATCTCCGCAGGCTGGTCGAGCGCGGATTGCTCGAGCGCATCGGGAGCAAGCGGGGGACGATCTACAAGATTTCGACCGTCGATACGACCGAGGCGCCCGGCTCGTAGCTACGACAGCTTCCGCTCGACGGTGTGCCGCAGGCTCTCGGCCAGCGCGCGCGCGCGGGAGAGCGCCTGGGTCTGACGGGCCAGGAACGCGTCGGCCACGGCGCGGTCGGTGAGCCCCGGGGCGTTGATCCTCACGTTGAACGCGGCTCCTTCGGCGGCCGCGAGCGCCGCCGCGCCGGCGACCCCCGCATCCGATGCCGCAGCATCGTTGCCGCCGGCGAGCACGGACGCCGCCAGCTCGAGCGCGCGCACGCTCGCTTCCAGGACCTCGAGGGGAACCTGCATCGCGCCCTGACCTGCCGCCTCGATCGCCGCATTACGTGCGGCGACCTCGCCGGGACTCTTCTTGGGAAGCCGCCGCGCGGCGAGCACCGCGTTGAACGCGTCGGTGTCGCGGTCGACGGCATCGAGAAACCAATCCTTGAGAGCCTGCCCATCGACGCCGGCCGCCGACATCGCCGGCCGGGCGCCTTCGAGCCCGGTCTTCGCCCAAGTCAAGGCGGCGACCATCGAAGACAGCGCCGCCGACAGCGCCCCGCACAGCGCGGCGACGCTTCCCCCTCCCGGCGCGGGCGAGCTGCTCGACAGCTCGTCGGCGAAGTCTCGGAGCGTCATCGCGGCGAGGCCCGACGGAGCGCCGGCGTAGCGGTATTCGATGATCTTGTTCTGCGGCACGAACGGCGCGAGATCCGAGAGGCCCAGAGACAGCACCGCCGTGTGGATCCGTTCCTTTTCCGGCACGCCGGCGGTTTTTCCCTGCTTCGCGAGATAGTGGTCGCCGGCGGAGAGCATCGCTTCCCGCGGAATCAGCCCGACGAGCTCGCTTCCCGTGACGCGCAGACCGAGGCATGCCGCCTCGTCACACACGGCGTCGAACACGGTGTGGAGCGGCGTCACCTTGTAGTTGGTCAGGTTGATCGACACCTGCGCGCGTCCGAACTCCTCGATGTACCAGCCGACCGCCCGGCATTCCTTGAACCGCCCCGGCACCGTCGTGGAGGTTCCGTCGGCGTTGCGCTTGCTGCGGCCCGCCTCGCGAATCGTCTGGGCGATGGTATTGGCGAGCTTCTTGTCGCGCGTGTTCAGGTTGACGTTGTAGGCGATCAGAAACTCCCGCGCGCCGATCACCGTCGCGCCGGAGCGGGCGTTGAACCGGGCCGGGCCGAAATCGGGCGCGAACTCGGTGTCCTTGATCCGCTCCGCCAAGGCTTCGTATTCGCCGCGCCGGACGTCCGCCAGCGACTTGCGATCGGGACGCGCGGCTGCGGCTTCATAGAGATAGACCGGAATTCCGAGATCGTCGCCGACGCGCCGGCCGAGCCGCCTGGCGATGGCCACGCAATCGTCCATCGTCGCGCCCTGGACCGGGACGAAAGGACAAACGTCGGTCGCTCCCAGCCGGGGATGCTCGCCCTGGTGGCGCGTCATGTCGATCAGCCCGGCGGCGGTCCTGATCGCGCGGAAGGCTGCCTCTTCGACGGCCTCGGGCGAGCCGATGAACGTCACCACGGTCCGGTTGGTCGCGGCACCCGGATCGACGTCGAGAAGGACGCATCCCGCGACGGACGCGATTTCAGCCGCGATGGCGTCGATCACGGCCCGGTCGCGTCCCTCGCTGAAGTTCGGCACGCACTCGACGAGCTTCATGGGGCCGGATTGTAGCTTGCGGGTCAGGTGCAACGAAGAATTTACGGCCGCGTCACACGACCGCCATGACGGACACACATCTTCGTCGAGGAGGGACGCCATGACGGACTTCGATGACGTCGAAACGCTGCTGCAGGATGCCATCGACCTTCTCGCCGACAGCGGGTTCCCGCTGGCGGCGGAGACGCTTCGCGACAATCTCCGGGTGATCCGGCAGGCCCCGACCGCGGGCGCGAGGCGGCATCGGATGTTTCAGCTCCGCGACCTGTTCGACGGGGCCGGGTCGGCGGCCGACATGTACTTCTGCACGTCGGCGGACGCCGGTCAGGGGCTGAGGTTCCGCCGGACCGACGAGCATCGCCACGGCGAGCAGCGCTACCGGCGCACGCTCGCGTTGATTCAGGAGATTCTGGCGGCCGACCAAGTCGCCTAGGGGGCAGGGGAGCGCCCTTTTTTCTTCCCTCCCCGTTGTAGAAAAAAGGGTCGCCCCCTGTCCCCCGGCAGCCTCCCGGCGATAATGACCGGCCCGGAGGCGCCATGGTCCAGTCCCCGTCCCGCCGTCGCTTCATCAAGGCCGGGATCGGCGCGGGCGTCGCGGCCGCCGTCGTGCGCGCGAAACCCGCGCGCGCCGTCGTGATCTCGTCGCGCAACGGGAACGAGTTCAAGAACGGGGGCCCGCGGACCGGCGTCGCCGAGGCGTACCAGCGAATCGCGCGCGGAGAGGACGTCCTCGACGCCATCCTCGCCGGCGTGAACATTCTCGAGCTCGATCCGACCGAAGACAGCGTCGGCTACGGCGGGCTTCCCAACGCCGACGGCACCGTACAGCTCGACGCGTCGGTCATGCACGGTCCCAAGAAGCGGGCGGGCGGAGTCGCCGCCCTCGAGGGAGTGCGCACGCCGAGCCTGGTCGCCAAGGCGGTGATGGAGACCACCGACCACCACCTGCTCGTCGGCGCCGGCGCGCAGTGGTTCGCCCGGCGCATGGGGTTTTCGGTCGAGGACGATCTCAACACCGACCATTCGCGCCAGCTCTGGCTCGAGTGGAAGCGCCGCATCGATCCCGGGCACTACCTCGATCCCGACAAGCGTGGGGACGCCTCGGACCGCGCGCGGTCGACGATGGTGGCGGAAGGCCTCCTCTCGCGCGAACACGTCCACGGCACCATCCACATGAACGCGATCAACGCGAACGGCGACATCTGCGGCGCGACGACGACGAGCGGACTGGCGTTCAAGATTCCCGGCCGCGTCGGCGATTCGCCGATTCTGGGCGCAGGCAATTACATCGAGCCGGGCGTGGGAGCGTGCGGCTCGACCGGGCGCGGCGAGGCGAACCTGTTCGGCCTGTCGTCGTTTCTCGTCGTCGAGGAGATGCGCCACGGCGCGCACCCCAAGGACGCGATCGCCGAAGCGCTGCGGCGCATCAAGGCCCGCACGATCGAAAAGCGCTTGCTGAAGCCCGACGGCACGCCGTCGTTCGACGTCAAGTTCTACGCGATGAACGCGGCCGGCGAGCACGCCGGCATGGCGATGTACTCGGGCACCGAGCCGAGGTACGCCGTCTGCGACGAGACGGGCCCCCGGCTCGTCGCGATGGACGGACTGCTCCCCGGAAAGCCCGCCGACTAGGAGCCGTCGCTCACCAGACCTTGCAGACGGCGTCCGGCTTGCGCGCGAGCCCGGTCCCGGGCGTGCACTGGAAGGCCTGGGCGAACTCCGGCATGTTCGCGACGACGCCGTTGATCCGGTAGCGGCCCGGAGAGTGCGGGTTCGTCGCCGCCCGCACGCGCAGCTCCTCCGGCCGCGAGTTCTCGCAGGCCCATTGCGCGAGACCGACGAAAAACCTCTGATCCGGCGTCAAGCCGTCCGCGGTCTGGAGCTTCACGTTCCTCGTCGCTTCCTTCCACGCCGCCCACGCGAGGATGGAGCCGCCGAGATCGGCGATGTCCTCGCCGGACGTCAGCTTGCCCGTGATCTTGATGTCGTCGACGATGACGTAGCCGGAGTACTGATCGCGTATGCAGTTGGCGCGCTTCTCGAATTCTTCTCCGTCTTTCTTCGTCCACCAGTCGCGCAGGTTCCCGTTGCCGTCGAACTGCCGGCCCTCGTCGTCGAACCCGTGCGTCAGCTCGTGCCCGATCGTCGAGCCGGTGTTCCCGTAGTTCGGCGCATCGTCGAGCTTGCTGTCGTAGAGCGGCGGCATGAGCACGCCCGCGGGGAAATTGATGTCGTTCATCGACGGGTTGTAGTACGCGTTGACGGTGGGCGGCGTCATGCCCCACTCGCCGCGATCGACCGGCTGTCCGATCTTGGCGAGCTGCCGGTTGTTCTCGAACTGCACGGCGCGCGTCACGTTTCCGAAGAAATCGCCGCGCTTGACGTCGAGCTTCGAGTAATCGCGCCACACGTCGGGATAGCCGACCTTGTTCCGGATCTTTCCGAGCTTGGCGAGGGCCTGCTGCTTCGTCTCCTCGCTCATCCAGTCGAGCCCCTCGATGCGGTGCTTCATCGCGTCGACGATGAGGTTCGTCATCGCGACGGTCTTCGCTTTCGTCTCCGGCGGGAACGTCCGATCCGTGAACTCCTTGCCGAGCGCCTCGCCGAGGTCGCGATCGACCCAGCCGACGCACTTCTTCCAGCGCGGCTGCGGCTCCTTCACGCCGCGCAGATAGGCGCGGTAGAACGCGAAGTGCTCGTCGACGAACGGCTTGGACAGGTAGTCCGCGCGGGCGCTGACGAGCGTCCAGCGCAGATACGTCTTGATGTCCGCGAGCGGCTCGGACTTCAAGCGCGCGCTCCACTCCTTGAAGAACGCGGGCTCGGAGACGTTCAGCCACGCTCCGGGGCGGCCGCCGACGGCGGCGAAATACCCGGTCCAGTCGAATCCCGAAACCAGGGACTTGAGCTTCCCGGGCGCCGTGCGGTGGTAGATCTTGTAGGGGTCGCGACGCTCGACGCGCGTCAGCGAGGCGCGCGCGAGCGACGTCTCGATGCGCATCACGATGCCGGCGCCGGCCTTCGCGCGATCGGCGGAGTAACCCGATAGCTCGAGCATCTTCGCGACGTGCTCGACGTACCTCGCGCGCGTCTCCTTGGACTTGTCGTCTTCCTTCAAGTAATAGTCGCGATCCGGAAGGCCCAAGCCCCCGGCGTAGATCGCGAAGATCTGCTGGCTCGAGTCCTTCGCGTCCTGTTCGACGCCGTCGGCCCACATGATCGCACCGGATGCGACGCGCGCGTGGATCCCGCCCAGGACCGGCCCGAGATCCTTGATCGACGACATGGAATCGATCCGCCGGAGGTCGGCGGCGAGCGGCGTCGCGCCGACCTTCTCGATGGCGTCCGTATCCATGCACGCATCGAAGAAGTCGCCGATCTTCTGCTGCGTCGCCGATCGTTTGGCATCGGGCTTCGCCGCATCCTGCAGGATCCCCCACAGGTAGCGCTGGTTGTCCTCGTAGAGCTTGCCGTAGACGCTCCAGCTCGACTGGTCGCCCGGGATCGGATTGTTCTTCATCCACCCGCCGCACGAGTACCGGTAGAGGTCTTCACACGGGTTCGCCGTCCGATCCATCGCCTGGGGATCGAGGCTCGGCGTGTAGGGGAGCTCGGTGTACGGCGTGTCGGGGGCCGCGGCGCAGGCGATGCCGGCCGCGAGGATCGACGCGGCAACGATCGAAACGGTCGAGCGCAAGGTCATCGAAGGCTCCTCCGGGAAGGTTCCGGGATGGATACGTCGGAAAACGGGGGGTAGTTTAGCCGCTCCGACGGAATCGCACGGACCGGGGGGAGCCTGGCGGCTAGAACTGCTCGCTTTCGGTGGACCCTTTGAGCGCCACGGTCGACGACGTCCCGCCCGAGATCACCTGGGCGACCTCGTCGAAGTAGCCGGTGCCGACCTCGCGCTGGTGCTTCGTGCTCGTGTACCCGTCGCGCTCGGCGGCGAACTCGGCCTGCTGCAACCGGGAATACGCGGCCATCCCCTCGCGCCGGTAGGCGTGCGCGAGCTGGAACATCTCGTGGTTCAAGGCGTGGAAGCCGGCCAGCGTCACGAACTGGAACTTGTAGCCCATCGCGGCCAGCTCCCGCTGGAACGAGGCGATCGCCGCGTCGTCGAGATGCTTCTTCCAGTTGAACGACGGCGAGCAGTTGTAGGCCAGCATCTTGTCGGGGTACTCCTTCCGGATGCCGTCGGCGAACTGCTTCGCCTGTGCCAAATCCGGCGTCGAGGTCTCGCACCAGATCAGATCGGCGTAGGGCGCGTAGATCCGGCCACGCGCGATCGCCATCTCGATGCCGCAGCGAATCCGGTAGAACCCTTCGGCGGTGCGGTTCCCGGTGCAGAAGGCGCGGTCCCTGGGATCGATGTCGGAGGTGAGAAGCTTCGCCGAGTCGGCGTCGGTGCGCGCGATCACGAGCGTTGGAACGTCCAGCACGTCCGCCGCGAGGCGCGCCGCCACCAGAGTCCGGACGAAGTGGCTCGCGGGCACGAGGACCTTCCCGCCGAGGTGGCCGCACTTTTTTTCCGAGGAGAGCTGGTCTTCGAAGTGGACGCCGGCCGCTCCCGCTTCGATCATCGATTTCATCAGCTCGAATGCGTTGAGCGGTCCGCCGAACCCCGCCTCGGCGTCGGCCACGAGCGGGGCCATCCAGTAATGCTTCACGCCCCCCTCGGCGTGCTCGATCTGATCGGCCCGCAGCAAGGCCTGATTGATCCGCCGCACGAGGCGCGGCACGGAGTCGACCGGATAGAGGCTCTGATCGGGGTAGGTCATCGCCGAGGAGTTCGCGTCGGCGGCCACCTGCCATCCGGATACGTAGATCGCCTCGAGGCCCGCGCGCACCATCTGGACGGCCTGGTTGCCGGACAGCGCGCCGAGCGCGTGGACGTGGTCGCGGCGGTGCAGGAGGTCCCACAGGCGCGTAGCGCCGAGCCGCGCGAGCGAGTGCTCCACGCGGACGCTGCCGCGCAGACGCTCCACGTCGGCCGGTCCGTACGGACGGACGATTCCGTGGAAGCGATCCGTGGGCGAAGAGGGGTTGCGGTCGGACATGAGGGGTCTCCTCGGGTCAGCCTGCGAGCATGTCGTAGGCAGGAAGCGTCAGGAACTCCGGTAGCTCGGGTGCGAAGATCAAGCTCGAAAAAAGAGAGAGCGCATCCGCGAACCGGCCGCCCTCGTACCGCGCGGGACCGATCTCGTCGCGCACGGCGGACATCTCGGAATCGAGGAGGGCACGGATGAGACGCTCGTCGATCGTCCGGCCGTCGTCCAGGTGGGCGCGGTGCTTCAGCCATTGCCACACCTGCGTGCGGGAGATCTCCGCCGTGGCCGCGTCTTCCATCAGGTTGTAGAGCGGCACGCAGCCCGCTCCACGCAGCCAGGCCTCGACGTACTGGACTCCGACGCGGAGGTTCCAGCGAAGTCCCGCTTCGGTGCGGGTTCCGGACGGCACGGACAACAAGTCTTCCGCCCTGACCGTGACGTCCTCGCGAAGCCGCGAGAGTTGATTCGGCCCGGTCATGATCTCGTTGAAGGCGCCCATCGCCACCGGTACGAGTCCGGGATGTGCGACCCAGGTCCCGTCGTGGCCGTCCCGCACCTCGCGCCGCTTGTCCGCGATGACCTTCGCAAGCGCAGCCTCGTTGGCCGCCGGGTCGGACTTGATCGGAATCTGGGCGGCCATGCCGCCCATCGCATGGGCGCCGCGGCGGTGACACGTCTTGATCAGGAGCTGCACGTAGGAGCGCAAGAACCCCTGATCCATCGTGACCTGCGACCGGTCGGGAAGCACGGAGCCCGGATCTCCGCGATGCACCTTGATGAAGCTGAAGATGTAATCCCAGCGGCCGCAGTTCAGGCCGGCCGCGTGATCCCTGAGCTCCCACAGGATCTCGTCCATCTCGAACGCCGCGGGGAGCGTCTCGATCAAGACCGTCGCCTTGATGCATCCCGGCGGCAGCCCCAGCGTCCGTTCGGCGAAGACGAACACGTCGTTCCAGAGACGAGCCTCCAGGTGGCTCTGGAGCTTGGGCAGGTAGAAGAACGGCCCGCTTCCCTTGGACAGCAAGACCGCGGCGTTATGAAACAAGAAGACGCCAAAATCGAAGAGGCCTGCGGGAATCGGCCGGCCGTCGACCTCGACGTGCCTTTCGATCAGATGCCAGCCGCGCGGCCGAACCATGAGCACGGCCGTCTTCGCTCCCAGCCGATAGCTCTTCCTCGTGTCGGGGTCGTCGTAAGCGATCGTCCCGGCCACCGCATCGACGAGATTGGACTGACCCTCGATGCAGTTGCTCCACGTCGGCGCGTTCGAGTCCTCGAAGTCGGCCATGAAGACCGACGCCCCGGAATTGAGCGCGTTGATGATCATCTTCCGGTCGACGGGACCGGTGATCTCGACGCGGCGGTCGGCCAGCTCGGCGGGAACGGGGGCAATGCGCCAGCCGCCCTCGCGGATCGATTTCGTCTCGGGCAGGAATGCCGGGCGCTCGCCCGCATCGAAGCGCGCCTGCGTCGCGACGCGCGCGGCGAGCCGGCCCACCACAGACGGGGCGAATTGGCGAGCGAGGTCGCCGACGAACGCGAGACACGCCGGCGTCAGAACGCGCGCTCCCGCAGCGCCCATCGAGCCGAGGACGCGGACCCCCAGCTCTCCGGAAGTTGTGCGGGCAGACCAATGGGGCGGAATGGTCGACATGGGCCCGGCTAAAGGTATTCCCCGGCCCCTCGGGATGCACGCGCGGCCGAAATCGGGGATCATGAGGCATGCGCACATCCTCCGTTTTGGTTTTTTTGCTGTTGATGACTCTTGCCGCTTGCGGCGGCAGCGATGCGGCGGGCACTTCGGCTCCGAGGCCCACGGCGACCGGGCCGACCGAAACCGCGCTGCTGGCAGGCGGCTGTTTCTGGTGTACCGAAGCCGCGTTCGACGACCTTCCGGGCGTGATCGAAGCCGTCCCCGGTTACACCGGAGGCGACAAGCCGAATCCGACCTACGAAGAGGTCTCCACGGGGAGCACCGGGTACTTCGAAACGGTCCAAGTCCGGTTCGACCCGGCCAAGATCTCCTACGCCCGGATCCTCGACGTCTTCTGGCGTCAGATCGACCCCACCGATACCGACGGCCAGTTCGCGGACCGCGGCTCGCAGTACCGGGCCGCGATCTTCTACTTGAACGAAAGCCAGCGAAAAATCGCGGAAGCCAGCAAGGCCGCCCTAGACGCGACGCACCGTTTCGACAAGCCGGTGGCGGCGTTGATCGTCCCTGCCAAGACGTTCTATCGAGCGGAGGAGTACCACCAGGACTATCACGCCAAGCATCCCGAGGCCTACAAGGCCTACAAGTACGGGTCGGGGCGCGAGCCGTTCATCGAGCGCGTCTGGAAGGACGCGCCGCCGATCGTGGTCCCGGAGGCGGAAAAGCCGAAGAATTCGGGGAAATACGAGAAACCCGGCGACGCCGAGATCCGGCGCCGGTTGACGCCGCTCCAGTACGAGGTGACGCAGCACGGGGCGACCGAGCCGGCGTTCGACAATGCCTACTGGAACAACCACGATCCCGGGATCTACGTCGACGTCGTGACCGGCGAGCCGCTGTTCAGCTCGACCGACAAGTTCGACAGCGGAACGGGGTGGCCGAGCTTCTCGCGGGTGCTCGAATCGGAAAACGTGGTTCAGAGCCAGGGGAGCGCACTCGAGGGCGTCGAAGTCCACAGCCACGTCGGCAGCAGCCATCTCGGACATCTGTTCGCCGACGGGCCCGCCCCTACCGGGATGCGCTACTGCATCGACAGCGCCTCGATCCGGTTCGTCCCCGCATCGGACCTCGAGGCCCAGGGACTCGGAAAGTACAAGAAACTCTTCTCTAATTAGCCCGGACCGTCGCGACTCCACATCATTGAACAATCCAAAATCCCGAATGAGACGCGCAAATCACCGCCCAATTCGGCTGCCGCGTTATAGGTAGCAACCAGCATAAACTGCTGCAAATAAACCGCTTACAATCAATTAAAAATTCATAATGTTGGGGCACACGGATTGCTGCTAACCTGTCGTGAGGCGAAAGCCTAGATTGTTAGGGGACTTAATAGAGATAATTGAGAGGTCGGCTGAAGCCGGGGATGGTCCCCGGTCCGTTACCCCGCGGATTCGGCTGATTTCTCACTGGTAGGGAGGCAGGGAATGAAGAAGGTCGTGCTGGCAGTTCTCGCGTGCGCACTCGCCGCGCCGGTCATTCCGGTCGTGCGGGCCGCGGACGATTCCGAGAACAAGTTCGAATTCAACGGGATGGTGCGGTCGCGGTACGAGTACATGAACAACTACTTGGATCTCGCCGACAAGATCAACGGCGTGGACAGCGATGATCACCTCACCGTCGCTCCCTACCGTGTCGACGTCGGGATCACCGGCAATTTCGCCAAGAACGTCACCGCGCACGTCGACCTCATGTACACCGGTCACTGGGGCGACGAGTGGAACCCGAGCTGGGACTTCTGGACCGCGAACTTCAACGGATTCAGCGGGCCGATGAGCCAGGCCGACACGGCCTACCAGTTCGCCACCCAGGGCGTGCAGCTGTATCAGGGCTGGGTCGAGATGGGCAAGATCGGCGGCTCGGACGTCTCCCTTCGCATCGGTCGTCAGGAGCACACGTACGGGACCGAGCTCTTGATCGGCGACAATGACTACTACTCCGGACAGTCGTTCGACGGCATCCGCGCCATGTGGCAGAAGGGCCACAACGACCTGAACGTCTTCTACTACAAGATCGCCAACGCCGACGGCTTCTTCTTCACCAACTTCGGCAACAGCTCGCAGAGCACCCTGTGGGGCGCCACCTACGACTACGACCTCACCAAGTGGGGCAAGGTCGGCGGCAACGCCCTCATCTCGCAGGACCTCGGCGGCTTCGGTCCGGCGTTCGTCGCGAACTCGGGGATCGACACCTACGGCGCGCACTGGACGAACGGCATGATGAACGGCGACAAGCTCAACATGTTCGACTGGAACATCGAGTACGACATGCAGACCGGCGACCTCGGCGGTCCCGGCGGGCCGTCGACCAATCTCAAGGCGTGGATCGGTGAAGCCTGGTTTGCGTTCAACTTCAACGCGGGCAACGGCCACGGCCGCGTGCACATCGGCACCCTGATGACCTCGGGCGACAAGGCCAGCACCGCCGACGACGAGGAGTTCGTCGATCTCTACGGCGACTTCCACGCGCACAACCGGTTCGGCGACCTCGACTGGGTCGATCAGTTCGGCCAGTCGAACATCACCGACTTCAACATCGGCTACGAGCACTGGTTCGGTGCCAACCACTCGGTCATGATCTCGTACCACTCGTTCAAGGAGACCGAGTCGAACGGCGCCGCGAGCGACAAGATCGGCGACGAGATCGACCTCAAGTACGGCTACCGCTACTCGAAGAACCTCTCGTTCGAGGCGTTCATCGGAGAGGCCAGCCCCGACGACAAGCTCGTGGGCTACCCGACCGACCAGGTTCAGCGCGTGTCGGCTCAGGCCAAGCTCACCTGGTAAGCTTTTCATCCAAGCTCGATCGAAAAACCCCCGCGGATGATCCCGCGGGGGTTTTTTTGTTTACGGGGTGAAGCGTCGCAGCCGCAGGCTGTTCGTCACGACGGAAACAGACGACAGCGCCATCGCGGCGGACGCGACGATGGGGGAGAGCGTGACGCCCGTCCACGGGAAGAGCGCCCCCGCCGCGAGCGGGATCCCGAGCACGTTGTAGACGAACGCCCAGGCCAGGTTCTGCCGGATCGTGCGCAGGGCGCGGCGCGCCAGCTTGATCGCCGTCACGACGCCCCGCGGATCGCTTCCCACGAGGGTCACATCGGACGCGGCGATCGCCACGTCGCTTCCGGTTCCGATCGCCACGCCGAGGTCGGCCGAGGCCAGAGCGGGCGCATCGTTCACGCCGTCGCCGACCATCGCCACGCGATGTCCCGACCCCCGCAGCCGCTCGATCTCGGCAGCCTTGTCGCCGGGGAGGAGACCGGCGGAGACCGAGTCGATGCCGGCCTCGCGTGCGACCGCGGCGGCGGTCTCCTCTCGATCGCCCGTCAGGAGCGCCACGTCGCATCCGAGCGCGCGAAGGGCGTCGACGGCTTCGCGGGCGCCCTCGCGCACGGGATCGGTGATCCCCAAGACTCCGGACATCCGGCCGTCGATGGCGATGAGCACGGGCGTCCTGCCCACCTTCGCCAGCCTGTCGGCGATCTCGGCGGACGAGCCCGCGGCGACCCCCGCGTCCTCGAGCCAGCTCCCGCGGCCGACCAGGACGCGCCGTCCGGCGACCTCGGCGACGACGCCGGATCCCGCGATCGACTCGAACGCCTCGGACGGAGGAACGGCGATGCCGCGGCGCCGGGCCTCGGCGACGATGGCCTCGCCGAGTGGGTGCGTCGATCCGGCCTCCGCGGCGGCGGCGATCCCGAGGATCTCGTCTGGATCGGCGCCGCCCTGCAGCTCGACGTCGGTCACCGACGGGCGTCCCGTGGTGATCGTTCCCGTCTTGTCGAACACGATCGTGTCGATCCGGCCGGCGGTCTCGAGAGCGGCGCCGCCTCCGATGAGCACGCCCAGCTCCGCGGCGCGCCCCGTCGCGACCAGAACCGCGGTCGGCGTGGCCAGCCCCATCGCACACGGGCACGCGATGATGAGGACCGACACCGCATGAACCAGCGCCTGCGCGAGCCGCGCCTCCGGGGAGCCGAAGATCATCCATCCCGCGAACGTCACGACGGCGATCGCGAGCACGATGGGGACGAAGATCGCGCTCACGCGATCCGCCAGCCGCTGGATCGGAGCCTTGCCCCCTTGAGCCTCGGCGACCATGCGCACGATGCGCGCGAGAACCGTATCCTCGCCGACGCGCGTCACGCGCATGAGAAACGCGCCGCTGCCGTTGTGCGTCCCCCCGAACACTTCGTCGCCGGCGGTCTTGGGAACGGGGCGGCTCTCGCCGGTGAGCATCGACTCGTCGACGCTCGAGGCCCCGTCCGTCACGACACCGTCGATCGGCACGGCATCCCCCGCGCGGACCGACAGGGTGTCGCCGACCTTCAGCTCGTCGAGCGTGCGCGGGACGGCGGCGCCGTCGATCATCACCCGCGCCGACGGGACTTGGAGCCGAGCGAGCGCCCGCAGCGCGAGAGACGTACGCGCACGCGCTCCCGTCTCCAGAAGCTTCCCCAAGAGCACGAGAACGAGGATCCCGACTGCGGCCTCGAAATACACAGGCGGCATCGCAGCGCGGTGGGCGATCCCGGCCGCGATGAGACCCGGCCGGAGCGTCGCGATCAGCGAGTAGACGTAGGCGGCACCCGTGCCGAGCGCGATGAGGCTGCTCATCTCCGCGGTGCCGTGGCGCAATGACGACCACGCCCGGCGGAAGTACTCGCCCCCGGCGACCGCCATGACGACGCTGGTCAGCGCCAGCTGAACGATCCGGTCGCCGTGGACGGCGAGCGCTCCATGCGTCATCCCCAGAACGAAGACGGGCAGGCCGAATACCAGCGCGATCAGGAAGCGGTTCCGGATCGCGACGCGCTCGCGCCGGCGAGCGCGGCCTTCGGCGTCTTCAACCCCCGGCTGCGGCAGCACGAGACCGTAACCGGCACGCCGGACGGACTCCGCGAGGGCGGCGGGCGACGTCCGTTCGGCGTCGAGGACGACGGTCGCCCTCTCGGTCGCGAGGTTCACGATCGCGCGCTCGACTCCGGGGGTCGCCGCGATCGCGCGCTCGACGGTCGCCACGCAGCCGGCGCACGTCATGCCGGTCACCGGGAAGTCGTAACGCCGGCGCGTCATTTACGGAACGGATTCAACCACGACTCGCGGAGGGCCGCCTGCTTCGGGGTCGCCTTCTCGGCAGGGACGATCGACGCTGCATCCGGCTTCGGTGCACCGAGCGTCACGGCGACCTCGACGAGCTGGTCGCGCCTGAAGACCGCGGCGCGCACGACCGTGCCGGGCGGCCGGTGGGCCAGGACTTGCGGAAGCCGGGTGGCGTCGACGCGATCGCCGTCGATCGCGATCAGCTCGTCACCCGCGTAGAGCCCGGCGGCCTCCGACGGCCCGTCCGACCGGACGGACGTGATCGCGAGCCCACGCCCCTCGGGCCGCGTCGCGATGCCGAGCCAGCCGCCGGCGCCGCCGTCCTTGGCCGCGGATTCCTTCCACGTGAGCGTCAACCCCGCGTGGCCGAGCGCCTGCTCGAGGTCGAGCTCCACGGTCCCGGAGACGTACCTGTCGAAGAACGTGCGGAACGCGCCGCCGTGTCCGCCGGCCACCGTCTCGACGGCCGCGAGGTATCCGTCCGGCTCCGGAAAGCCTGCGTCGTCGAGCGTCGCCTGGTGCGCGAGGTGCCGGATCACATCGTCGAGAGAATGCGCTCGCTCGGTTACCGCGCGGATCGTCAGGTCGAGCATGAGCGCGACGAGCATTCCCTTCTGGTAGTACGAGATGCTCGCGTTGCCGGAGTTCTCGTCCGGTCGGTAGAAGCGGATCCACGCGTCGAAGCTCGCCTGCTCGAGGGACTGGAGCGCCCGGCCGGGCTGAGTCGCGAGCGAGGCGATCTCCTCGGCGATGCGCTCGAGGAAACGGTCCTTCGAATAGAGGCCCGCGGCGACGAGGAAACGCTTTTCGTAGTACGACGTCACGCCTTCCATCGACCAGAGCTGGCGCGTGTGGTTCTCCCGCCGGTAGTCGAACGGCCCGAGGACCCGCGGGCGGATGCGCTTGACGTTCCAGACGTGGAAGAACTCGTGGGAGATCAGCTCGAGGTAGTGCTCGTACGCGGATCGCGGCGCAAAGCCGAACCGGTCGACCAGGAACACGGCGCTGTTGCGGTGCTCGAGCCCGCCGCGGCCGGAGGCCAAGTGCTGGATGAACGCGTACCGCTTGTAGGGAAGGCTTCCGAAGAACTCCCGCTGGGCGCGGACGATCGCCTCGGTGTCCGCGACGACGCGAGCTTCGTCCTCGTTCCCGCGACCCCACAGGGCGATGCGATGAGGCACGCCGTCGATCGCGAATTCGAGCAGCCGGTGCGTGCCGCATTCGACCGGCGAGTCGATCAGCTCGTCGTAGTCGCGAGCCCGGTAGCGAAAGATGTTGTTGCCGCCCCCCAGCGGCTCGAGGCCGGTCGTGACCTGCCATTTCTGCGGGACGGCGACTTCGAGCGACACGGGCTCTTCGGTCCGGCCCATGACGAACATGAAGACCGCGGCGCCGTTGGCGAACCCGTGCGTTCCATCGAGGTGGCAGGTCCGAACCGTGAGGTCGTGCGCGTAAATCTTGTAGGTCACGCGGACGCGGCCTTCCATCGGCGTCTCGATGGTCCAAGCGTCCTTCGCCGTCTTTTGCCAGGGGACCGGATGCCCGTCGCTCGTTGCGGAGAATTCCTGCACGTGGCGCGCGTACTCCCGGATCATGTACGAGCCCGGCGTCCACGACGGGAGCACGAGCGTCATGCGCGGCTCTCTCCAGCTCTCGATCACGATCGAGATCTCGAACAGGTGGCTGTGAGGGCGCGGCATGGCCAGCCCGTACCCGATGCGGGGAGCGTTCAACGGTCAGCCTCCGGAACCACGGCCGTCGCTTCGATCTCGACCAACAGGTCGGGTCGCACGAGGGATGCCACCTGAACGAGAGTCGCGGCGGGACGGATCTCCCGGAAGACCTCGCCGTGCGCCCGCCCGACCTCTTCCCATCGCGCGATGTCCGTGACGAACATGCGCGTCCGGATGACGTTCTCGAACCCGGCGCCCGCTTCCCGGAGCGCGCGACCGATTCTCTCGAAGATGTATTGCGCCTGGCGGTAGGGATCGTCCGGGCCGACGACCGCGCCGGTCTCATCGACGGCGGTCGTCCCCGCGACCTCGATCAGGTTGCCGACGCGAACGGCGCGCGAGTAACCGACGCGCGCCTCCCACGCCGAGCCCGACGACACGTTGCGCCGCGACGTCATTGCGAAGCCTTGCGGCGTACGACCGGCCGGTGCTTCGATCGCCGGGCGACCTCACGAAAGCCCGCGCGCCGGAACGAGCCCATCAATCCTTGGTGGACGAACGCGGCCGGCTGAACCTTGTCCGTCTCCGTGGGATAGCCCTCGACCATGCGTCCCCCCTGGGAGGCGACGTAGCGGACCGCGCCGTCGAGCAGCGCGACCGTCACGCCTTCTTGCCGCCAATCGCGGCGGACGAAGAAGCACATGATCGACCACACGGGCTCCTCATCGACGGGAGCGAAGATCTTCGACCGCGTGAGCCGCGAATACGTCGAGCGGGGTGCGATCGCGCACCAGCCGACCGCCTCGGCGCCGGCGTAGGCGAGCAGGCCCGGAGGCGGACCCTTCTTGACGAGCGCGCGCATCATCCGCTTCGTCCCTTCGCCCTTCTTCGCCTTCCACTCCGACTGTCCCATGCGCGGCCACATGCACCAGCATCCCGCGCACGCGCCGTTCGCGCCGAACAGCGTCTCGAAATCGGACAGCCGGGCCGGCGTCAGCGGCTCGATCGAAAGCGAAGATCGCGAGGCACGCGGCACGCGGTCAGTCCTCGAAGACACGGGCCGAGCGCGCCGCCTTCTCCAGCACCCGGTTGGGAATCAGCCGGACCAGACCCATCAGCGCGGCCATCGGCCAGGGGAAATTGTAGACGCGCCGGTTCGCGCGGACGGCCCGCAGGATGCGGCGCGCGGCCTCGTCGGCTTCGAGCAGGAACGGCTTGGCGCCGGAATTCCCGACCACCATCGGCGTCCGCACGAACCCGGGGCAGACCGTGGTGATGCGGATGCCGCGATCGGCGATCTCCGCGCGCAAGCCCTCGAGAAAGACGTTCAACGCCGACTTGCTGGCGCAGTACGCGTGGGTCATCGGAAACCCGTGATAGGCGGCCAGGCTCGAGACGCCCACGATGTGGCCGCGGCTTCTCGCGAGCATCGACGGCAGCACCGCCTCGACGGCATACACCGGCCCGAGGAGGTTCGTCCGGATGATGTCCTCGGACAGCTCCGCGTCGAACGCCTCGGCGGGTATCGAATGACCGACGCCCGCGTTCGCCACGAGCAGATCGATCGGCCCGTGCCGCCGCACGACGCCCGAGACCGCAGCGTGAACCGCGGGCCGCTCGCGGACGTCACAAGGAAGCGGCACCGCTTCGCCGCCCAGCTCGCGGATCTCGTCGGCCAGCTCCTCGAGCAGGCTCGCGCGGCGCGCGACCAGGCCGACCTTCGTGCCTTCGCGGGCGAGCTGGCGCGCAATCTCGCGGCCGATGCCGCTCGATGCACCGGTGACCAGCGCGACCGGGTAGGCCGTCAACCCCGGCGTCTCCTATCGAGCTCCCCGCCGCGCCGCGAGCACCGCGGCCGTGAAGAGCCCCCCGGCGAGGCCGGCGAGGAGAAGCCCCACCACCCTCACCCCATCGCTTACGGTATCCATCCGCGCCATCGCCGCAAGGGGACCGGTGAGCTCGAAAGGTTGCGGGGGCGTCGCGCGCATGCCTTTCAACGCGACGAGGCTCGCGGCGAACACGGCGCCGACGATCAGGATCGAAAGCCCCGCCGCGACCCCGCGCGTGACGAGCGTGCGCGTCGAAACCTGCGATGCGGAGGCCGCCTCGGGCGCCCCAAGGTCCGGCTCGCGTCCGGAAATCGGCGCGAAGCGCCGGAGGAAGAAGAGCCCGGGAATGCCGGCGGCCACGCTGAGCCAGAAATACGCCACCCAGCCCACGGCATCGACGACGAAGCCCGCCACCGGCCCCGAGAGAATCCGGGGGAGGGCGAAGAGGCTCGACATCAGCGAGTACTGCGTCGCGGAGAATCGTTTTTGCGTCAGCCGGAGCAGGAGCACCGAGAACGCTCCGGTCCCCATGCCCGACGAAAACGTTTCGAATCCCGTCGCCCCGAGCATCAGCGACCGGTTGACCGGGCTGAGCGCGACCGCGACGTAGCCGAGGTTCGACAGCGCTTGCACGACTCCGAAAATCCAGAGCGCGCGTCCGACACCGAGAGCCGTCGTCAGCACTCCCCCCATGAGCGCGCCGATGGCGGTGCTGGCCCACGTGACCAAGCCGAGAATGACGCCCCGATCGACCTGGTTGTACCCCATGTCGTGCAGGAACGGCCGCAACAGAGCGTTCGCCATGACGTCGGAGAGCTTGTAGAGGATCACGAACGCGAGGATCTCGAGCGCGAGCGGCCGCGAGAGGAATCCGACGAACGGCTGCCAGACGGCTTCTCTCAAGGACCGGGGAGGCTCGGAGGCCTCCTCCGGTTTCGGTGCCTTCACCGTCACGGCGAGCAGCGCGAGGTACGACACCGCGATGATCGCCAGGACCAAGGGCCACGAGGACCAGGCGGCGAACGTGATCGCGAAGGCGCCGGCCAGGCGCATCGCCATCAGGTAGGACGCCGTCCGGAAGCCGACCGCGACCCCTTGCTCGTCCGGGCGCAGGACGTCGACGGCGTAGGCATCGATCGCGATGTCCTGCGTCGCCGCAGCGAACGCAATCGCGAGCGCGAGGGCCGCGATCACCCAGGGCGAGTCGGGGTGGCGCGCGACACCGGCCAGGACGAGCGTCGTCGCGAACAGCGCCACCTGCGCGATCGCCGCCCAGCCGCGACGCCTCCCGAGTGCCGGGGGAACGAAGCGGTCGAGAAGCGGGGCCCACAGGACCTTGAACGACCACGGGGCCTGCGCGAGCGTGATCAGCCCGACGACCTTGATGTCCACCCCGATCGAGCGCATCCAATCGGGGATCGCGACGTACACCAGCCCGAGCGGCAGGCCGGACGAGAACGACATCAGCGCGACGGAGGCGGTCCGCCACGACCGCAGGGCGATCGCGATCGCGCGCAGGCCCCGGGCCTTCTCCGGGTTTTCGCTCAATCGGCCGCCAAGATCTCGATGCTGTTCCCGGCGGGATCGCGGACGTAGACGGATCGGGTGCCGTCGCGGTGGGTCTTCAAAGGCCCGAACGACTCGGCGTCCGCTCTCCGAAACGCGAGGTGAGGCGGGTGCTGAGCGGGGACCACGAGGGCGAGCTTGACGTTCTCAAAGGCGAGGAAGGCCCACGTGTCGTCCTGGTAGCGAACGTCGCAGCGGAAATTCGAGGTGTACCACGCGACCGCCGCCGCGACATCCGGAACGGCGATGGCGATGTGGTCGACGGGATCCAGCGGGGCAGGATCGCGAGCGGTGCTCATGGTGTGCTCCTTGGCGAAGGGCAAGGTCATCGTAGGTTCCGCCCCAACGCGGTTCAAGGCATTCGGATATGCTGTGGGCTTCCGTCATGACCCCTTTCGGAGGATCCCACAGATGATCGCTGCGACCGTCCTTCTCGCGGCCCAAGCCGCGATGTCCGGGGCGGCTCCCGCCGCCACGGTGCCGTTGTTCAACGACCTCGGCTCCTATCATCGCGCGATTTCGACGAAGGACGCGTCGGCGCAGAAGTACTTCGACCAGGGCTTGCGTCTCCTTTACGGGTTCAACCACGACGAATCCGAGCGCGCCTTCCGCGAGGCGGCGCGTCTCGATCCCTCGTGCGGGATCTGCTTCTGGGGCGTGGGCCTCACGCTCGGGCCGAACATCAACCTCCCGATCGACCCCGAGCGCAACGGCAAGGCGGTCGAGGCCGTGTCGAAGGCCAAGGCCAAGGCGCCGCCGACGGGAGTCGAGCGCGCACTGATCGACGCGCTCGCCGTCCGCTACGTCGCCGATCCCGCGGCCGATCGCACGAAGCTCGACCAGGCCTACGCCGATGCGATGGCGGGGGTGTACGCGAAATTTCCGTCGGATGACGACGTCGCGACGCTCTATGCCGAAGCGCTCATGGACCTGAGGCCGTGGAAGTTCTGGGACCACGACGGCAAGCCGGCCCCCGACACGGAGAAGATCGTGTCGATCCTCGAGAAGGTCCTGAAGCGAAACCCCAACCATCCGGGCGCGAACCACTATTACATCCACGCGACCGAGGCGTCGAAGGACCCGGCACGCGCACTGGCCTCGGCGAAGCGCCTCGAAACGCTCGTTCCCGGCGCAGGGCACCTCGTGCACATGCCCGCACACGTCTACATGCGAACCGGAAACTACGCAGGCGCGTCCGAAGCCAACACCAAGGCCGCGGCGGTCGACGAGAAGTACATCAAGGACAATCACGTCGAAGGCGTGTACCCGATCATGTACTACACGCACAACCTTCAATTCCTGGCCGCGTCCGCGGCGATGGAAGGGCGCTCCAAGGTTTCCCTCGACGCCGCCAAGAAGACGACCGAGATCGCCGTCAAGGTTGCGAAAGAGATGCCGATGGCCGAGTTCGTGGTGCCGTTCTCGATGTACTACGAGATCCGCTTCGGCAAGTGGGACGACGTCCTCGCCGAGCCTCAGCCGGACGCGTCGCTTCCGACCGCCGTGGCGCTCTGGCACTTCGGCCGGGGCGTGGCGTTTGCCGCCAAGAAAGACCCGGCGAAGGCCCGTGAAGAGAAAGCGGCGTTCCAGGAGGCCGCCGGAAAGGTGCCTCCGGACGCGATGATGAACCTGAACACCAGCAAGGACCTGCTCGCCGTCGCAGCGAACATGCTCGATGCCAAGCTCGCGGAGATGAAGGGCGACACCGACGGCGCCGTCGTCGCGTGGCGCAAGACGGTCGCCGCCGAGGACAAGCTCTCCTATGACGAGCCGCCCGCGTGGTTCTACCCGACGCGCGAGTCGCTGGGCGGGGCGCTGCTGCGGGACGGTCAGGCCGCCTCGATCAACGAGGCGATCAACATCTTCCGCGAAGACTTGAAGCGCAATCCGAACAATGGCCGTTCGCTCTATGGCCTCATCGAGGCGTACAAACGGGAGAACCAGCCCGCGGCCGCCGCGAAGGCCCTGACCGACTTCAAGAAAGCGTGGGAGAAGGCCGACGTTCCGGCAATCCTGTAGCGGCGGCAACCCGGTGAGGAGGCGACCGTGGAAACGTATTACTGCCCGCACGACCTCGCTAAGTTCTCGGACGTCGGCAAGAACCGGCCGGAGCTCTGGTCGAAGTTCATGGACTATTACTCCGCCGTGTTCGCCGACGGGGCGCTGACGGAGCGGGAAAAGGCCCTGATCGCGCTCGCCGTCGCCCACGCCGTGCAGTGCCCCTATTGCATCGACGCCTATACGAACGCCTGCCTCGAGAAGGGATCCGATCTCGACCAGATGACCGAGGCGATCCACGTCGCGAACGCGATCCGCGGCGGCTCGTCCCTCGCCCACGGCGTCCAGATGAGGAACGTCGCGCAAAAGGTCGGGATGTAGGGTGCCGTCCCTTCTGGCCAGACGTCACCCCCTGGCCGCGACGGAGGCGCAGGAACGGGCACTCGCCGCGACCGGCGTACCCGCATTCGACGACGTGCTCGCCCGCCACGGCGTGGCACCGCTTCGCACCGCGCGCATCGACGTCCTCCAGGTCAACGTCGGCAAGCTCTGCAACCAGACGTGCGCCCATTGCCATGTCGATGCGGGACCCGACCGCCGGGAGTCGATGAGCGCCGCAACCGCGGCGCAGGTGATCGAGCTGCTCGCGGCTCACGGCATCCCGACGCTCGACATCACGGGGGGGGCGCCGGAGCTGAGCCCTCGATTCCGCTTCCTGGTCGACCAGGGCCGGGCGCTGGGACGCCGAGTCATCGACCGGTGCAACCTGACCGTGCTCACCCTGCCCGCCCAGTCGGATCTCGTCGACTACCTCGCGGCGCGGCGTGTCGAGATCGTCGCCTCCCTGCCGTCGTTCCGGCAGCCCGGAACCGATGCCCAGCGCGGCGACGGTGTCTTCGAAAAGAGCCTGAAGGGCCTGTCGATGCTCAACCGGGCCGGGTACGGGCAGGGCTCGGGTCTCATCCTCAACCTTGTCCACAACCCCGTCGGCGCGTTCCTACCCGGAAGCGAGGCGTCCCTGTCTCGGGACTACCGCCGCGAGCTGGGAGATCGGTACGGGATCGTGTTCGACGAGCTCTACACCATCACCAACATGCCGATCAGCCGCTTCCTGGAATTCCTGGAGCAGAGCGGGAACACCGGGCGGTACATGGACCTCCTCGTGCGCAGCTTCAACCCCCGCGCCGCGGCGGGCGTGATGTGCCGGACCCACCTATCGGTCGGATGGGACGGCCGGCTGTACGACTGTGATTTCAATCAAATGCTGGATTTGCCGGTGGACGGAGGGGCGCCGGCGACCCTGGGAGGGCTGATTTCGGCGAAGACCCTGCAGAGGACCGTGCGCACGGGTCTCCACTGCTTCGGGTGCACGGCCGGGGCCGGGTCGAGCTGCGGGGGAAGCCTCGATTGAGTTGCCCCGAAAACGCGGCTTGCGATACCATCCGGCGCTTGCTTTGCTCAATCGACGGGGTAAGTACCAGGGCTGATTGCGGAGTTCACACAGCGGCCGGAACCTGCCATGCTGGCGGAAGGCAAGGGCTCCTTGGAAGATGGTCGGTATGACGGGGGAGAACATGCGAACGACATCCCGTAGCTGGCTCGGCCTCTTGCCGGTGGCAGCCCTCGCCATCGTGCTGATGGGTTGTCCGGGCGTTTCCGCCTTCAAGGTTCGGGTCTACCTCAAGAAGGGGAACGAGCTCTATACCGCGCAAAAGTACGAGGAAGCGATCCAGCAGTACCAGCAGATCCTGCAAATCGACCCGAACAACTGGGATGCGAATTACCTGATCTCGGTGTCGTACCTGGCCCTCTATCACCCCGGCTCCGAGCACCCGAAGGACAAGGAGTACGCCCAAAAGGGGTTGGCCCAGTTCGAGAAGACCCTGACCCTGACCCCGCCCAACGCCGAGACGAAAGAAAAGACCGAAAAGTTCTACCTCGGCTTCCTCGATTCGACGGGCGACAAGGACAAGGCGATCGCCTACCTCGAAAAGCAGCTCGAATCGAGACCGAACGACCTCATCCTGATCAACCAGATCGCCACGATGTACCAGAAGAAGGGCGACTTCACGAAGGCGCTCGAGTATTTCGAAAAGCGCGCCAACATGGATTCGAAGAACAAGGAAGCCTGGTACACGCTCGGCGTCAACTGCTGGGCGCGGTCTTACAACGGGAACAAGAACAACAACGTGTCCCAGGAAGAGCGCGAGACCGTCGTCGACAAGGGGATCAAGGCGCTGGACAAGGCGCTCGAGCTCGATCCGAATTACTTCGAAGCCCTCTCCTACATCAACCTGCTCTACCGCGAGAAGTCGCAAACGCTGAGCAAGGTCGGCAAGAACGACGAAGCCAGGGAAGCCTGGACGAAGGCGGACGACTACCAGAAAAAGGCGATCGACCTTCGCAAGTCGCAGCAGGCGGGCAAGGCAAAAGCGGGCTAGCGTCAGCAGGGCGCACCGAGGGATTTCGATGTTCGATTCGATGCTCGAGAGCACCACCGCGAAGGCGGAAGGCAGCAAGTGGGCCTTCCCGATCGCGATCGGCGCGCACATCCTGGTGATCGGCCTGATCGTGTTCGTTTCCTACGTCGTCGTTCAGATGGTCCAGGACCCCGACGTGATGATCTCGTTCATCGGGACGGCTCCGCCTCCGCCGCCTCCGCCGCCTCCGCCGCCTCCCGCAGGCGCCTCGAAGCCGAAGGTCGAGGAAATCAAGCCCAAGCCCACCGAGGTCGTTCAGCCGCAGGTCACGCCCGAGGTCGTGCCCAAGGCCCCCGAAGCGCCCGCCGATGAGGGCGTCGAGGGCGGTGTCGAGGGCGGCGTTCCCGGCGGCGTTCCCGGCGGCGTCGTGGGCGGCGTGGTGGGCGGCGTCGTGGGCGGTGTCGAGGGAGGGACGGGCGACGAGCCGATCCTCCCGACCGGCGACATGGTCCTTCCCGTCATCGTCAAGAAGGTCGATCCGGACTATCCCGACATCGCCCGCCGGGCCCGCATCGAAGGCAAGGTCATCCTTCAGGCCGTCGTCGACAAGGAAGGAAACGTCAACGAGGTCAACGTCTTGAGCTCGACCAATCCCATGTTCAACGATTCGGCGATCGAAGCCGTCAAGAAGTGGAAATACAAGCCGGCTCTCCAGAACGGAAAGCCCGTCGCGGTCTACTACACGATTCGCGTCGATTTCAGATTGCGGTAGCCAAGGAGCGAAAAAATGAATC
>CAZYHZ010000019.1:0-72641 GCA_964647625.1 uncultured Acidobacteriota bacterium
CGATCGAGTCGGACGGCCCGGCATTCGTCACGACGATCGTGTAGGTGACCGGGCTCCCCGCCGTGTAGCTCGAAACGCCGTCGTTCTTCGTGATCGACACATCCGCGACGGCGGTTGCCGTGTCGGTGTCGGTCGCCGAGTCGTTCCCCGCCGTGGGGTCGGTCGTCCCCGCGGGGTCGGCGACCGTCGCCGTATTGACGAGGTTCCCCGATGCGCTGGCCTTCGTCGCCGCGATCACGGTGTATGTCAGCGTGCCGCCGACCGGGATGTTGACCGTGTCGCCGATGTTTCCGGAACCGGACGCCGTGCAGGTCGCGCCGCCGGCCGCTGCGCACGTCCAGGTCGCGGACGCGATCTGGGGCCGAGCCAGGATCGTGTCCGTCACGGTCGCGCCGACTGCGTCCGACGGACCGGCGTTGGTCACGACGATCGTGTAGGTGACCGGGCTTCCGGCCGTGTAGCTTGCGACACCGTCGGTCTTCGTGATCGCGAGGTCGGCCGACAGCGTCCGCGTGTCCGTGTCGGTCGCGGTGTCGTTCCCAGCAGCCGGGTCGGTGGTTCCCGCGGGGTCCGCCACCGTAGCCGTGTTGACCAGGTTCCCCGATGCGTTCGCGCGCGTGTTGGCGACGAGCGTGTACGTCAGCGTCCCGCCGACGGGGACGTTGACCGTATCGGCGATGTTCCCGGCGACGGGACCGGCGGTGCAGGTCGCCCCGCCCGTCGGCGCGCACGTCCAGCTCGCGGAGGCGATCTGGGGCAGCGCCAGGATGGTGTCGGTCACGGTCGCGCCGGCCGCGTCCGACGGGCCGGCGTTGGTCACGACGATCGTGTACGTGACCGGGCTTCCCGCCGTGTAGGAAGCAGAGCCGTCGGTCTTCGTGATTGCGATGTCGGCCGACAGCGTTCGCGTGTCCGTGTCGGTCGCCGAGTCGTTCGCCGGCGTGGGATCCGTGATGCCCGCGGGGTCGGCGACGTTTGCCGTGTTGACGAGGTTGCCGGACGCGCCGGATCGCGTCGCCGCGACCAGCGTGTACGTCAGCGTCCCCCCGACGGGGACGTTGACCGTGTCGCTGACGTTCCCCGCCACCGGGCCTGCCGTGCAGGTCGCACCGCCCGCCGCCACGCACGTCCAGCTCGCGGAAGCGATCTGCGGCAGGGCGAGGACCGTGTCCGTCACCGTCGCCCCGATGGCATCCGAGGGCCCGGAATTCGTCACGACGAGCGTGTACGTGACCGGGCTTCCCGCCGTGTAGGAGGCGGAGCCGTCGGTCTTCGTGATCGCGAGGTCGGCGACGGAAGTCGCCGTGTCGGTGTCCGTCGCCGAGTCGTTGGCTGGCGTCGGATCCGCGGTGCCTGCGGGGTCGGCGACCGTCGCGGTGTTCACGAGGTTCCCCGACGCGCTGGCCTTGGTGGCCGCGACCAGCGTGTAGGTCAGCTGGCCTCCGACCGGGATGTGGACGTTGTCGTTGATGTTGCCGGCCGTGGGTCCGGCCGTGCAGGTGGCGCCGCCGGCACCGGCGCACGTCCAGCTCGCGGAGGCGATCTGCGGAAGCGCCATGATCGTATCCGCCACCGTCGCCCCGATCGCATCGGACGGACCGGCGTTGGTCACCGTGATCGTGTAGGTCACGGGGCTTCCCGCCGTGTAGCTCGCGACACCGTCGGTCTTCGTGATCGCGAGGTCGGCCACCGAAGTCGCCGTGTCCGTGTCGGTCGCGGAATCATTGCCGGCCGCGGGATCCGTCGTGCCCGCGGGGTCGGCCACCGTCGCCGTGTTCACGAGGTTGCCCGAAGCGTTTGACCGCGTGTTCGCGGTCAGCGTGTAGGTCAGCTGACCCCCGACAGGGACGTTGACGGTGTCGGCGATGTTGCCGGAGCCTGACGCCGTGCACGTCGCGCCTCCCGCCGCCGCGCAGGTCCAGCTCGCCGAGGCGATCTGGGGCAGCGCGAGGATCGTGTCCGTGACGGTGGCGCCTACGGCGTCCGACGGTCCGGCGTTGGTGACGACGATCGTGTAGTTGACCGGGCTTCCCGCCGTGTAGGAAGCGGAGCCGTCGGTCTTCGTGATCGCGACGTCGGCGGAGAGCGCGCGCGTATCGGTGTCGGTCGCGCTGTCGTTTCCGGGCGTGGGATCGGTCGTTCCGGCGGCGTTGGCGACCGAGACGGTGTTGACGAGATTCCCGGATGCGTTCGAGCGCGTCGCCGCCACGAGCGTGTACGTCAGCTGGCCGCCGACCGGGACGTGGACCGTATCGGCAATGTTGCCGGCGACGGGCCCTGCCGTGCAGGTCGCCCCGCCCGCGCCGACACAGGTCCAGCTCGCGGATGCGATCTGGGGCAGGGCGAGGACCGCGTCCGTCACGGTCGCCCCGACGGAATCCGAGGGACCCGAGTTCGTCACGACGATCGTGTACGTGACCGGGTTCCCGGCGGTGTAGCTCGCGACTCCGTCGGTCTTGGTGACGGCGAGATTGGCGACGAGCGTCGGCGAGTCGGTGTCCGTGGCGGAGTTGGGCCCCGGGCCCGGATCGGCGGTCCCGGAAGGCGGCGTGACGTTCGCCGTGTTGACGAGATTCCCCGTCGCGCTCGGCTTGATGGTCACGCTCCCGGTGTACGTGAGCGTTCCGCCGACGGGGACGTTGACGGTGTCGTTGAGGTTTCCGGCGACCGGTCCCGCAGTGCACGTCGCGCCGCCGGCGGCAACGCACGTCCAGCTCGCCGAAGCGACCTCGGGCAGCGCGAGGATCGTATCCGCCACGGTGGCGCCCGTGGCGTCGGACGGCCCGCTGTTTCCGACGACGATCGTGTACGTGACCGAGCCACCGGCGGTGTAGCTGGCGACGCCGTCCGTCTTCGTGATCGACATGTCGGACACGCGCGTCGCCGGCGTGTCGGTGTCCACCGCCGAGTCGTTCCCCGCCGCGGGGTCCGTGGTTCCCGCCGCATCGGCGACCGTCGCCGTGTTGACGAGGTTGCCGGTGGCTCCCGACTTGATGGTGGCGACGAGCGTGTAGGTCGCGGTGCCGCCGACCGGCAGGTTGATCGTGTCGTTGATGTTACCGGCGACCGGGCCCGCAGCGCAGGTCGCGCCTCCCGCGGCGACACAGGTCCAGCTCGCGCTTTGCACCTGCGTCAGGCCGAGGATCGCGTCGGTGACGGTCGCGCCGATGCTGTCGGAGGGACCCGCGTTGGACGCGACGATCGTGTAGGTCACGGTTCCGCCGGCGAGATAGCTGGGAGCACCGTCTGTCTTCGTGATCGCCACGTCCGCCGTGCGCACTTCCGTGTCCGTGTCGGTCGCCGTGTCGTTGCCTGCCGCCGGATCGGTCGTGCCGGCCGCCGGCGCGACCGTGGCGGTGTTGACGAGGTTTCCGGAAGCGCTCGACTTCGTGGTGACGACGAGGGTGTAGGTCAGCGTGGCGCCGACCGGGACGTTGACGGTGTCGTTGATGTTGCCGGCGACCGGAACGCCGGTGCAGCTTCCGCCGCCCGTGGCCGCGCACGTCCAGCTGGCGCTCTGGACCTGAGGCAGCGCGAGCACGGTGTCGGCCACGGTCGCGCCGACGGCGTCCGAGGGACCGGCGTTCGTCACGACGATCGTGTAGGTGACCGGGCTTCCCGCGGTGTAGCTCGCGACTCCGTCGGTCTTCGTGATCGCGAGATCGGCCGTGCGGATCTCCGTGTCGGTGTCCGTCGCCGAATCGTTTCCGGCGGCCGGGTCGGTCGTCCCCGACGGCGGCGCCACTGAGGCCGTATTGACGAGGTTTCCGTTCGCGCTCGACTTCAGGGCGACCGTCAGCGTGTACGTCGCGGTCCCGCCGACCGGCACGTTGATCGTGTCGTTGACGTTCCCTGCGACGGGACCGGCGGCGCAGGTCGCGCCGGAGGCAGCCGCGCACGTCCAGCTCGCGCTCTGCACCTGCGGCAGGGCGAGGATCGCGTCGGTGACGGTGGCGCCCGTTGCATCCGACGGCCCTGCGTTCGAGACGACCAGGGTGTAGGTGACGGCGCCGCCCGCGGTGTAGCTGGCGACGCCGTCGGTCTTGGTGATGGCGAGATCGGCCGTGCGAACCTCGGTGTCGGTATCGGTCGCAGAGTCGTTGCCCGCGGCCGGATCGGTCGTCCCCGCCGCGGGAGCGACGGTGGCCGTGTTGACCAGATTCCCGGCAGCGTTCGAGCGCGTCGCCGCGACCAGCGTGTAGGTCAGGGTGCCGCCGACCGGCACGTTGACGGAGTCACTGATGTTGCCCGCGACCGGTCCCGCCGTGCACGATGCGCCGCCCGCCGCCGCGCAGGTCCAGCTCGCGGACGCGATCTGAGGGAGCGCGAGAATCGTGTCCGTGACGGTGGCCGCCACCGCGTCCGACGGGCCCGCGTTCGTCACCGTGATCGTGTACGTGACCGGGCTTCCGGCGGTGTAGGTCGCGGAGCCGTCGGTCTTCGCGATCGCGAGATCGGCCGTGCGGACCTCGGTGTCGGTGTCGGTCGCGCTGTCGTCCGCGGGAGTCGGGTCGGCGGTTCCGGCCGCGTTCGCGACCGAGGCCGTGTTGACGAGATTCCCCACGGCGGACGAGTGCGTTGCGGCGGTGAGCGTGTACGTCAGCGTGCCGCCGACCGGCACGTTCACCGTGTCGCTGATGTTGCCCGCGACGGGGCCCGCGGTGCAGGTCGCCCCGCCGGCCGGTGCGCAGGTCCAGTTCGCCGAGGCGATCTGCGGCAGCCCCAGAATCGTGTCGGTGACCTTCGAGCCGACCGCATCGGACGGTCCGGCGTTCGTCACGACGATCGTGTACGTGACCGGGCTCCCGGCCGTGTAGGTCGCGACGCCGTCGGTCTTGGTCACCGCGAGGTCGGCCGTGCGCGCCTCGGTGTCGGTGTCGGTCGCGCTGTCGTTTCCCGGCGTCGGATCGGTCGTCCCCGCGGGCTCCGCCACCGAGGCGGTGTTGGCGAGATTCCCGGTGGCACTCGAGCGCGTTGCGGCGGTGAGCGTGTAGGTCAGCGTGCCGCCGGGCGGGAGGTTCACCGTGTCGTTGAGGTTTCCGGCGACTGGGCCGATGGTGCAACTCGCCCCGCCTGCGGCGATGCACGTCCAGCTCGCCGACGCCACCTGGGGCAGCGCGAGCACTGCGTCCGTCACGGTCGCGCCGACGGCGTCCGAAGGCCCGACGTTGCTGACGACGATCGTATACGTCACGGGATTGCCGGCGGTGTACGTTGCCGCCCCGTCGGTCTTCGTGATCGCGAGGTCGGCCACCTTGGTGCCCGTGTCGGTATCGGTCGCGGAATTGTTGCCTGCTGCCGGATCGGACGTTCCCGCAGGCGCCGTCACGGTCGCGGTGTTCGACATGTTGCCGGTCGCATCCGAACGCAGATCGACGTTGAGCGTGTAGGTCGCGGTGCCTCCGACCGGGATGTCGACCGTGTCGGAGATGTTTCCGACGACCGGCCCAGCGGCGCAGTTCGCTCCGCCGGCCGCGACGCACGACCACACCGCGGACGCCACCTGCGGCAGCCCCGTGACGAGATCCGACACGGTTGCGTTGATCACGTCGCTGGGGCCGGCATTGCCGACCACGATCGTGTACGTCACCGAGCCGCCCGCGACGTAGCTGGCCACCCCGTCGGTCTTGGTGATCGACAAGTCGCTCGTCCGGGTCTCGGCGTCGGAATCCGACGCGGAATCGTTGCCTGGGGCGGGATCGTTCGAGCCGGCGGGCGGAGCGACCGAGGCCGAGTTCACGAGGCTCCCCGAAGCCGCCGAGCGCGTGGTCGCCGTGAGCGTGTAGGTCACCGTGCCGCCGACGGGCACGTTGACGGTGTCGTTGATGTTTCCGGAGACGGGGCCTGCGGTGCAGCTCGCGCCACCCGCGGCGGCGCACGTCCAGCTCGCGGATGCGATCTGAGGCAGGGCCAGGATGGCGTCGGTGACCGTCGCGCCGACGGCATCGGACGGTCCGGAATTCGTCACCACGATCGTGTACGTGACGTTGCCGCCCGCGGTGTAGGTCGCGACGCCGTCCGACTTCGTGATCGCGAGATCCGACGTCCGCGTCTCGGTGTCGGTGTCGCTGGTGCTGTTGTTGCCCCCCGCCGGATCGGTCGTGCCGCCCGCGGGCGTCACGGTCACGGCGTTGGTCAGGTTGCCGCTCGCATTCGATCGCAGCGTCGCGACGAGCGTGTACGTCACGGTGCCGCCGGCCGGGACGTTGACGGTGTCGTTGATGTTGCCGGAGCCGGACGCGGTGCACGTGCCGCCGCCCGCGCCCGCGCACGTCCAGCTCGCTGAGGCCACCTGCGGGAGCGCGGTCACGAGATCGCTCACGGTCGCACCGACGGCGTCCGACGGGCCCGCGTTCGACACGACAATCGTGTAGGTCACATTGGCGCCGGAGGTGTAGGTCGCGACACCGTCGGCCTTGGTGACCGAAAGATCGGCGACGACCGATCGTGTGTCGGTATCGGTCGCGGTGTTGGCCCCAGGGCCCGGGTCGGTCGTCCCCGCAGGCGCCGCAACGGTTGCCGAGTTGACCAGGTTCCCGCTGGCGTTCGCGCGCGTCGTCGCGGTGAGGGTGTACGTCAGCGTGCCGTTCTTGGGGATGTTGACGGTGTCGTTGATGTTGCCCGAGATCGGCCCGGCCGTGCACGTCGCTCCGCCCGCGCCGGCGCAGGTCCAGCTCGCCGAGGCGACTTGGGCGAGAGCGAGCACGCTGTCGGTCACGGTCGCTCCGGTCGCATCGGACGGCCCCGTGTTCGTGACGACGATCGTGTAGGTCACCGGGCTGCCGGCGACGTAGCTTGCGACCCCGTCGGTCTTCGTGATCGACAAATCGGCGGTGCGCGTCTCGGTGTCGGTGTCCGTCGCCGCGTTCGGGCCCGGCCCCGGGTCCGCGGTGCCGGCAGGCGGCGTGACGTCGGCCGTGTTCGCGAGGTTTCCCGTCGCGCTCGATTTGAGGTTCGCGGTCAGCGTGTAGGTCAGCGTGCCGCCGACCGGCACGTTCACGGTGTCGTTGATGTTCCCGGCGACGGGGCCCGCGGTGCACGAACTGCCGCCTGCGGCGACGCACGTCCAGCTCGCCGAGGCGACCTGCGGCAGGGCGGTGATCGCATCGGTCACCGTCGCGCCGGTCGCGTTCGACGGTCCCGCGTTCGTGACCACGATCGTGTACGTCACCGAGCCGCCCGCGACGTAGCTCGCGACGCCGTCGGTCTTGGTGATCGCCATGTCCGAGACGCCCGACGCCTGCGTGTCCGTGTCGGTCGCGCTGTTGGCGCCCGGTCCCGGATCGGTCGTACCGCCCGGGGGCGTCACCGTCCCCGTGTTCACGAGATTCCCGGAGGCGCCCGGTTTGATCGAAACGATCATCGTGTAGGTCGCCGTCCCTCCGGCGGGGACGTTCACGGTGTCGTTGATGTCGCCGGACACCGGTCCCGCCGTGCAGGTTGCACCACCCGCGCCGACGCAGGTCCAGCTCGCGCCTTGCACCTGGGCGAGCGCCGTGACTGCATCGGCGACCGTGGCGCCGGTGACGTCCGACGGCCCGGCGTTGGCGACCGTGATCGTGTAGGTCGTCGTGCCGCCGGGCAGGTAGCTCAGCGCCCCGTCGGACTTCGTGATCGACAGATCGGCGACCTTGGTCGCCGTGTCGGTGTCGGTCGCGCTGTTGTTCGCGGCGGACGGGTCCGACGAGCCCGCCGGAACGGCGGCGCTCGCGGTGTTGACGAGATTTCCGCTCGCATTCGACTTCGTCGTGACCGTCAGCGTGTACGTTAGCGTCCCGCTCTTCGGGATGTTGACCGTGTCGTTGATGTTTCCGGAGACCGGCCCGGGCGTGCAGGTCGCTCCTCCCGCTCCGACGCAAGTCCAGCTCGCGCTCTGCACCTGGGCGAGCGCCAACACGGCGTCGGAGATGGTCGCTCCGACCGCATCCGAAGGACCGGCGTTCCCCACCACGATCGTGTAGGTGACCGTCCCCCCGGCGACGTAGCTCGCAACACCGTCGGTCTTCGTGATCGAGAGATCGGAGATGCCGCCCGCGGGCGTGTCGGTGTCCGTGACCGAGTTGTTCGTCGTATCGGGGTCGCTCGATCCCGAAGGAGCGGCGACGCTCGCGGTATTGACGAGATTCCCCGTCGCTCCCGATTTCGTCGTGACCACGAGGGTGTAGGTCGCCGTTCCGCCGACCGGCACGTTCACGGTGTCGCTGATGTTGCCGGCCACAGGCCCCGCCGTGCAGGACGCGCCGCCCGCGGCGACACAAGTCCAGCTCGCGCTCTGCGTCTGGGCCAGCGCCAGAACGGTGTCCGTGACGGTCGCGCCGACGATGTTCGACGGGCCGGCATTTCCGACGACGATCGTGTAGGTCACGTTGTTGCCCGCGACGTACGTCGCGACGCCGTCGGTCTTCGTGATCGAGAGATTTCCGGAGGGCCCGAGCACGGTGTTCGAGTCGGTGGCGCTGTTGTTGCCGGGCGTCGGGTCGGTGTTCCCGACGGGCGACGTGACGGTCGCCGTGTTCGAGATCGTGCCGGTGGCCGACGCGAGGATCGGAGCCACCACCGTGTAGGTCGCCGAGGACGATGGGTTCAGCGTCACCGTCGTCGAGAGGCTCCCCGTTCCGCTCGCGGCGCCGCAGCTCCCGGCTCCCGTCGTGATCGCGCACGTCCAGGTCGCCCCCGCGGCGTTGAACCAGGTCGCGGACAGGGTGTCCGCGACGGGAGCGCCCGTGATGGTCGAGGGGCCGGAGTTCGAGACGACGATCGTGTAGGTCAGGTTCGTTCCAGGCGTCGCGGCCGTCAGTCCGTCGGTCTTCGTGATCGACACGTCGCTCTGCGGATTCAAGACGGTGTCGTTGTCCGTCGCGGAGTTGTTTCCGGCGATCGGGTCGCTCACACCCGCCGGGGCGGTCACGGTCGCCGTGTTCGCGATCGTTCCGGTCGCCCCGGGAAGCGTCGGAGCGGTCACCGTGTAGGTGGCCACCGCCCCGGCGTTGAGGTTCACGGTCGTGTTGAGGTTGCCCGTTCCCGAGCCGGCGCCGCACGAGCCCGTCCCTGAGGTGATCGCGCACGTCCAGCTCGCGTTCGGAACGTCGAAGTACGTGGGAGACAGCGTGTCCGCCACGATGGCGCCCGAAGCCGCAGTGGGACCGCCGTTCGTCACCTGGATCGTGTAGGTCAGGCTCGTCCCGGCCACGACGCCCGTGACGCCGTCGGTTTTCGTGATGCCGAAATCCGACGACGGAGCGGTGACGGCGTCGGTGACCGACGCCGAGGCGGGCGGACCGAGGCCGCATCCCGTGCGTCCCGAAAGGAACGTGGTAACGACGTTGGCCGTCCCGGCCGCGGGCGGGCCTGGGGAGGTCACGGCAATCAGAATGTTGATCGACGCGCCGCGGGCCAGAACGCCGGTATCGACGTACGTATCGGCGTTGGTGTCGGTCAGCAGCGTGTCGATGCCCGGCTCGTACGTCCCGACGATGCCGTTGTCCTTGTAGTAGACGATCGACGACGGCACCCAGGGCCCGGTCGACGTCGACGAGATCTTGAACGTGTCGAAGGCGTTCCCCGTGTTCGTGACCGTGTGGGGCACGTACACGGTTCCCGCGGGAGGCAACGCCGCGTGCGACGTCGCGGTGACGGCGGAGTAGGTGTTCGTGCCGGGGCACAATCCGCTGCAGCCGCCCATGTTGTCGTCGATCTGGGTCGGGAGCGAATTCGCACTCGGGCTCGCATTGGTGCTCGAACTGTGCCACTGAATCCCCGCGCCCGGGGGCACGCCGAGATCGGTCCACAGGATTCGCCATTCCATCTGATTACCGGTCGCGTCTCCGCGAGCGTCTGCGGCGGGAAGATTCTTAATGAGCGTCAGGGTGCCGGGAAGGTGATAGCCGTCGGAGTACCCGGCGTTGTCGACGATTGGATCGCCTCCGGGGGCAACGGCGTTGTACGAGAAAAGCTGGAGCACGACGTTCTGATTGCTCCCCTGCCAGCCCGCGACGACCACGGGCTCTCCCTGCTCTATCTTGCCGTCGAGGTTGATGTCGCTGTAGTAGAGGAACGTCTGCGTGTTGCTCGTCGATCCCGAGCGCGCCGTGTACATGTAGAAGTAATTCGCGTCCATGGTCACGGCCGTGCGCGAGAGGTTGCGGCCGGTGGACTGCACGGGCGCGTCGCGGTCGGTGGCGTCCGTGGGGTCGCACGAGTTGTTGTCCTTGTCCGCCAGGACGATGAGCCAGTCCTGCATGTTCCCGTCGGTCGTGATGGTCGTCAGGGTGAACTGTCCGTCGCCGTAGCCGCAGACACAGTTCGCCGTGAACTGGAACCCGAAGTCCTTGCCGGTCAGATCGACGCCCGCCATCGTGATCGCGATCGAGCCGGACGCGGGCGCGGAGAAGATCCAGTTCTGCGGTGCGGTCGCCGTCGTGTCGGCGAGGCTCTGATTGTCGTCGACGATGATGGTGTACGAGCCGTTGACGACGGCCGGGAACTCGTAGAACCCCGTCGACGGATCGGCGGTGACGACCTGTACGACCGATCCGCCCGAGATCAGCTTGACGTAGGCGCCCGATCCGATGCTCGGCTCTCCGGCGTTGAACGTGCCGTTGCTGTTGAGATCGTAGTAGAGGTTGCCGCGGACGTAGCCGCCCGAGGCGACCGTGACGTTGCCGCCGAATTCCGAGGTGGCGCCGCTCGCGCTCCTCGCGGTGGCCGTCAGCTTCGTGCCGAGCGCGACGCCCGCGGGGACCGGCAGCGTGAACGTGAACTTCGACGTCGTGTCGGTCCCCTGCGCGATGCCGTTGATCGCGCCGGGGCCGTACGTGCCGGTTCCGGTATCGGAGTCTCCGCCCGACCCTTCGGTTCCGCTGAACGAGAAGGTCTGGCCTTCGCCAAAACCGGTCGGATCGGCCGTCACGATGAAGAACTCGATGTTCGCGCCCGCTCCGCTGTAGCCGTCGACGACGAGGTTCCCGCCGTTGATCCACGCCCGCGTGATGACCGGATAGTTGAGCAGGCCGTTGGCGCCGCCGTCGGCGTCGTTGGCGTCGTTCAACGTGACGAAGGCCGGGCTCGAGCCGCTGTTCCCGTGATTCGCGTTGTCCCCGGACGCGAGCAAGTCGATCCCGATGGCGCCCGAGACCGGAGGTCCGGCGCGGCGGTTGATCGTGCCGTTCTGTGTGATCGAGTTTTTCGTGATCGTCACCTGGTCGGAAGACGCGGGGACCATGACACCGGCGCCGTAGTTGGCCGAGAGGACGTTCCGGTCGACCGAGGTGACGCTCCCGCCGGCGCGAATGCCCGGCGTGACCACCGCCTGCGCGTCCGCGTCCGGGTCAGCGCCGACGCCGCAGCCGTTGATCGAGTTGTCGACGAACGCGTGCCCGCCGCTGCTGTTTGCGCTGTCGATGCCCGGCCCGTCTTCGTCGGTGATCAGGTTCTGCTGCACGGTCGCCGAGGCCGAAGATAGGCCGAGAGCGACCCCGGCGAGGTGCCCCTTGCCGAAGGCGTTGCGGCGGATCTCGTTCTTCTCGACGAGCCAGCCGCTCGAGCCGTTCTGGAGCGAAACACCGGCGCCGGTCGCGAATCCGATCAAGCTGCTCCGGACGATTCCCGAGTCTCCGCCGAGCGACCGGATCGCGTCGGCGACGGTCCGCGCGGCGGCACCCGGGTCGGCGAACGACGACGGCGCCGATCCCACGAGCGCGAACTCGACGAGGGCGGACGACGCGACGGACCCGACGCGGATGTTGGCCGAAGTATCGGCGTCCGTCGCGCTGCCGAATCCCCAGATCGCGAGCCGCCGCACGGTCGCGCTCGACGCCTGGAGATCGAAGCCGATAGGAACGACGGCCGTCGCGCGGACGTCCAGAATCTCGAGCTCGGGCTTCGCGAGCTGGGCCAGGGCGATGGCATCGACGCCGACGGTACCGCCGGCGCCGAGCGATCCCGGGTTGTCGTCGCGGACGGTCGTGCCGTCGGTGAGCTGGTAGGCGGTGCCGTCGATCGTCGTCCCGCTGTCGCTGATGTTGGGCAAGGCGACGGTGACGCCGATCTGCCACCAGTTGCCGCCGCCGCCCGTCGCGTTGGTCGCGATCGTGGGAACGAAGCGCATGGCATTTGATCCCGTGACCGCGCGCGCGTTCTGGAGGAACTGGCGCAACGATCCCTGGACCGTGCGGTTGTTCGACGCATCGTCGTCGGCGTTGCCGCCGCCCGAGACGTTGGTGACGACATTGAACGAGAACGCGAAGTCCTCGTTGCCGATGTTGCTCCCGCCGAGCACGACGCGATTGACGTGCTCAGCCGTGCCGAGCGCCGCGGCGTTGTCGGACGCGTTGCCGCGCGTGCCCCCGAAGCACGGGCCCGCGGTGACACGGACGGTGACGCCGCCCGATCCGTTCGCGCAGCGCGCGCCGATGCCGCCGTAGGTCTGCTCAGCCCAGATGTCGCCCTGAACGAAGCCCGCGTTCCGGCCCGAGGGCGCGGCGACGGTCTTCGAGTCGACGACGATCCAGTACGTGCCCGCAGCTAAGCCCGCGAACGAGTACGCGCCGGCCGCCGAGGTCGTCGTCGTCGCGGTCAGCGTGTCGTCCGTTCCCGTCGGCTGTCCGTCGCCTCCGTCCTTGTAGGCCTTGACCGTGACGGAGGCCGCCGCGACGGCATCGCTCAAGCTCGCGTCCCCGTTGACGTCCACGGAGACGGTCCCCGAGATAGTGGCTGCCAGCGGAGCCTGGCTCAGCGCGGCCGAGAGGGCGGCCGCGAGCGGAATGGCGAGCAGGGACCGAAGGATCACGCGCTCGCCCCCGGGCGCAGGATCTCGTCGACCGCGGCGAGCAGGTCGGCCATCGGGCACGGCTTCGGCAGCACCCGATCGATGCCGCTGTCCTTGACGCGCGCCTCGTCCTGATCGACGGCCCAGCCGCTCAGGAGGATCACGGGAATGCCGGTCGCGACGCGCTTGGCTTCGGCGGCGACCTCGAGGCCGGAGACTTCGGGCATGCCGAGGTCCGTGATGATCAAGTCGAACTTGCCGGGGGCGATCATCGAGATCGCCTCGCGCCCGCCCGCGGCCTCGGTCACCGAGTGCCCGCCTGCGGCGAGCATCTCGTGGCAGCTCTCCCTGACGTCGTCGAGATCGTCGACGAGCAGGATCCGCGCCGAGCGTGCCGGCGTTCCGGCGGTTCGAGCCGCGGTGACGCGCGCGGCACCGGCGTCGCCGGTGTCGGCGGGCAGCCGCATGCGAAAGGTCGTGCCGAGACCCGGACGGGAGGCCAGGCGGATGTCGCCGCCGTGACGCGCGACGATGCTCTGCACGATCGACAGACCCAGTCCGTGGCCATCGCTCTTCGTCGTGTAGAACGGCTGGAAGATCCGCTCCTGGATCTCCTCGGGAATGCCCTCGCCCTCGTCCGAGATCTCGATGACGACGCTCGCCCCCTCGCGGACGGTGCGGAACCGGACGGTGCCGCCCCGCGGCATCGCATCGACCGCGTTGAGCAGCAGATTGCTCAGCGCCTGCGTGATGTCCGACTGGTCGCCGCGGATGGGCGGGACCTCGCCCAGATACAGCTCGACGTCGATGCGGCGGCCGGCCCGCTCGCATTCGTCCTTCCACTTCGGCCGCGTCATCTCGACGGCCGAGCTGACGAGCTCGTTGACGTCGAGGACGGCCTGCGGCGCCGTGACCCCGCGCCGCGCGAAGTCCTGGATGCGCTTGATCGTGGCCGCGCTCTGGCTCGCCACCTTTTCCGCGATCTTGAGGTCGTTGACGGCCAAGGCCACGTCGGCGCGCGGGCCGGAGAGCTTGTGCAGCGCGAGCTGAACGCGGGCGAGAAGGGCCCCCAGCGTGTTGTTGTAGTCGTGGGCGACGCCGGCGGCGATCTCTCCGATCGCCTTGACGCGCTCCGAGAACATCAGCTCCGATTGCGCGCTCCGGAGCGAGTCGTTGGCCCGCTTCAGATCTTCCACGAACCGCGCGCGCTCGATGGCCAGCGCGAGCTGGGTGCTCATCGCCGACAGGAAGGCCAGGTCGTCGTCGCCGAACTGGCGCCCGCTCGCGCGATCCGTGACGTTCAGGACGCCGAGCACCGCCTGGCGCGTCCGGATCGGAAGGCTGACTGCGATCGGCGCGGACATGAACGAATCCGAGAGCGCGGGGTTGTGGTGGACGGGCAGCGCCGGGTCCGACGAGATGTCGCGGACGAGCATCGGCCTCCCCGTCGCGGCGACCTTCCCCGAGATCCCCTCGCCCATCGCCACCTCGAGAGCGGCGCGAGGGACCTCGGCGAGCCCGCGGCTGGCGGCGACGTGGAGCTTCTTGCCTTCGGCATCGACGAGCATCACCGACGCGCGCGCGGCGCCGAGCTCCCACGCGATGAGGCCGACCACGTACTCGCACAGCTCGGAGACCGTGTAGAGATCGCCCATGGCGAGGCCGGCGTTGGTCAGCGTCGTCAGGCGCGACACGGTGGCCGCCAGGAGAGCGTTCTTTTCCTGAAGGTCCGACACGAGCATCTTGTTCTTGATCGTGAGCTCGTGATGATCGAGGGCGCGCTTGACCGTCCTCCACACCACGTCGATGTCCTCGAACGGCTTCTGCACGAAGTCGTACGCGCCGAGGTGGATGGCCTGCATCGCGGTGTCGAGCGACGCGTGCGAGGTCATGACGACGATCTCGGTCGCGGGCGCCACGCGGCGCGCCTCGGCGAGGAGCTCGAGGCCCGACATCTTCGGGAGGACGACGTCGATCAACGCAACCGAGACGTTCGCCGTCGTGAGGTGCCGGTACGCGGCCTCGGCGGAGTCGGCAACGAGCACGGTGCGTCCGTGGGACTCGAGCACCGTGCGGATGACATGGCAGACGGTGCTCTCGTCGTCGACGATCAGAATGGGAAGGTGGGAGACGGATTCGCGCAGGACGGGCCCCCCCGCCTCGCGGTGCGCGTTGACCAGATTCATCCTCGCGTCCCCCACCCCCTGGCAGACCTCGCGGACTCGCCGGTAGAAAAAAGCGCTCTGACGTTTCGAAATATAGGAATCGAATATGTAAAGACAACACTGTTGAATAGTTATAATTTCGAAAGCCCAATTAGGGATACACCCATTGAATTTGGCCCGGATTCTGGGGGGAATCCTGCACGTCGCCACGATCCGGGCCGCAGCGAAGGTGCTAGGCTCGACGCATGCCGAGCCCGGACGACCAGGACACGATTCCGCCGCCTTTACGGTCGACGGCGCTCGGGAGAGACACCGTTTCGTCGCAGCCATCCATCGCGGTCCGGGTCGACTGCGCGGGATTGTCCGATCGCGGGCGCGTGCGGCAGGACAACCAGGATCACTTCTATCTCGGACGGCTCGGACGATTCTCGGAGACTCTTTCGACCAGCTTGCCGGCGGGAGAGCTGCCCAACCGCCTGGAGCAGGCCGGACACGTCGCAGTGGTCGCGGACGGCATGGGCGGACACGCGGCCGGCGAGGTCGCGAGCCGCACCGCGATCATCGTCTTCTTCCATCTGCTGTTCGACACACCCGACTGGGTGCTCAAAGTCGACGACGAAAGCGCACGGAAGATCCTCGATCGCGTCGGCGACCGGTACCGCAGTCTCGACTCCCTTCTCGACGAGCGCTCGCAAATCGACCCGAGCCTCCGCGGGATGGGAACGACGATGACGCTGACCTACAGCATCGGGTACGACCTCTTCCTCGCGCACGCGGGCGACTCGCGCGCGTACCTGTGCCGCGACGGTGCGCTCCAGCAGCTCACGCGCGATCACACGCGCGTGCAGGAGCTCGTCGATGCGGGAATGCTCACACGCGAGGAGGCGGCGACGCACCGGCTCCGCAACGTGCTCACGAACGTCTTAGGCGGCGGCGTGCCGTTGACCGACGTCGATCTCCATCGCATCGCGTTGGTCGCGGGCGACACGGTCCTCCTGTGCTCGGATGGTCTGTACGACGTCGTCAAGCAAGAGGAGCTCGCGGGGATCTTGGGCGCCGCGCCGTCCGCGGCCGCCGCGTGCCGATTGCTGATCGACCTCGCCCTCGAGCGCGGGGCGCCCGATAACGTGACGGCCGTGGTCTCGCGCTACCGGAACGAGAGTTAAGCGACCTTCGACCCCGCATGCAGGAACCACGTGTCGAGGACGACGCGTCGCGCGAACGCCGGGATCGACAGGAGCGCCGGAGCCACGGCTCGAGCGAGCGCCGTTTGAACGGGGCCGTCGGATGAGCGGGGCCCGAGGCGGTACGAAAGCACGGCCTCGTACCGGCCGATGCGCCCGGTGAGGATGGCCTCGGCGGCCAGCCGCCCGGAGATGCGCGCCGGCAGGATTCCCTCGCCGCTCGCGGAGGAAGCCAATCCCGCGGCGTCTCCCACCAGCAGAACGCCCTCACCTGCGAGCGGCCGCGAGCGGCCGCGCCGGACCTGGTACGCGTGTCCCCGGAAGCCGGTCGCGGGCAACCGTTCGATGCGCCCGGACCCGATCAAGAATTCGAGGAAGCCGTCCAGGTGCTCGGGCAATCGCCGTGGATCGAGGCGGCCCAATCCGACGTTGAGATAGTCCCGCTTCCGAAAACACCATCCGTAACCGGCGAGATCGCGGCAGAAGTAAAGCTCCGGCCGCTCCTCTTCGACCAAGCACTTTCTGCCCTCGAGCGGCAGCTCGATCTCGCGTGCGACGACGACGGATCCGTCGTCCACCGGTCCGCCCAGGAGGCGCGCGACCGGACAGAAGTGTCCGCCCGCTCCGACGAGGACCGGCGCCTCGAACGTTTCGTCGAGGACCCACCCGCCGGAGCGGCGCGCGATCGTCCGGACCCGCGTTCCGGGGCGCACTCGGGCGCCCGACCAGCGCAGGAGCTCCGCGTCGAATTCCACCCGGCGGATCCCGTAGCTCACCGGTGCGCCGTAATCGACGTCCCCGGCGCGGCCCCCGATGCGGCCGATGCGGAAGCGCGAGATCGGCTGGACCACGTGCCGCGTCGCGTAGGCGTCGATCGTGAAGGGAATCTCGGCCGTCACCTCCGGCGTGATCCAGCCGGCGCACGGCTTGTCGCGCGGGAACGTCGCGGCGTCGAGAACCAGGACGTCCCGTCCCGCCTCGACGAGCCGGGCCGCGCAAGCGGAACCCGCTGGCCCGCCGCCGACGATCAGGACGTCGGCGCGTTCCACGCCGACCCGCCTTCGTTCCGGTAGAGACCTTGCCGTGTCCATGGGATCGCGTTCGATCCGGCGGGCGCGAACACCACCTGGAACAACTGCAGCCACCCCGAGCCGAACGCGGCTTCCGAGCCCGCCAGATACAGATGCCACGTCCGCCGGAACCGGTCGTCGAAGCCGATCTCCCCGCGGCCGAGCGCGCTCTCGTACCGCAAGCGCCAATGCCTCACCGTTTGCGCGTAGTGCCGGCGCAAGTTCTCGACGTCGAGCACGCTCATCCGCGCGGGCGCGAGGACGCCGGACACCGCTTCGTCGAGGGTCGGCGCGTACGCCCCGGGGAAGATGCGCCGCCTGATCCACGGATCGAGCGGGGCCGCCCGGTCCCGCCCTATGAAGTGGAGGAGCCCTCGGCCCCGCTCGGGGTCGAGCGTGCGGGCGATCACACGACCCAGGTCGCGATAATTCCCGCGGCCGACGTGCTCGAGCATGCCGACCGATACGAACGCGTCGCAACGACCGGCGATGTCCCGGTAATCCGCCCGGCAAAACTCGACCCGCCCGGCCATCCCCTCGGATTCCGCGCGGCGGCGCGCCCAGTCGATCTGAGCTCTCGAGATGTTGTAAGCACGCACGCGAACGCCGTACTGCTTCGCCATGTGGAGCGCCAGCGCTCCCCATCCGCAACCGGCCTCGATCACGGTCTCGCCGGAGCGCAGTCCGAGCTTCCGGCACACCAGGTCCATCTTGGCGACCTGAGCTTGCTCGAGCGTGAGATCCGGATCCTCGAAATACGCGCAGGTATAGACGAGCTCGTCGTCGAGCCACGACCGGTAGAAGTCGTTTCCGAGATCGTAGTGGTGGTGCACGTTGCGGTCGTCGTCTCCGAGCGAGTGCGGGATCAGCGTCCCGATCCGGGAGAACCACGACGGACGGGGCCGGGCCGCGAGCGCCCGGTAGACCGCTTCCAGGGCGCCGACGAGATCGCCCTCGACTTCGACCTCGCGCCGGGCGTACACATCGCCGAACCGCCCGACGGGATCGAGCGCGAGCGACAGCAGAGCCGCGCGATCGCGAAAACGGATCGTGGCCATCGGCCGTCCGGCGACCTGCGCGGTGGACGCCTCGCCCAGGCAGAAACGAATCGGCGCCGGTCCGGCGAGCTCGGAAAGCTTCCGGAGCAGCCGCTCTTCGAGCGCGCCGAGCGTTCGTGATTGTGCACTGAGGGCAGGAGCCGCCGGTCGGAGGGTCGTTCCCATCTCGGCCTCCTTTCGCGGTTCGGGTCGAATCGAGTGTACGCGCGGAGATCGGCAGTCGCTTTCGCGTCCGTTGTGTCCGCCCGCGGACGATCCGGACATAGGGCGGACACCGAAAGCCCACTAGGGCGCGACCGTTCGGCGGGCGTTGCGCTTGCGTGGCTTGACACGCAAGGAGGATCCTAAACATGCTCGACGCCTTGATGTTCCTCGTTCGCCTGATGGTTCAAGCCCCCGACGACAATCCCGAGCCGGTCGATCCTGTGGAGTGAGGACCGAGCGGGCCCGGCCGCGGCCGGGCCCGCAACTCCGGGCGCGGTCCATAGGAATTGACGGTTGGCGGACCCGTCGGCGTCGCCGCTTTCCGCTTACGAAACGCCGCCTTGACCCGAGGCCGTGCGTCCCGTACCGGATAGGGATTCAACCGAGAGGAACTGCGATGAGCGCTCTGGTCCTGATCCTCAGCACCGACCCCGAGATGAAGCAGCGACTCCGGCGCATCGCCGAGAGCGAAGGCGCCGACACGGTGCTCGCGGTCGACAACCATGACGCGATGCGGCTGTTCGCGCTGCGCGAGCCCGACATCACGCTTCTCGATGTCGACGCCGAGGTGGACTCCGCGCTCGAGCTGTGCCGGGACATGAAGAAGCTTCTCATCGGCCGGCGGCTGGTGGTCGTCGTGCTCGCCCCGCACGGAGCGCGGCTCGACGCGTTCGCCGCCGGCTGCGATGCGTTCGTCCCCGACTCGACCGACCCGCGGCCGATCGTGAGGACGGTTCGAAGATTCATGGCCGTCGTCAAGCGGCCGCGTCGCTCGCACGATCGCCCGATCGAGCTGAGTTCGTGAGCCCCGTCTCCCGCCGCCGCGGCTTCGAGGGCGACCTCGAAGCGCTGAGCGTCGTCGAGCTCGTCCAGACTCTGTCGCTGGGCGGGCGGACGGCGTGCGTCACGTTTCGATCCGGATCGGCGCAGGGCACGATCTGGCTCGTCGACGGCGCGATGAAGCACGCGACGTGCGGCTCGCTCTTCGGCGAGCTCGCCGTCTACGCGTTGGTGGAGTGGCCGACGGGACGCTTCATCGTGGAGGACGACATCGAATCACCGTGCCGCTCCATCACGGGCGACACGACTCAGCTCGTCCTCGAGTCGTTGCGTCGCATCGACGAGAAGGACGGGAGCGCAGCGGGGGAGGAGACGCGGCAGCTGCCGGTGGCGATCCCGGCTCACAAGTCGCGAACGTCGGAGCGGCGCCAGCTGTTCACCGTGTGCGCGCTCTCGATGGTGATCGGCGCCGCCGTCGCCGCCACCGCCTACCGAGCCTGGCTTTCTCGCGAGTCCGAGGGCGTTCCGACTCTGATCGCGATGCACGCCGCCGACGGCTCGCCGACGGCCGCCGGAGAAAAGCCTCCGGTCAAGAAGGCGCTGCAGCCTGCGAAGCGGATCAAGTGAACGGTACGCGGGGGACGATTGGTCGCGCTTGACGAAGAACCGTCCCCCGGGTTCGATCAGTAATTGATCGTGCCTTCGAGATTCAGCGTGAACATGAAGTCGGGGTCCAGGTTGACGGGACCGCTGGCCGATCCGGTCGCTCCGTCGAACCGGCCGGTGCCGCCCGTGATCTGGAACGCAGCTTCGATCTCACCCAAGGGGCCGAGATTGAATTGCGCCACGAAGTTCAGGGTGTCCCCGTCGGCCGCGGTGATCGTCCCCTGGATCTGGAACGTCTGCGGGTCGAGCTGACCGGTTGCGGTGAACAGACCAAGGTGCGTGGCCTGGCCGCCGAAATCGAACGCAAACGTCGAAAGGTCGATCTGGCCGCCCCCTTTGAGCTTGAACGGACGCGAGACCGGCTGGGGCGCCTGAACCGGCGCGACGTACGAGGTCTTCAATCCGGCTGGCGGGGCCACGCTCTTGTTGGCGGCGAACGCGCCGAACGAAACGCAGGTCGACATCACGATGATGGAGAGACAGGTCTTCACGCTTCGCGTCATCTCGGATCCCCCTTCGCGGGCGCATTCCGCGCCTCGCCGGTCCAGTGGTTGGCTGTTGAAACCGCCTGTTATTTACGCAGAATCTCGATCCGGGCAAGCTCTTTTCGGCGCACGCTCATCGGACGCGCACCCCGTTTTTCATGACGAACTTGATCTTGCGCATCGCGCCGACGTCTCGAGTCGGATCGCCCTCTGCGGCCGCGAGGTCGGCGAGCCATCCCGGGGCGATGCGCCCGATCCGGTCGCCCATGTGGAACACCTTCGCATTCCCGCTGGTCGCCGCGCGCATCGCGGCCAGGGGGCTCACGCCGTACTCGACCATCGCCTCGAGCTCGCGGACGTTGTCGCCGTGGGCGAAGACGCCCACGTCCCCGCCGAAGCACAGCGTCACGCCCGCGGCGATCGCCGCTCTCACGCTGGCGCGCTTCGCCGCCAGCTCGGCGGTCGGTGGCGATTGGCCCTTGACCCATCCGTCGAAATACTTGGCGTAGGCCTCGGATGCGGCGATCGTCGGGCAAAGCGCGACGCCGCGCTGCTTCATCAGCTCGAAGACCTCCGGGGTGCCGTCGCCTCCGTGCTCGATGGTATCGACGCCGGCCAGCGCCGCGCGGCGCATCCCCTCGGACGAGTTTGCGTGCGCGGCGACGGGACGGCCGCCGTCGTGGGCCGTCTGGACGAGCCGGTCGAGCTCGGCCTGGCTGAACGTCGGCCGGGTCTCCCCGTCCGGCCCCCAGCGGTAGTCGGCGTAGACCTTGATCCAGTCCGCGCCGTGGCCGATCTGGCTGCGAACGACTCGGGCGACCTCGTCGGGCCCCGTCGCTTCCTCCGCCCCCTGCGGGACGTCGAACGCGTAGAACGACCGGCGCGGCCCGTACGTTCCGGTCGCGACGATCGCGCGCGTGGTCGCGAGGATGCGAGGTCCCGGAACGACGCCGGCGTCGATCGCGCGACGGATCTGGACGTCGCCGTCGGACGCTCCTTCGGTGCCGAGATCGCGCAGCGTCGTGACACCCGCCTCGAGGCTCGCCCTCGCGTGCGCCACCGCCTCCGCGACGCGGTAGGCCAGCGGCTCCTTGAGAACCTGATCGTCCCAAAGCTTCTCGTCGTACGGATGCAGGAACAGATGGGCGTGCCCTTCGATCAAACCGGGAACGAGCGTCGTCCCCGGAAGCACGATGCGGATCGCATCCGGCGGCACCGCGAGATCGGCCTCGCGGCCGACGGACTCGATGCGAGCGCCCCGGACGAGGACGGCTCGTCCACGCACCGGGGCGTCGGCGATGCCGTCCCAGATCGCGTCCGGAACGATCAGCGAAGCCGCCGGCGATCGCACGGGCGGCGCAGCGTGCGCCGCGCCGAGCCAATCGATCGCCGCGGCGACCGCGAGAACCGAGACGAGCTTCACGAAAGACGTGCCCTCGCGCGGATCATAACCCCGCGGCCGTCTGCCGCAGAAAGTTCCGGAGGATCGCCGGTCCGTCGGGGGTGAGCACGCTTTCCGGGTGAAACTGGATCCCGAAGACGGGAAGGGCGCGGTGACGGACGGCCATGATCTCGCCGTCCTCGGTCGTCGCGCTGGTGACGAGATCCTTCGGCAGATCCGGGGCCGCGACCGCCAGCGAGTGGTATCGGCCTGCGACGAAGGGATTGGGCAAGCCGGCGAACGGTGTGCCTCCATCGTGCTGGATGAGGGACGTTTTCCCGTGCATGAGCCGCTTGGCCGCGACCACGCGTCCGCCGAGGAGATGGCACAGCGCCTGGTGCCCCAGGCACACGCCGAGAACGGGAACGCGCGGAACCATGGCGTCGAGGATCGCCATCGTGCGCCCGGCATCCTCGGGGCGTCCCGGCCCCGGGGACACCACGAAATGACTCGGCGTCGCGGCGAGCGCTTCCTCGACGGTGAGCTCGTCGTTTCGCCGGACGTCGACGTCGGCCCCCTCCGTCCGCAGCGCCTGGACGAGGTTGTAGGTGAACGAGTCGTAGTTGTCGATCAGCAGCACGCGGGCGCCCACGGCTCCTCCTCCTCGGTGCCATCGTACCGTTGAGTCCCAAAAACGTAATCGGGACGGGATATCGAGGCCCGGAAGCCGACGGGAACCCCATCCATATATAAATGCTGGTCTGCGCCTCGAGCCTTGGGTAAGTTCACTCGGGTTAGCTGATGCGCGCCACGGGCCGGATTGAGTCGATCGCTCTCGTCGTCGCCCTGCTCGCGGCGGAAGGCGCCCGCGCGGCGGCGCCGCGCAATCTGAGCCGCGCCGAACGCATTCGATACCAGGCGGCGATCGAAAACGTCTACCAGACGCATCGAATCTGGCCGTCCGGCAACCGAAGCCCGAGGCCGGTGCTCGACTCCCCTGGAGATCGAGCCTGGATCGAGGCAAAGGTCGACGACACCCTCGCGAAGTCCGCCGCGCTCGAGTCCCTGTGGCACCACCCGATCACCGCCGAGCAGCTCCAGGCGGAGATCGATCGCATGGCTCGGGACACGCGCGACGGGAACGTGCTCCGCGAGCTGTTCGATGCGCTGGACGACGATCCCTACGTCATTGCCGAGACACTCGCGCGCCAGGCGCTGGCCGACCGGTTGATCCGGGACTGGTACGCCCGAGATCCCCGCTTCCACGGTGCGCTCCGGACCAAGCTCGACGCCGCCCTCGATCGCTGCCGCAGCGCCTCCTGTCTCGCTGGACTCGGCGGGCAACGTCAGGAGACCACGTGGCATCACGGTCCGGCCGATCCGTCGGCCCGCGTGATGCCGCTGGACGACGACGCGTGGCAGAAGACGCTCTCGAAGCTCGCACGATCGTTCGACGCCCCGGCAGCACGGCTGCCGCTCGAAACGTTGAGCCCCCTCGAAGAAACCGACGACGCATTCGTCGTCCGGTCGGTTCGGAGGCAGAGCGCGGGCGAGCTGACGACGGTGTCCTTCGTTTGGCCCAAGCGCACGTTCGATGCGTGGTGGGCGACCGCCCGCGGCGCCATGGAATCGGAGATCCCTGCGATTCGCGCGGCGTACACGCTTCCGGTTCCCTCGACCGCGGCGTGCACGAACGACTCCTGGACGGCGACCCGCCTCGATGCGCCGGCCGGAACCCGCGCTCACACGGCCGTCTGGACGGGCGCCGAGATGATCGTCTGGGGCGGATTCGACGGCGTCGCCGATACGAATACGGGTGGACGCTACAACCCCGCAACGGACACGTGGACCGCCCTGCCCGCAAGCGGCGCTCCGCTGCCCCGCCAGCACCACAGCGCGGTGTGGACGGGGACGAAGATGATCGTGTGGGGAGGCCGGACTTCGGCCGGCACCCCGTTCGGCGACGGCGCGGCACTCGATCCCGCATCGGGAATCTGGACGCCGACGAGCGTCACCGACGCGGCCTCTCCCCGGAGCGATCACGAGGCGGCCTGGACCGGGACGCAGATGATCGTCTGGGGCGGCGTGGGCGCGATCGGCGTGCTCGGCACCGGCGGCCGTTACGATCCATCGACCAACGCGTGGGCCGCCATGTCGATCGGAGGCGCGCCGAGCGCTCGCTCGGGACACACGATGACTTGGACGGGGTCGCGCCTCGTGGTCTGGGGGGGGTCGGACTCATCGGGCTATCTGGACACGGGCGCGCGGTACAACCCCTCGAACGACACCTGGATCGCGATGCCGGCGACCGGTCCCGTGCCGAGCGCGCGGGCCGATCACTCGGCCGTGTGGACCGGAAGCGAAGTGATCTTCTGGGGCGGCGCAAGCTCCGCCGGAAACGAGAACACCGGTGCGCGCTTCGATCCGGTGTCGAACACCTGGACCAGCGCAACCTCGATCTCGGGTGCTACGCCCTCGGGCCGCCGGCTTCACACCGCCGTGTGGACCGGCACGGAGATGATCGTCTGGGGCGGCGTGGGCAACACCGGTTATCTCGACACCGGTGCGCGCTACGACCCTGTCTCCGATTCGTGGACCGCGACGGCGCCCGGGCCCAGCGGACGCGCCGAGCAAGTCGCCGTATGGAGCGGGAGCGAGATGTTGGTCTGGGGCGGCCTGGGCTTTTCGGGGCAAGTCAACACCGGCGGCCGGTACGCTCCCTCGACGGACAGCTGGGTCCCGATCTCGACCGGGCCCGGGGTTCCATCCGAGCGATACGCTCACACCGCCGTCTGGACGGGCACCGAGATGATCGTCTGGGGCGGCTACAACGGCACTTACCTCGCGACCGGCGGACGCTACGTCGCCGCGACCGATAGCTGGGTCCCGACACCGCTCGATCCTGGAGCTCCGACGGGGCGGTACAACCACACGGCCGTGTGGACCGGCAGCACGATGATCGTCTGGGGCGGCTACAACGACGGCTACCTCAACACCGGAAGCCGCTACGATCCGGCGGCCGACCAGTGGGCACCGACGTCGATGGACGTCAACCTCCCACCGGGGTGCCAGGGGCACTCCGCCGTCTGGACCGGTACCGACATGATCGTGTGGGGCGGCTTCAACGGGCTCTACTTGAACAGCGGCGGGCGCTATCGGCCGTCGGCGGACGCGTGGGCGCCGACGTCGACGGACACCGGAGTCCCCATGGGGCGGCTCGGTCACGTCGCCGCCTGGACCGGCGCGCGCATGATCGTCTGGGGCGGCATGAGCAACGGCGCCTATCTCAGCGACGGCGCGCAGTACGATCCGCTCGCCGATACGTGGACTGCGACGTCCCGGGGCGCGAACCTGCCGGTCGGCCGCTACCAGTCGTCCGCCGTGTGGACCGGATCCGTGATGCTCGTCTGGGGAGGACTCAACGACGGAACGTACCTGAACAGCGGCGGCCGGTACGACCCCGTCGCGGACTCGTGGACGCCGACCTCGCTCGGCACCGACTGTCCCCTCGCGCGCAGCGGCCACACCGCGATCTGGACCGGGCTCGACATGATCGTCTGGGGCGGCTCGAACGGATCCGCGCTGAATTCCGGCGCGCGGTATTCGCCCCCGACCGACTCGTGGGTAGCGATCTCGTCGGGCGCAAACGTGCCCAGCCCGCGACAGCTCCACACCGCGATCTGGAGCGGGGCCGAGATGATCGTCTGGGGCGGCAGCGGAAGCGGGCCGGGAAACTCGGGAGGACGCTATTGCGTGTGCGCGGGAACGGGAACGTACTACCGCGACGCCGACGGCGACGGCTACGGGAACCCGGCCGTCTCGGTGACGCTGTGCACCGGATCGCACCCGCCGGGATACGTGTCCAACAACAAGGATTGCGACGACACTCAGGCGTCCGTCTATCCGTCGGCCCCCGAGATCAACGACGGCCTCGACAACCAATGCGCCGGGAACGCCGGATTCGGCATGACGGATGAGATCACCGGAAACCTCGGCTTCCTCACCTCGTCCGACAAGACGAAGCTTTCCTGGGGCGCGCAGCCCGGTGCGACCGGATACACCCTGGCCCGGTCGCCGTTCCGCGATCTGCATGCCGGCTGCAAGCTCGGAAGCTCCGCGGTCCCGTCGCTGTCGGACGCGGAGGTCCCGGCGCAGGGGGGAGTGTTCTATTACCTCGTGCGGGCCGCTTCACCCTGGATGGGCTCGTGGGGCCAGCGGACTTCGGGGGCCGAGCGCGCGGTGTGCACGGGCTGCGGCGGGTCCGCCGATCAGTGCGACGACGCGAACGCGTGCACCGCCGGTGATACCTGCGTGGGCACGACCTGCGTTCCGGGACCACCGCCAAGCTGCGACGATTCGAACCCGTGCACCGACGACGCGTGCGTGACGAAGTTCGGCTGCATGCACGCCAGCAACGCCTCGCCCTGCAGCGACGGCAATCCGTGCACGTTCGGGGACACGTGCGCGGCGGGCGCCTGCGTCGCGGGCGCTCTCGTCCACTGCGATGACGGCAATCCCTGCACCGACGACGCGTGCGACGGTTTGGGGGGCTGCGTGTTCACCAACAACGCGGCGCCCTGCGACGACAACAACGCGTGCACCGTGGGCGACGCGTGCGCCGGCGGCACCTGCCGGGCCGGCGCCGCGCTCGACTGCAACGACGGCAACCCGTGCAACCTGGACGCCTGCGACACCGCGCTCGGCTGCACGCACACGGCGAATCCCGGCGCGTGCGACGACGGAAACCCGTGCACCACGGACTCGTGCGACCCGGTCAACGGCTGCTCTCACGTGAACAACACCGCCGCGTGCGACGATGGAAACCCGTGCACATCGAACGACGTCTGCTCGGGCGGCGTCTGTACTGGGACTTTGCCTCCGTTCGCCAACCATCTGGTGATCTCCCAGGTCCAGACGGGCGGGGACGGCGCGACCCCGATCGACGACGAGTTCATCGAGCTCTACAACCCGACGGCGGCTCCTTTGTCGTTGAGCGGACTCTCGATCCAGTACAAGGAAGCCAGCAGCGGCAACTTCCTGGCGCTGTCGTTGCCGGGCGTGACCATTCCGTCGCACCGCTGGTATCTCGTCGCCCGCTCCGCTTACAACGGCCCGGCCGCGGCCGACCTCATTCAGAACGTCTTCCACATGACGGCCACCGGCGGTCACGTGTTCCTGGTCAACGGTGTGTCGCAGCTCAACGGCAGCTGCCCGAGCTCGGCGAGCATCATCGACAAGCTCGGCTGGGGCAACGCGAACTGTCCCGAGGGCACGGCGGTCAACGCGCCGCTTTCGGAATCCTCGGCGCTGCGGAAGCCCGGCGGCGCGTGCGGAAACGGGACCGACACGAACGTGAACTCCGCGGATTTCACCTCTCAAGCGCCGTCGACCCCGCGCAACAGCGGAAGCGCGGCGCAGCCCTCGGCGTCCGACACGCCCTGAGGGTTTTCCCGCACTGCGTCCTTCTTGACTCGGCGGGACCGTCCTTCTACGCTCCGAATCGTTGCAGGCACGCTCCGTCGAGGATCCCGAGATGTCGTCGTCAGCCAAGGCCGACCCCGGTCCATGGACCCGGACCGCCGGGGCGCGCGCAATCGTTCTCGCCGCGCTGTTCATGGTGTACTTCGCCGCCGGCCGGGCGGGCCTCGCGCTGGCCTACATCCACAGGAGCGCATCCGCGGTCTGGCCGCCGACCGGTCTCGCGCTGGCCGCGTTTCTTTTCCTGGGGCGCGGCGTGTGGCCGGCAATCGCCGCCGGCGCGTTCTTCGTCAATCTCACGACCGGGGGGACGATCTGGGCGTCGGCGATGATCGCCGCCGGCAACACGGCGGAGGGCTGGGTGGGCGCGGCGCTCGTCGATCGGTTCGCCGAAGGGCGCAACGCCTTTGCGCGCCTCCGGAACGTGTTGCGCTATGCGCTCCTCGCCGGGATCGCGGCCACCGCGGTCAGCGCGTCGATCGGAACGTTGGCCCTGCGCTTTAGCGGCCAGGCGGCGTGGGCCGACCTCGGTCCGATCTGGCTCACCTGGTGGCTGGGCGATGCGACGGGCGCACTCGTGCTGGCGCCCGCGATCGTGCTCGTGCTCGTCGAGCGGGCTCACCCGCTTCCGGCGCGCAAGCTGGGCGAGCTGCTCCTCCTGCTGTCGGGGCTCGTGATCACCGGGACCGTCGTGTTCCACGGGCTGGTCCCGTCGCCGCTCCTTTATCTATGCGTCCCCTTCCCGTTGTGGGCGGCGTTCCGGTTCGGGCGCCGCGAAGCCGCGCTGTCGGCGCTCGTGCTCTCGGGTCTCGCGATCTCGGGAACGGTCCGCGGGTACGGGCCCTTCGTCGAGCCGACGGTCAACGAGTCGCTCCTGCTCCTGCAGCTTTTCATGAGCGGCCTGTCCGTGATGATCCTCGCGATCGCCGCCGTCGTGGCCGGTGCGCAGCGCACCGAGAGCGCGCTGCGCGTCGCGCGCGACGAGCTGGAGGCGACCGTGGCCTCGCGCACGCGGTCGCTGTCCGAGACGGTGCAGGCGCTCGAGCACGAGGTGGCGCAGCGAAGCCGCGCCGAGCACGAGCTGCGCGACTCCGAGCTGCGGCTGCGCGGGCTGCTCGATGCCGTGCCCGACGCGATCGTCGTCGTCGATGCCGGAGGGACGATGATCGAGGCGAGCGCGCAGGCCGAGATCCTGTTCGGCTATCCGCGCCCGGAGCTCCTCGGCCGTCCGGTCGAGCTGATCGTTCCCGTGGCGGCGCGCGCGCGCCACGGCCAGCATCGCCACGATTTCGCGGGCGACCCGAAAACGCGGGCCATGGGGGCCGGCCTCGACCTTTACGCCGTCCGCCGGGACGGGATCGAGTTTCCCGTCGAGATCAGCCTGAGCCCGGTGCGGACCGATGAAGGGCTCCTGGTGATGGCCGCCGTTCGCGACGTCACCGAGCGCAAGCAGGTCGAGCGCCGGATCCGGAGGCTCAACGCCGACCTCGAGCGCCGCGTGCGGGAGCGCACCGCGGAGCTGACGCGATCGAACGAAGCCTTGAAGCAGTTCGCCTACGCCGCGAGCCACGACCTCAAGGAGCCGGTCCGCACGATGGGCAATTACGCGGAGATCGTCGCGCGGCGCTATCGCGGAAAGATCGACGCCGACGCCGACGAATTCCTGGGATTCATCGTCGATGGCGCGGAGTGGATGCACCAGCTCCTCCAGGGGCTGCTCGAGTACGCCCGCGTGGAGATGCGACCGCCGATGACCGTGCCGACCCCGATGAACCACGCGCTCGACCAGGCGCTCGGCAACCTCGGCGCCGCGGTTTCCGAGACGAGCGCCCGCATCACCTGCGAGCCGCTGCCGTCGGTGGTCGCCGACGATCTCCAGATGGTTCAGCTGTTCCAGAACCTGGTCGGCAACGCGATCAAGTTCCGGCGCCCGGGCGTGCCGCCGGAGGTCCACGTCGATGCGACCGCGGGCGACGGCGTGTGGGTGTTCGGCGTGCACGACAACGGCATCGGCATCGACACGCGCCACACGGAGCGGATCTTCGCGATCTTCCAGCGCCTCCACCTGCGCCACGAGTATCCGGGCGCGGGCGTGGGCCTGGCGATCTGCCGGAAGATCGTCGACCTGCACGGCGGGCGCATCTGGGTCGAGCCGCGGACCGAAGGCGGGACCACGCTTCGTTTCACGCTGCCGCGGCCTGCGGCGGAGCCGTCATGACCCGCCCCCGCGCCGCTCACCCGCCCGCCGAGGTGCTCCTCGTGGAGGACTCGCACCCGGACGCGCGTCTGATCGAGGAGATTCTCGCCGCCGGGCGCGTCCCGAAGAACGTGCACGTCGTCCGCAACGGGACGGACGCGCTCGCGTTCTTGCGGCGTGCCGGTGCCTACCTCGAAGCGCCCCGGCCGAGCCTCGTCGTCCTCGATCTCAACCTGCCCGGGATCGACGGCCGCGACGTGTTGCGCGAGATCAAGAACGACGCGTCCCTGCGGCGCATCCCGGTCGTCGTGTTCACGGCCTCCAGCGCCCCGGGCGACGTCCATCAGGCCTACGACCTTCACGCGAACGCGTACATCGTGAAGCCGGTCGGACTCGACGCGTTCGCAGACGTGATCCGTCAGGTCGAGGAATTCTGGCTGACCGTCGCTCACCGGCCGGGAGTCGCATGAAGACGCCCGAGCCGGGGGAACGCGCCATGGGCATCTCCGCATACGCCCGGCGGACGCTGTCCGTCCTGCTCGTCGAGGACAATGCGGCCGACGCCCGGTTCGTGCGGCTGGCAATGGCCCTGGTCTCGGGCGTGTCGATCGACCTCACCGAGACCGCGCGCCTCGACGACGCGCTCGCCGCCCTCGAGTCGAGGCCGTTCGACGTCGTGCTCCTCGACCTGGGGCTTCCCGACAGCGTCGGCCTGTCCACGTTCAGCGTGCTGCACGCCCGATTCCGCCTGGCCCCGGTCGTCGTGCTCAGCGCCCTGGCGGACGACGCCACGATGTTCGACGCCGTGCGGCTCGGCGCGCAGGACTACCTGATCAAGGGCGAGTTCGACGCAGCGCTTCTCGTGCGCGTGATGCGCCACGCGATCGAGCGGCAGCGCCTCGTCATCCAGCTCGAGCGCTCGCTCGCCTACGTGCGGAGCCTCCACGAGAGGATCGAGCAGGCGGCCCTGTCGGAGGAAGGCTCGGCCGGGTTCGCCATGTGCGCGTGGTGCAAGCGGCTCCGCGACACGTCGGGCCGGTGGGAGCCGATCGAGGACTTCCTCGCCAGCCGCGAGGACTCGCCGCTCAAGCACGAAACCTGTCCCGACTGCATCGCGAAGATCCGGAGCGAGACGCCCGACGAGCCGCTCGGCTGACTACCGGGCCTTCGACGTCTCGACCCAGTCGACGGCGCCCTTGTTGTCCGGAACCAGCGCGGTCAGGGCTTCCGTCGCCTCGACGGTGCTGAAGTCCTGGGGCGCGCGCACGAGGTAGGTGGCTTCCTCCGCGGCGCTTCCACGAAGCTCGAAGTCCGACGTGAGCCGCGCGAGCACCGCTTCGATCTCCGAGCGCAGCTCGGCCGTGCCGGCGCCGAGCTTCACCTTCAGCTCGAACACGCGCACCTCCGGCTCGTAGCTTTCGATCACCCAGAGCGTCCCGATGAGGAAGAGCGTGGAAAAGAATGCGAGCAGGAACAGGCCCACGCCGCACCCCAAACCGACGGCGAGCGCCGAGAGCATCACGACGGCGTCCTTCGGATCGTCGATCTTCGACCGGTAGCGGACCAGGCTCGCGACGCCGACGATCCCGAACGCGCGGGCGAGGGAGGCCCCGACGATCAGCATGATGAGCGCACCGACGACCGCGAGCACGATCTGGGTTTGCACCACGACCGATTTGCGAACGGTGGGATGCCGGCGCGGCCGCAGGGCGAGGAGCGCTCCGAGCAGTGCGGCGACGGGGAGCCTCACGGCCGCCGACGAGACCTCGCCGAGGAGGCTTTCGGCCTGGGTCTTCGCTTCGCGCAGCTCCTGCGGAGGGCCTTCGGGCGCCGCAACCGGCCGTCCTCCGGACAGCTCGGCGTAGATGCCGGCCGCGAAGGCCAGCGCGAGCACCGCGATCACGGAGTACCGCCGCGCGTTCCATCCGGACCGGCGCCGGCTCACGACGCCCCCGCTGCGGTTCCGAGCGCCGTGCCTTGCCGGATCTTGTCCTCGATCTTCTTGATGTAGCGGGCCGCCGTGTCGTCCGGGTACCCCGCGCCCCGGAAGGCGTCGGCCCATTGGCGGTCCGTGATGCGCGCGAGGAGGCCGCAGGCCCAGGCGACGTCCTCCGGTCCGATGCCGGAGTAGAGCTCTTTCCGGCGCCCGTGGTAGTCGAACTCGACGCGGCCGTCGTGCACCCGGCGGATGAACCCCTGGCTCTCGAAGTCGTCGATGTTGCTCCTCGTCCCGATCGGATAGCGGGACTTCCCGAGCGAGCCCCCGACGTCTTGCATGACATACCAGATCCGCTTGCCGCCGGCGTCCACCTTCACCTCGTAGATCCGGTTGTTCTGCGGATCGCCGAGATCCCAGTTGTTGAGGACGAGGTTGGCGACGAGCAGCCCTTTCAGCTCGCGCGTTCCGACGAACGGGTTCCGGTCGAACGCCCAGTCGCCGGCCGTCTTGTGATCGGAGTTCAACCGGAAGCGCGCCTGCGGCGTCGCCGCATGGTGCGCGTCATCGACGTGCCAGTCATCGACGAAATAGAGCAGCGGCTGGTGATAGCCGATCGCCCACAACACGCGCGACACGACGATCTCGCTGTGGACTTCGTCGCCGATCTTGGCCCGCCACTTGCGGCCGTCGGGACCCACGAGGTGATAGCTGTCGCTGTGCCCCGTCTTGTCGATCTTCTCGAGCGTATACGTCGCGCCGGCCCGCGGCGCGTTGTCGCGTCCGCCGGGACCGTAGAACAGGTCCTTGGCGGCGACGTCCCCGGGATCGACCCACAGCGCGTCGATCCCGACGGTGTCCTGCCCGGCATTTTTCTTCGCGGCCCCAGCCGACGCCGGAACCATCGACATCAGTGCGCAGGCTACGGCTGCCCGGGTGATCTCGCGCACGCGACCTCCGAACCCCGCCGGAATCCCACTTTAATGCGAAGCTCGATCGGCGCAACTTAGACGTGTCGGAGATGCAGCGCCCCGGATGGATCGACGCGGCGCGTCGCGATCTCGTTCCGATCCGTGCCGATGACCGTCTCGAACAGGTCCCGCGCGAAGATCCGGTTGCCGAAGTACCACGAGTGGCTCTTCAGCTCGGGAATGCCGTTGGGGGAATCTCCCGAGGCCTCGGAGCCCGCGCGGATCAGCTCTTCGTAGTAGTCCGTGCAATCCACCTCGACCGCGGAGCCCGGCGCATCGGCGGGCAGCCCGACGCGCCCCACCCGGGGAGCGAGCCCCACGCGCTTGACGTTCGACAGATCGAGCGCCGCATCGTGACGGCTCGAGTAGTTGGTCAGCCGGACGCAGTGGCGGTACAGCGACGCGGAGCCCGAGGCTCCGGCCGCCATCGAAGCCGCGGACACGTCGCCGGCGGCGAACGCCACCTGGCTGACGTTCCAAGCGAGATTGGGGAGCGCGGTGTCGTCGGCGTCGTCGAACGCTTCGCGGATCACGTAAGCGCCCGTCGAGTGCCCCAGCACGTGAACGTTGATCGTGCACCCCTCCGACTGCTCGCCGGAGAGGTACGCGATCCCGTCCGAGACGAGGGCCAGCGCCGTCCGTTTCGCGCGGTGCCGGTCGGGCAGATACGCCAGCGCCTTGTCGTCGCTCGGCCAATCGAAGGACACGACGACGCCCTTGAATCCCAGATCGAGCAGGTCGTCGCGGAGCCGGCGGTGGCGCGTCATGACCTCCGCGGCGTCCGTGTTGTACCCGTGGACGACGAACAGCACGTCGCCCCGCGGCTCCCTTCGGGCGTTGGTCCATGCGGCATCCGCCCGCACGCGCTTGTACCAGGCCGACGCGGCCATCGCCTGCGACGGCGCGGGGCTCTTTCCGGGAGGGACGATCAGGAAGCGCGTCGGGCCGACGCGCGCCACGAACCGGGTTCCGGCGACCTCACGCGCCGACATGACGTAGTCCCGCATGGCGCCCTCCGGCGGAATCGTACTCGAACCGGACCGTCAGTCGTCCTCTTCGACCCCGTCGTGGCCCTCGTCCCCGAGCATGCGGTAGAGGGTCCTCCGGTCGATGTCCAGGGCGCGCGCGGCCGCAGCCTTGTTGCCGGAGTGGCGCTCGAGCGCCCGCTTCGCGTAGAGCTTCGACATCTCCGCGAGGGTCATCCCGTCGCGGACCGCGCCGGACCCCTCGGCGCCGGACCCGTCGCCGCCGTGACCCGCCGTCCCGGTGAGCACGTCCTCGGGAAGGATCGTGTCGTGATCGGTCAGCGCCACCGCGCGCTCGAGCGTGTTGGCGAGCTCCCTCACGTTTCCCGGCCAGTCGTGCCCGACGAGCCGCCGCAGCGCCGAGGACGAGATCCCCACGATCGGCCGCCGGAATTTCTCGCAAGCGCGCGCGAGAAGATCGTCGACGAGGTCGACCAGATCGTCCCGGCGCTCGCGCAGCGGCGGGACGTGGATCCGGATGACGTCGAGACGGTAATAGAGGTCCTGGCGGAAGCGCCCTTCCCGCATCATGGCCTCGAGGGGCCGGTTGGTGGCCGCGACGACGCGCGTGTTGACGGCCACCTCTTCGGTGCCGCCGACGGGCCGGACCGTGCCGGATTCGAGGACGTGGAGGAGCTTCGCCTGCGTCTCCGGCTGGAGCTCGCCGATCTCGTCGAGGAGCAGCGTGCCGCCGCTCGCGGCCGCAAACAGCCCGCGGCGGTCTTCGCGCGCATCGGTGAACGCCCCGCGCTTGACGCCGAACAGCTCGGCCTCGACCAGGGAGTGCGGGAGCGCGGCGGCGTTCAGCTGGAGGAACGGCCCGTCGCGCCGCGAGCCCGCGTCGTGGATGAACCGCGCCAGGACGCCCTTGCCGGTGCCGCTCTCGCCGGTCAGGAGGACCGTCGCATCCGTGGCGGCCGCCCGGCGCGCGAGATCGAGCGCGCGCCGCATCGCCCCGCTCTTGGCGACGATCGCGCCGTCGGGCGCGCCGTCCAACCGGTCCCGGAGCCTGATGATCTCGCGCCGCATCTGCCGCTCGCGCAGCGACCGCTCGATGACCAGGCACAGGACCTCGATGCGAAACGGCTTCGCGACGAAATCGGCGGCGCCGGCGCGGACCGCCTGGACCGCGAGGTCGATGCTTCCGAACGCCGTGATCAGGACGACCTGCAAGTCCGGGCGCCGCGCGTGAACGGCCGCGAGAAGCTCGGTGCCGCGCATCTCGGGCATCTCGACGTCCGAGATCACGAGATCGAACGGGGACGCGTCGATCTGGCCGAGCGCCGCGACCGGCGACGTGACGGTCGTGACCGCGTATCCTTCCCGCCCCAGCTCCTCGCCGAGATAGGCGGCGACCTCGGGATCGTCGTCGAGGACGAGGAGCCTCGCCTTGGCGCGCGTCATGCCCGCGCCCCGTGCAGCGGCAGATCGATCGTGAACCGCGCCCCGCGCCCGGGCTTCGATGCGACGGCGATGCGCCCGCCGTGCGCCTGCACGATCGCGTGGACGACGGCGAGCCCGAGCCCCGTCCCGCCTTCTCCCGCGCGCGTCGTGAAGAACGGCTCGAAAAGCCGGGCGCGCGTCTCCTCGGTCATCCCGCAGCCGTCGTCCTCGATCTCGAGCCGAGCCGAGTCGATGGGGCCCTCGGGCCCCTCGATCGCCGAGCGGCCGATGCGCAACGACACGCGGCCGCCTTCGGGAGACGCGTCGAGGGCGTTCTTGATCAGGTTGAGCGCGACCTGCTGGACCTGATCGACGTCGGCGAGCACCGGCGGGAACTCGGAGGGCGACTGGAGCTCGAAGGTGATCCCCCGCTGCCGCGCGACCGGGCCCATGAGATCGAGGATCTTACGGACCGGCGCGGCGATGTCGATCATCGCGAGGCGCACGGGCCCCCGCCGGGAAAAGCTCATCAGCTGCTCGACGATGCCGGCGATCCGATCCGCCTGTTCGGCGAGGATGAGCGCGTTCTTCCGAACGTCCTCGGGGCTCAGATCGCGGGAGATCAAGGTGCGCGCCCGGCCGCTCATGATCTGGAGCGGCGAGCCGATCTCGTGCGCGAGGCCGGCCGACAGCTGCCCGATCGTCGCGAGCTTGTCCACGCGCTGGAGGGCCTGCTCCAGCACGAGCCGCGAGCCCTCCTCTCGGGCGATCTTCTCCCGGGCCTCCCGCAGATCGCCGACCAGCGCGTCGAACTCGTGCGCGAGCCGCCCGACCTCGTCGTTCCGGCGCGTGTCGAGGGTCGAGGCGGGCTCTCCACGCCTGAGCTTCTGCATCCCTTCCGCCATCCGGTTGAGCGGCCGCGCCACGAGCACCGCCCCGAGCAGCGCCTCGAGCGCCGTGATCGCCGCCACGAGGAGCACCAAGGAGACGACGATGTTCCGCAAGGTGTCGTGCAAGTCGCGGTGGACCTCGGTCAACGGGCTCACGAGGACGAGGGCGCCGATGTTGGCTCCGGCGTCGTCGACGAGCTGGAGCCCGAGCGTCGCGCGCCACTTGCGGTCCGTGTCGATGTCCAGGATGGCGCCATGGCCGAGCATCGCGCGCCCTGCGAAATCGGCGAATCCCGGCTCCATCACCGCTCCCGAGGACGCGGCCGTGGCCTTTCCGGCCGGCGAGAACACGTAGAGATCGAGATCGGGGGCGATGCCCTCGAGCGAGTCCAGGGCCCCCTGGATGTCCTTGAACTGCCGGTCGCGCAGCGCGTGCTCGAAGGAGACCTGGATCGCGGTGCCGAGGACCCGGACCTCACGGTCGACCGAGTTTCTGAGGTCCGAGCGCTCTTGCCGGATCTGCCGCCACCCGTGCACGCCGGCGATGAGCAGGCTCACCGCGCCGATCCCGAGGGTCAATTTCGTCGAAACCTGCAATCCCACGGCTCCTGTCCGCGCCCCGGGCTGGGGAGAGAATGAACCGAGTGTGGCAGGAATGCCAGCTCGGGACCCCCCACCCGGCCCGCAATTGCGGAAAATCGGGCCCGGCAAAGCGTTTGCAAGATGCGGGCACATGCCGACCCCCAAACGCTCCGTCGTACTGTCATTCGTGGTCCTGGCAGCCGTCCCGCTCGTCTCCTCGTGCATGGAATCCCACGGGGAGACGGGCGGGGACACGGCGATCACGGCCCCGACGCTCCTCGCCGACGGATCGATCCGGCTTCCCAAGAGCTCGCTCAAGTATCTGCGGCTCGAGCCGGTGAAGACGCTGGGCGGCACGTTCGAGATTCGCGTTCCCGCGAGGGCCGAGTTCAAGGATGGGGCGGTCTCGCGAGTCGGAGCTGCCGCCGCCGGGCGCGTGACGGCCGTATCCGTGCGGGTCGGCGATCGAGTTCGCGCCGGCCAGCGGCTCGTCAGCATCGCATCGCCCGACGCTGCGGCCGCCCGCAATGCGCTGGCGTCGGCCAAGACCGCGCTGCGCGAGGCCACCGTCGCCGTCGAGCGTCAAACCCGGATGATGCAGGAAGGCGTCGGCGTCGAGCGTGAAAAGTTGGAAGCCGACTTCCGGCTCGCCCAGGCCCGCGCGGAGGTCGATCGCGCCGAGGCGACGGCGGCGGTCGTCGGCGACGGCACCGGGGCCGATCTCGCGATCGGGTCCCCGATCGCGGGGACCGTCATCAGCGTGAAGACGTCGGTGGGCGCCGCGGTGGCGCCCGGAGGCGATCCTTTGATCGAAGTCGGCGATCCCGACGCCGTCTGGGTCGTTGCGGACGTGACCGATCACGATCTGCCGCTGATCCACGAAGGGTCATCCGCCGAAGTGTCGTTGAGCGTCGCGCCCGGGCCGCTGTCCGCAACCGTCGTTTCGATCGGGCCCGTCGTCGATCCTTCCCTCCGTACGGCGCCGGTGCGGCTCACCCTTGCGTCACCCGTCGTGGGTTTACGCCCGGGAACGATCGGACGCGCGGCCATCCGGACGGCAGCCCAGGGCGCGACGCTTCCTGCGGAGGCCGTGCTCCTCCGGGGAGGCAAGGATTGGGTCGTCTACGTCGCGAAGGACGATGAGACGTTCGAGCGACGGAGCGTCGTTGCCGGCCGTCCGATCGACGGCCGCGTTCAGGTCCTGTCCGGACTGTCTCCGGGCGACCGTGTCGTCGTCCAAGGGGCGCTGCTGCTCGACGGCTCGGCCGAGCAGCTCCTCTAACCGCGGAAGCCTCCCCTCTCGTGCTTCGATCACTCATCGATACGTGCGTCCACCGGCGGTTGCCGGTGCTGGCGCTGATCGCGGCGATCGCCGTCTACGGGATCGCCGCCTACCGCGGCACCGCCATCGAGGCGTTCCCCGACGTCACCAACATCCAGGTCAACGTCATCGCGCAGATGCCCGGACAAGCGCCCGAGGAGATCGAGCGGCAGGTGACGATCCCGCTCGAGCGCGTGCTGAACGGCACGCCCGGGATGATCAAGATGCGCAGCGAGAGCCTGTTCGGGCTCGCGCTCGTCTGGCTGACGTTCGAGGACGGCACGGACGGGTATCGCGCGCGGACGATCGTCACGGAGAAGCTCCAGGACGCCGACCTTCCACCCGGCGTCCAGCCGAACCTCGCCCCCGACGACACGCCTCTCGGCGAGATCTACCAGTACCACGTCGTCAGCGACCGCCACACGCCCGAGCAGATCCGCTCCGAGCAGGAGTGGAACATCTCGCGGCTGCTGCGCCAGGTCCCGGGCGTCGCCGACGTCGTCAACTTCGGTGGCTACCTCAAGGAGTACCACGTGCTGGTCGACCCGGCGCGCCTGGTCGCGCACGGGCTGACGCTGCAGGATCTGTCCGACGCCGTCGCGCGGTCGAACCAGAACGTCGGCGGCGGATTCCTCCGGCACGGGGACCAGGAGCTCGTCATCCGCGGCGTGGGGTATCTGCGCGACCCGCACGAGATCGCCCAGACGGTCCTCAAGAACGAGGGCGGGACGCCGGTCACCGTCGGCGACGTGGCGACGCTCGTCGTCTCGCACATGCCGCGCCGCGGCAACGTCGGCTACAACGACGTCCTCGACGTCACCGAGGGGTTCGTCCTCTTGAGGCGCGGCGAGAACCCTTCGACCGTGCTCGAAGGCGTCCACGCCAAGGTCCAGGAGCTCAACGAGCGGATCCTCCCGGCGGGAATGAAGATCGAGCCGTTCTACGACCGGACGACGCTCGTCGGACACACGCTCGAGACCGTCCACCACAGCCTGCTGTTCGGCGCGCTTCTGGTCGCGGGAGTCGTCTGGCTATTCCTGCGGAGCCTGCGCTGCTCGCTGATCGTGGCGGCGGTCATCCCGCTCGCGCTGCTCACGGCGTTCATCGGCCTGCGCTGGCTGGGACTCCCGGCGAACCTGATCTCTATGGGGGCGATCGACTTCGGGATCCTCGTCGACGGCGCCGTGGTGCTGGTGGAAAACGTCCTCCACGAGGCGGCCGCCAACAAACCCCCGACGCGCCGCGCGATGCTGGGCTTGGTCGCGGCGTCCGCGTTCGACGTCGCCACGCCGACGTTCTACGCGATGGCGATCATCATCGCCGCGCTCATCCCGGTGTTCACGCTCGAGCGGATCGAGGGCCGGATCTTCCATCCGCTGGCCATGACCTACAGCTTCGCGCTCGCCGGCGCTCTGGTGTTCGCTCTGACCGCCGTTCCCGCGCTCTGCGCCCTTCTGCTGCGGCCGAGAGACGGCGATCACGGCGAGCCGACGTTCGTGGTGGCCGCCCGCTCGTGGTACCGGCGCGCGCTGACCATCGTGATGCGCCGGCGCGTGCCGGCCGTCGGAGCGGCGGCAGCACTCCTCGCGGTCGGCCTCTTGTGCATCACCCGTCTCGGCACCGAGTTCCTGCCCGAGCTGGACGAGGGGGACATGAACATCTTCGTCGAGATGCCCCCCTCGACCTCGCTCGATACCGGAGGCCAGATCCTGAAGGACGTGCGGGAGCGCCTCCTGACCTTCCCCGAAGTCGTCTCGGTGATGAGCGAGCAGGGGCGGCCCGAGGACGGCACCGACGACCAGACGGTCAACCAGAGCGAGACGTTCGTCCACCTGAAGCCCCACGACGCCTGGCCGCGCGGGATGACCAAGGACCGTCTGATCGAGGCGATGCGCTCCACGCTGACGGAGATTCCGGGCGTGGCGTTCAATTTCTCGCAGCCGATCAAGGACAACGTCGAGGAGGCGATCAGCGGCGTCCGCGGCAAGGTCGTTCTCAAGATCTTCGGCCCCGATCTCGAGGCCATGCGCGACACGCTCGAGAAGTGCAAGGCGACGCTGGCGTCGGTCCCCGGCATCGTCGATCTCGAGCTGTACCGCGACGCCACCGTCCCGCAGCTGCGCGTGGAGCTCGACCGCTCCGCGCTCGCTCGGGCGGGGATCACGATCGGGGCGGCGCAGGACGTCATCGAGACGTCGCTCCAGGGCCGCGTCGTCACCGAGATGTGGGAGGGCGAGCGTCCCGTGCCGGTCCGCGTGCTCCTGCCGTTCACCGAGCGGGACGATCCGGACGCGATCGGATCCATCGCCGTCCCGTCCGCCGGCGGCGGACGCATTCCGCTTCACGAGCTGGCTCACGTGTCGCTCGATGCGGGCCGGGCCTGCATCAACCGGGAGGCGAACAGCCGCGTTCTGGCCCTGAAGTTCAACATCGAAGGGCGCGACATGGGAAGCGTCGTCGCGGACGCGCGCACCGCCGTCGACAAGGCGGTGAAGCCGCCGCCCGGACACTACTTCGTCTGGGGCGGCGAGTTCGAAAGCCAGGCGCGCGCGATGCGGCGCCTCGCGATGATCGTCCCCGTCTCGGTCCTCGCGGTCTTCGCCCTGCTCTACATGGCGCTCCAGTCGGCACGGAGCGGCGCCGCGGTCCTCGCCATCGCGCCCTTCGCGATGACGGGCGGCGCCTTCGCGCTGCTCGCCGGCGGAATCAATCTCTCCGTGTCGGCGGCGGTCGGGTTCATCGCGCTCCTCGGCCAGGTGTCTCTCGCGGCCCTGCTCGTCATCAGCGCCATCGACAGCCGGCGGCGCGCCGGCGAGCCGCTGGATTCGGCCATCGTTTCGGGGGCCGTCGCGCGGCTTCGCGCCGTCATGATGACGGCGCTCCTCGCGATCCTGGGCCTGACTCCGATGGCCTTGTCGCGAGGGGTCGGAAGCGAGATCCAGCGTCCGTTCGCCCTGGTGATCATCGGCGGGCTGCTCTCTTCGATCGCCGTCGTCCTGTTCATGCTGCCGATCGCTTACCGCGCCTTCACGACCGAGGCCTATCACCCGCCGGGTGACGAGGAGCTCGCGTGATGAGCGTCATCGCTTCGTTTCTCCTTTCCGCCGTCGCGGCCCCGCTCGCGCCCTCGGCCCCCCGGCCCACGCGAGATGCGGGCGCGACGGTGGAAAGCTCGCAAGGCAAGGACACGCCCACGATCACGCTCGCCGAGGCGCTCTCGATCTTGGACCGCGAAAGCCCCGGCACGGCGGCCACGCGCGCGAGGATCGGAGACGCCAAATCCGACGTGATCGCCGCGCGGATCCTCCCGAACCCCTCGCTCGACTACGCGGGGACGCGCCTCCGGTCCGGTACCAACACCGGAGCGGCCCAGGTCGACGAGTGGGGCATCGAATGGCCGCTCCTCCTGTTCGGCCAGCGGAAGCGGCGCACGGTGGCGGCCGAGGCCGGTGTGTCGGCCGAGGCGGCCCGCATCGACGTCGATCTCGCCGCGAAGGCGCGCGACGTGCGCGTCGCCTTCACCGACTTGCTCTCCCAGCAGGAGCGCCAGCGGATCCTGGAGGAAGCACGCTCCGACCTCGAGCGCGTGGCTCAGATCGTGTCGGGGAGAAAGGGCGCCGGCGAGGCCTCGGAATACGACAGCCTTCGCGTCGAAACGGAATTCCGATCGATGGACGCGCAGCTCGGCGATGCCAGGGGCGACGTCGCCGATGCGCGCGGGCGACTGGCTGTCCTGCTCGGCCGCCCGGGGGATGCGCCCCGGGCGGCTGGGCCGCTCGAGCTCGACCCACCGATCGCCGGGAACGTCGAGGCGCTCTGGGCCGAGACCTCGAGCCGCTTGCCGGAGATTCAGGCGGCTCGCCGGAGCGAGGAAGCGGCGCAAGCCGCCGTCACCGCCGCATCGCGGGACGCATGGCCGGTCCCCGTTCTCTCGGGCGGCGCGTCGCTCACGAAGGACGCGCAGAGCACGTCGGCGACGTTCGGCGTCACGATCCCTCTCGCGGTTCTGGATCGCAATCAGGGCGCGATCGCGAAGGCGCGGGCACACGCCGAGGAGGCGGCGCTCGAGCGAAAAGCGGTCGAGGTCGAAACAAGGGCGGATCTGGAGCGCGCGGTCGGGGTCGCCGCGGAGCGCCGTGCCGCCCTGTCCGAGATCGACGCGAAGGTGTCGGCGCGCCTCCCGGAGATGAAGACGATGGCCGAATCCGCGTACCGCGAGGGGCGCGGAGACATCCTCGACCTGCTCGACGCGCTACGCTCCCTGACCTCGACGCGCCTCGCCCGCGTGGATGCGTTCGGATCCGCGGCTCACGCCGATGCCGATCTCATCTACCTCACCGGCCACGCGACCGAGGTCCCGGCGGACCGAACGGCGCCGCAGTAGTTCCTGCTTTCGACGTGTGTCCGCGTCGCCCTCTCGGCGCGCGAGCCGTCGCCGGGCGGAGGCTCGAGCGCCATCGCCCAACTGCGAAATCCGTCACGAAGCTCGCGTGCGCCGTCGAAAAGCGTGCCGGGGCCGTAACGCGGCGTCACGTCGAGCCTCACGACCGGCGCCATGTCGAGATAGATCGGAATCGCTCCGGCGGCCATGCACTGCCGCGCGATCTCTTTCAGGTTCTCGAGCGCGTCTGCTTCGGGCACGCCGTACACGAAATCGTTGATCCCGCCGTCGTAGATGACGTAGAGCGGGTGATCGGTCGCGAGGATTCCGGGCAAGTACGACAGGATCGTGCCCGTGACGTTTCCCGGATGGCCGTTGACCGTCACCTGGTCCGTCGTGATGGGGTGGGTCAGCTGGCACGTCCCGTTGCCCGGGCAGTCTGCGTTTCCGGGATAGGTGCATTGCGCGCCCGTGTTCGTCCCGCCGGCGCAGGTCCCGATGTGGGCGTTGAGCGCATCGACCAATCCCCACCGGAAGTACTCCGCGTAGGGCAGCCCGTAGGAAAGGGGGGTCATCCAGGAGTCCCCGACGAGCGAGATGGTGCGCGCGCCGGGCGCGTTGAGCAGCCAGTTCGTCGAGACGGCCGAGTTCTTGAGGCCGGTTTGCCTGCGGACGGAGACGTAGTCGAGCCAGTCATCGCTCGACCCACAGCCGTGATAGAGAAACTTGGCCGCATGGACTCCGGCAGGCACGATCACCGTGGACGAGAACCATCGCGGGAAGACGAACCGGTTCGTTTTCGCATCCAGGTCCGTGAAGGGGACCTTCATCTCGTTGCCTTGCGTGAAGACTCCGTCCCCGTCTCGATCGTCCGTGAGACCGATGAAGTCGCAGCCGGAGTGCTGCTCGAACAGGCCGGAAACGATCAGCTGCTCGCCCGGATCCACGGCGAACGGGGCGATCTGCGTCAGGTCCGTCCCGGAGCCGTTGAGCACGATGCATTCGGCGGGAGCGGATCCCTCGCCCGTGTTGCAGCTTGCCCCGTTCGATGGCGGCGACGATCCGGCTCCAGGATCCCACGATGCCACGGTGATCGTCCCACCCGTGAGCACCCAGCCGGGGACCGAACCGGAACCGTCGCTTTGAAAGCCGGGATTGGCGATCAGATTGGGTCCTTGAACGCCATAGACGTCGCGCGAGGCCCCCCCGACGAGTGAGCCGAGGAGGTAGGCGGCTCCATCGGTTGGATGGCGGTCATGCCGCCACGCGGGTGCGATCGGCGTTCCGATCGTGCTCGGCTCGGTCGCATAGTCGATCCAGGGATAAACGGTGTAAGCCGTGCCGCCGGCGCAGGGCCCGTTGTCAGCGGTGATCACGTGCGTGCGCGAGGCCGCGGTCGGCCTGAGCGAAACATCGTCGCCGATCTCCCCGATGAAGAACGTGTCCCCGACGGACAGCGGTCGGCAGCGTCCGTCGCCGCCGCAGTTGTTCGCGAACGCTCCGATGCAGATCGCGCTCGTGAGGCCGGTGCAATATCCGGCGGGACACTGAAGCCTCTGCTCGACGGTGTTGTCGTTGTACTCGGGAGACGTGGCCATCGTCGAGCGCCCGAGGAAGAAATCCGTCCAGATGTCCATGACGGCGGGGAACAAGTAATAGCCGGGATCGCCGTAGTGAGCCGCGTGCTGATAGCCCGTGTCGATCCAGTGGTTCGGATCGTCGGAGGTGCAAACGTTGCTCGCCTGGCGTCCGTCGCCGAAGCCCTCTTCTGCACCGCCACTGCTTTCTCCGGTGACCAGCCAGAAGACGACCTGGCCCGGCGCCGGAACGAACGTATCGAAATAATCGGTGCCCGGGATGCCGCACGCCCTGTCGGCCGCGGGCTGCGAGCCCGGCAGCTGCGTGCATTCGTGGGTCCGTCGCAACACGCTCAAGTCGCCGCGATAGATGTTGTGCGACGGCCAATCCGTCGAGGGAGCGAAGGACAGAGTATTCGGGCCCGAGAACGCGATCAGGGTTCCCGCCCCGGCCGGCACTTGCGCCGCGCTGCGCCCGGTCGGCAACACCGCGAGCGCCAAGGCCACGATTCCCATCGCCCCAGCGGTGTTGTGGCCGCCACGTCGGGTGCCGCCGGTCATGGGACCCCCCAAATCGGAATGATTGAATGTACGCAAAATCGACGACACGCCGGATCGAGATCGCGCCGTTCCCGTAATACTTATAAATCTTGCGTCCACAGAAGCGCAATTGAGGGAAATCACTGATGGAAAGCGGGTTGCCGCGACGCTATCCCTATCGTAAACTTTTTTCAGGCCGACTTGGGGAAAGGGCGAGCGAACGATGCGTGTGTTGTCCCTGGGTTCGATGATCGCGGCCATTGGGGTCGGCGTGTCGGCCTATGCCGGGACCGGCGTCGGCAGCATCACCGTCACGCAGAACCAGGTCACCGCGTCGATCGAGCTTCCAGGCGGCATCCAAACCGACCTCAGCTTGACGTTCGAGCAAGCCTTGGGGCTGACCGCCGACAGCATCGGGATCTCGGCGAAGCTCGTCGATCCGAGCGACATCAATCTGACGTCGCGGCTTCCGGGCTCGGTGAGCGTCCCGGCGGCATTCCCGGTCGACATCTCGATCGAGCCGCCGTCAACCGGCCCGCTGGCCTTCAGCGGCATCGTTTCGATCGATCTCCACACGCACGATCTGAACTACGTCGCCGGAACCCCGCTGCGTCTCTTCGCCGCCGAAGGCGGCAAGTCGTTCCAGGACATCACCGCGAGCGTCGGGCTCGGCAGCTATCGGACCGGAGCGAACAAGGGCGGGTTCTCGGAATTCCTGATCGTCGCCGACGTTCGCCCGATCGACACCGTGATCACCGAGAAGTTCAAGCGGCTCCAGGGCAAGCTGAACGACAACGCGTCCGCGATTCCGGCGGCGCTGCTTTCGACCCTCCAATCGAAGCTGACGGATGCCCGCAACACCTGGGTTTCCGGCGACCCGGTGGGGGCTGCCGACAAGGTCCAGCAGTTCGCCGACACCGTGAAGCAAAACAGCGGCACGTCGATTCCGGACGTGTGGCGCTCGGCACGCGACGTCGTCAACGTCGCCGGCGATCTCCGGGGCACGGCCTCGACACTCAAGTTCAGCCTTCTCGTCAAAGCGGGCGGCAGCTGATCGTCGGAGGGCCATGCTCGCCCGCCTCACCGTTCACTTTCCGTTCAAGCCGACCCGCTCTTTCCTGATCCAAGGCGATACCGAGACCACGATCGGACGCGACTCCGACTGCACGGTCGTGCTCGAGGACGATCGGGTCTCACGCCGTCATGCCTGCATCCGCTACTCGGGCGGTCTCTGGCATCTGTCCGACCTCGGCAGCACGAACGGCACGTCGATTCAGGGAAACCCCATCGAGCACGCGGCGCTCGGGGAAGATGATTGGCTGAGCTTCGGGGGGCTCCTCGCCCGGTTCCAGCCAAGCACGCCGGAGCGCGAGCGGTCCGACTCCAGGCATCGTGAGGAGCGGTTCCGGTCGTCGATCTCGATGCAACGGCAGCTCGACCCGATGCTGGGCGTCGAGCGGCTGCTCGAGAGCCTGCTGGGGTCCGTTCTCACGCTGTCGGCGACCGAGCGCGGCGTCGTTCTGCTCCAGGACGCTTCGGGGGGCATGAGTGTCGCGGCCCGCCGGAACCTCGGCGACCCCGAGCTTCTCTCCGACGGGTTTTCCGGCAGCGTCGGGGCCATCCAGCGCGTGATGTCGTCTTCGAAGCCGGTCGCGGTCTCGGACGCGCAGGCCGACACGTTCCTCGGGAACCGCGAGAGCGTCGTCCTCGGGGGGATCCGGGCCCTCGTGTGCATCCCGCTGGTTGCGCTCGACCGGCTGACCGGGGTCATCTACGCGGACAGCCCGAGCCCGGGTACGAGTTTCGGCGATCTGGACGTCGAGATACTCGAAGCATTGGCTTCCCACGCCGCTCTGGCTATCGTGATGGCGCGCATGCACGAAGAGCTCAAGGGGTTGGCGTCCCGGCTGCCCGAGGTCCGGTCCGGCTCGTCCACGAGCTGGGCCGGGATCCTCGCGCACCATGGCGCCAAGGGCGGACAGCGGACGTGAGCGGCGACGACAAGACGCGCATCAGCCGCGATTCGATGAAGCGGTTCACCCCCGGCACCCGCATCGCGAACCGTTACCGGATCGTGGCGCTGCGCGGCGTCGGCGGGATGGGCCTCGTCTACGAGGCACATGACGACGAGCTCGGGGTCACCGTCGCGCTCAAGGTCATCCGCCCCGAGCTGGCGTCGGATCCCGGCCTGATCGAGCGCTTCCGCCGCGAGCTGCTGCTCGGGCGTCAGGTCTCGCACCCCAACGTGGTTCGCATCCACGACATCGGGCAGGACGGCGATCTCTACTTCATGACGATGGACTACGTGGACGGCAAGTCGCTGCGCGATCTCCTCAAGGAGCGTGGGCGGCTCGACGAGCCGGCCGTGCTCGCCCTGCTCCGTCCGATCGCGGAGGCGCTGGCGGCGGCCCATCAGGCGGGGGTCGTCCATCGGGACCTGAAGCCGGGGAACATCCTCGTCGATTCGAGCGATCGCCCGCACATCTCGGATTTCGGGCTGGCGCGCTCCATCGCGAGCTCGCGCGCGACCGAAGCCGGTGCGGTCGTCGGCACACCCGACTACCTCTCCCCCGAGCAGGCCAAGGGGGAAAATGTCGACGCGCGGACCGACGTGTACGCGCTCGGAATCATCGTGTTCGAGATGTTGACCGGCGAGCTGCCGTTCGCCGGCGGCTCGTTCGCCGAGATCGTCGCTCAGAGGATCGCGGGCCGCCCGCGCGATCTCGCGCAGCACGGCGTGCACGTCTCGCCGCGCCTCGCGGTGATCCTGAAGAAATGCCTCGAGCCGTCCCCCGCGCGGCGCTTCTCATCGGCGGCGGAGATCGTGGCGGCCCTCGACGCGCCCGAGCCGGCGCTGTCGCCGAGGCTGCGGCGCCTCGCGGTCGTCGCGGGCGTGATCGGCGCCGCGTTCGTCCTCGGCGCGATCGGCTGGAGGCTCGCACATCGCGCCGGCGAGGCGGCCCCGCAACAGACGCAGTCGGCGCAAGCGCCGGCGGCCGCGCCGGTGCAGCCTGTGCGGTCCACGTCGCTCGCCGTTCTTCCGCTGCACGATGAAACGGGCACGCCGACGCTCGCCTGGATGTCGACGGGAATCGCCGAGATGCTGGTGGACGCCCTCGCGCAGAGCCCGAAGCTGCGCGTCGTCGAGGCCGGGCGCACCGCGCGGATGCTGCGGGACCTCTCCCTCGACACCGGCAGCCTCACCGACGAGACGATGAAGCGAATCGCCGATCTGCTCGACGTCGAGATGCTCGTCGTCGGCAGCGCGCGGGCGCGGGGCGATCTCCTGCGCGTCGACGCGCAGCTCGTGCGGTTCGGCGCCCTGGCCCGCCCGGTTCCGATCTCGGACGAGGCCGGCTCGCCCGGGGCGCTCGTGGCGAGCCTGAGCCGCGATGTCCGCAAGACGCTGGACCTTCCGACTCCTCCGACCGTCGTTCCCGTCTCCGAGGTCCCGCAGGCGCTCGCGGCCTTCCACAAGGCCTCCGAGCTGCTCGCTCGCGGCGATTCGGTCCTGGCCGAGCCCGCCCTCGAGGAGGCGGTGAAGGCCGACCCCGGTTTCGGTGTCGCCTGGTACAAGCTCGCGGAGGTGTGCGAGACGAACGGCAAGAGAGACCGCGCCACCGAGGCGATCGGTCACGCCGTGACGGCGCTTGGCGCAAGCGACCGGCTGGGGGCGCTCGCCCAGGCCCGGCAGGCGAGTCTGCGCGGAGATCCCGAGCGGGCCCAGCAGGTCTTGAGCGAGCTGCTCTCCCGATATCCCGCGGACGTCGACAGCGCCGTCGCCCTGGCCGATGCGTACGGCCAGGCCGGCCGTCTGTCCGAGGCGCGGCAGACGCTCGAGCGCGTCGTGGCGGCGGCGCCGAACCACCCGCGCGGTCTGTTCCTCCTCGGCAAGTACTCGATCCTCGCGGGCGACAGCCGCAAGGCGGTCGACGATTATCTCGTCCGCGCGCTGGTCGTCGAGAACAACCTCCGGAGCTTGCAGGGGCGCGCCGACGTCCTGAACGCATTCGGCGTCGCCTACCGCGAGCTGGGTGACGCCGAGCACGCGCGGGAGAAGTACGCCGAGGCGGCCGAGCTGAGGCGTCAGATCGGCGATCAGCGCGGGTACGCCACGACGCTTCGCAATCTCGCGCAGATCCAGACCGCGAGCGGCAAGACCGACGAGGCGGCGAAGTCGATCGCCTCCGCGATCCGCATCTTCGAGACGCTCGGCGACAAGGCCGGCCGGGCCGATGCCATCAACGATCTCGGCGTGCTCGAGGAGACGCGGGGAAACTACCGCCAGGCTCTCGCGCGCTACCGCGAGGCGCTTCAGATCCGCCACGCGCTGGGAGACCGCCGCGCCGAAGCCGAGAGCCTGAACAACGTCGGCTATGCGAACCAGCTCCTCGGGGATTCGGACAACGCATCGGTCTACTGGCATCAGGCGCTCGACCTCTATCACGAGACCGGAAACCGCGAGGGCGAGATCACGGTGACGCAGAGTCTGGGGCAGCTCCAGCTCGCCCAAGGCCACTGGAACGACGCGGTCAAGTCGTACCTGAAGGCCCTCGATCAGAGCCGGGAGAGCGAGATGCTGCCCGCCTCGGCGGTGTCCTTGGGCTATCTCGGCCGGATCGCCCAGTACCAGGGCCGCTATGCCGCTGCGCTGACGTCCTACGAGCAGGGGCTCAAGGTGCTCGATGCGCTCAAGGACGAGCGGGGGCTGGCGGAGTTCACGCTCGCGCGGGCGGAGACGTGGATCGAGCTGGGGCAGCTCGATGAGGCGCACAACGACCTGGGGCGCGCGCAGGCGTGGCTCCCCGAGGGGAGCAACCACGAGCAGCGCGCCGAGTGGCTGCGTCTGACCGCGCGCACGCTCTCGCGCGGGGGCGATCCGGCTGCGGCGAGCGCCACGCTCGCGAAAGCGCGGGAGGAAGCGGTGGCGAGCCAGAATCCCGCCGTCGCCCTCAAGGTCGAGATCGACCAGGGCTTGCAGCTGCTCGCCGAAAAGCACGTGGCCGAAGCGGTGCGCGGGCTGCAGTCCGCGGTGGCGCATGCGGAGCGGCTGGGAGACGCGGCGCTGCGCCTGTCGGCCTGCGAGGCGCTGGCGCGGGCGTCGGTTCAGGCCAAGGACCTCGATCAGGCCGAGCGGGTCGTAGGAGACGGACTGAGGCTCGCTGAAAGCTGCGGCGCGTACTCGGGCACGGTTCGGTTCTATCGCCTCCAGGCGCTGGCCGCGCGGGCCCGCGGGGACGAATCGGCCGCGCAAGCCGATCTCGCCCGTGCCGCGACCGAGATGCGGCGCGTCCAGCAGGGCCTTCCGCCGAACCGCGCCGAAGCGCTCGAGAAGCGCATCGTGGAGGAGACGAGTTGACGGACGGCGAGACTCTCCAGTCGATCGCGGCCCGCGTGCGCGAGCTGGCGGTCGAGAACGAAAGGCTCTTCAAGGAGCTTTCGGCCTCCGAGCGCCGGTTCCGATCGCTCTCGCGCTCGGCGTGGCGCGTGCAGGAGGACGAGCGCCGTCGGCTCGCCCGCGAGCTTCACGACGGCATCGGGCAGGTGCTCACCGCGCTGAAGCTGCAGCTCGAAGCGGCGAAGCAGAACGGCCGTTCCGCGGAGGCGACCGGAGCCTCGATCTCCGAGGCCCTGAGCATGGCCACGCAAGCGCTCCACGATACGCGCGAGCTGTCGCGACTCCTGCGGCCCGCCGTGCTCGACGATCTCGGGCTCGTGCCCGCGCTGCGCTGGCTCGCGCGCACGCTTTCCGAGCGGTTCGGTCTCGAGGTCGCGCTCACGCACTCGGGGCTCGAAGAGAGGTTCGATCGCGAGATCGAGACCCTGGCGTTCCGGATCGTGCAAGAAGCGCTGACGAACGTGGCCAAGCATTCGGGAGCCGGCCGCGCCGAGGTCGAGATCGACCGGTCCCCGAAGCTTCTGCGGATCCGCGTGTCGGACCCCGGGCGCGGCTTCGACGCGGACGCCCTCGTGGGCGCGGAGCCGGGCGACGTCGGCATCGGGCTGCGCGGCATGCGGGACCGGGCCGAGCTGTTCGGCGGCGCGCTCCGGATCGACTCCGCCGCCGGGGCGGGAACGCGCGTCGAAGTGATGGTGCCGCTGTGATCCGCGTCCTGGTCGCCGACGACCACAATCTCGTGCGGACGGGGATCGTGAAGATCTTGACGGAGAGCGGCCTGTGCGAGGTCGTCGCCGAGGCGTCGGATGGGAAGGAGGCGGTCGACCGCGCGATCGAGACGCGGCCTCACGTGGTCGTCCTGGACGTCACCATGCCCCGCCTCAACGGGATCGAGTGCGTGCGCCGGATCACCGAGGCTCTTCCCGACACGCGCATCCTGGCGCTGACCGTCCACGACGAAGAAGAGTACGTCCTGCACATGGTGAAAGCCGGCGCCGCCGGCTATCTCGTCAAGGACAGCGCCGCGCAGGATCTGCTCGACGCCGTGCAAGCGCTCCACCGCGGCAAGGGATACTTCGGCCCGCAGGCCTCGAGCGTGCTCGCCGAGCAGTTCCGCCACCCCGAGCGGGACAGCGCGGACCCGTACGGGACGCTGACCGCAAGGGAGCGCGAGGTCTTCCATCTGGTGACCGAGGGCAAGACGACGAAGGAGATCGCCACCGTCCTCGACATCAGCGTGAAGACCGCGGACAACCACCGCACGCGGTTGATGGAGAAGCTCGGCGTGCACAACACCGCCGAGCTCGTCCGCTACGCCGCCCGCCGCGGCCTGATCCACTGAAGCGATCGTAGGTCTGGGGGACCTCCGCGGGGCGCGCGGCGCCTCCGTGGGGGAGGAACACCGGCCCCCCTGGGGAGATCCCCTCATGGGCCGACGTACGCCCGCTCCGTATCGTTCGTTGACTTCCCGATCCATCCGATGAGGGGACGAACGATGAGCACATGGCGGAAAAGACTTCTGGGGATCTTGGGCGGAGCGCTTCTCGCCGCGCCGTCCGCGGTCTACGCCGTCCGGGTGACCGGCGGCTCCACGCTGGATGCGCGGGTGATCGCGCCGGTCGGTTTCGTCGCGACCGTCGTGCCGGTCGAGCTTTCGAAGGTCATCGATCAGGTGCCGGCCGAAACGCTCTCGGCGGTTTCCGCGTTCGAAGCCGAAGCGGGGACGAGCTGGCGCTTCTACCTCGACCGGCGATCCGGCGGCATGGCGCTGGCGGAAGGGCGCGGGCTCGCCTGGGCGCCGCCTTACGCGCGGATGAGCCCGGCCGAGCTCGAAGCCGATGCGCGCGATTTCATGCAGCGTTATCCCGCCCTGTTCCAGGTTCCGGACTTCCAGCTGGTCTTGGACCCGAAGGGCACGGTGAATCTCGGCGAGCGGGAGCAGTACTGGAACGTCGTGTTCAAGCAGGTGTCGGGCGGCGTTCCGGTCGAAGGGGCGCGGGTCGTGTTCCGCGTCGCGGACGGCAAGCTCGTCCAGTTCGGCGTCGACCGGACGGTCCCCGTCGGGACGCCATTCAAGAGCACCGCGGGATTGCTTTCCGCCGTGCAGGCGCGCAACGCGCTTTCGACCTACGTCGGCGGACTGACCGACGCGGATCGCGTCATGGAGAACGGAACGCTCACGTGGGTCGTGCGCGGCGCCGACGAGACGGGCGAGTACACCGGGCCGATCGGCGCCGGCTGGCAGCCCGAGATCGTGTATCGCTTCGGCTTCATCCGGAACGCCTCGCCTCAGTCCTGGCAGGCGTTGGTCGATGCGAAATCCGGCCAGGTGGTTCGCTTCGTCGACCAGACGGAGTATGCGTCGCTGCTCAAGGCATCCGTGTACACGACCACGAATTGCGCCGACCCGCTGAACTGCGTGCCGGGGACGGCCACCGAGACGACCGTCACGATCCCGAACGCCAGCCTGAATTTCGCCGGCGGGACGTGCAGCGGGAACGCGTGCTACTCGAACTCCGCCGGGGCGTTCAGCTACCCGTCCGGCGCGGTGTCCGCGACGACGGCGCTCGACGGGAAGTACTTCCGATTGACCGACACGTGTGGCGCTCTCGCCGCGTCGGCCGTTGCGCCCGGCGACATCGACCTCGGGACTTCGCTGTCGAATCCCCCGCTGAACACGAACACCGACTGCGCGCCCGCCACGCGCCAGTCGGCGCCGAACAGCGGCACGATCGCGAACGGCAGCGGCGACACGCACTCCGCCCGCAACACCTTCTATCACCTCAACCTGATCAATCAGAAGGCGCGCGTCTACCTGCCGAACAACCAATGGCTCAAGGGGGTCGACGGCGCTTCCGGTTCGGCGCTCCTCAACGTCAACCTGCCGCCGGAATGCAACGCGTTCTGGCAAGGCACCACCGGGACGCTGAACTTCATGAGACAGACGCCGGGGCTCGGCTGCAACAACACGGGGGAGATCCCGGACGTGTTCCTCCACGAGTGGGGACACGGCCTGGACCAGAACGACGCGACCGGCACCGCTCCGGAAGGGGGGACCGGCGAGGCGATGGGCGACACGTTCGCGCTGCTCCAGGGCCAGCACTCGTGCATGGGGCCGGGCTTTCTCCTCGACGTGTCGGGCGCCTGGGGCAATCAGGCGGGCTACGGAACCGGCTCCGAGCTGTGCAGCGGCGTCCGCGACATGGACTACACGAAATTCTGCTATCACGGCACCGCGGCGGGCTGTACGGCCTCCCCCGACCCGGGCGACGCCCCGAACGGATCCCGCTCGGGCTTGACGCCGCCCGTCAATCCTCCCGATTCAGGCACGCCGGCGCGCTGGAACACGATGATCGCCGGCGCGTCGACCGCGACGAACGGCGAATCGGAGTTCTATGCCTGCGGGGGCGCCGAGACGAACGGCTGCGCGGGTGCCTTGGGACACGGCTGCCACTGCGAATCGATGATCGGCAGCCAGTCGAACTGGGACCTCGCGAAGAAGCTGATCGCGTTCGAATTCGGCGGCGACATCTATCGCGTGCCCCAGGGCCCGCTCGAGGTGTCCGGCTGGCAGTACATGGACCGCCTCTGGTACCTGACGCGCGATCTCGCGGTGTCGTCCTACTCCGCGACCGGACCCGCGCCCACGGGAACCACCAACGGGTGCGGCATCAACAACTGGTTCACCACGTACCGGTTCATCGATGACGACGACGGCGATCTGTCGAACGGAACGCCCCACGCGGGGATCATCTTCCAGGCCTTCGATCTCCACGCGACGGCGTGCGGCAGCGCCTTCGACGCGAGCAACCAGCCGACGGGGTGCGCGACGCCGGTCGCGGCGCCCACGCTGTCCGCGTGCGACACCAAATCCCCGGTGCAGCTCAACTGGACCTCTTCACCCGGCGCCACCGAGTACCGCGTGCTCCGGAACACGATCGGGTGCGGCTTCGGCTTCACGCCGGTCGCCACGGTCGGCGGAGGCCGGACCTATTTCGAGGATCCGGACGTCGCGCCGGGCATTCCGTATTACTACTCGGTCCAGCCGGTCGGCGCCTCGGAATCCTGCTACGGCCTCGCCTCGAACTGCGTCGCCGTGACCCCGTCGAGCTGCGCCGCTTCTCCCCTGCCCGCCCCGACCGGCGTGCAGCTTGCGAAGCCCGGCAACAACCAGGTCGACGTCTCCTGGAACACGGTCGCGGGTGCCGGCTCCTACAAGGTCTATCGCAAGTCCGGAGACTGCGCGTCCACGAGCCCGTTCGTGGCGATCAAGGTCGTCTCGGCACCCACGGTGTCGCTCCACGACACGGACGGCCTCGCGGGACAGCAGACCTATTCGTACCAGGTGGCCGCCTCCGACTCGTCGTGCGCGTCGTGCACGTCCCCGGCTTCGGCCTGTGTCTCGGTCGTCGTCGACGGACCGTGCCTCGTGACGCCCGACTTCGCCGGGCTCTCTACGATCTCGGCCCCGGCGGTCAACGACTGCCGGCTCGATCTCGCCTGGCCCGCGGCCACGCCTCACTGCGGAGGGGCACTGACCTACAACGTGTATCGCGGTACCACGGCGTCGTTCCAGCCGGGGCCGGCGACGCTCCGGGCGACGGGAGTGACGGGCACGGGTTACATGGACGGGACGGTCGCTTCCGGAACGCGCTACTACTACGTCGTCCGCGCGGTGGACGGCTACGGGAACACCGACGGCAACAGCAAGCGGCTGAGCGAGGTGCCCGTCGGCACGCTGACGCCGGGGACGTACACGGACGATGCCGGCGACACCGGCACGGTCAAGTTCTCGCCCGGCTCGATCGCCGCATACGCCAACACGTGGGCCATCCGGCCGAACGACGGGACGAACGACGCGACGAAGCTCTACGTCACGACGCCGAGCGGCAACTACCCCGACAACGCCTGCATGGGGCTCGAGAGCGGCACGATCTTCCTCGGAGCGAATCCGACGCTGAGCTTCCGCTCCTACTACGACATGGAGCAGGGCTGGGACGGCGGCTACGTCGACGTCTCCACGGAGGCCGGCGGGTTCAGCGACTGGACGAAGCTCTCGACGATCAATTACCCCGGCATCATGGCCGGCCCGCTCGGCGATCCCGCGTGCGGGTATCCCGGGTTCGCCGACGGCCAGATGGTGTTCACGGGGACGTCCCAGACGGGATACCAGACGTTCAGCGGATCGCTGTCCGCTTACGCGAACCAGCGGATTCGCATCCGGTTCCTGTTCAGCTCGGATTCGTCGAACGACCAGACGGGCTGGTTCATCGACGACATCTCCGTCACCGACGCCAAGCTGCCCGGTCCGTGCAACACGAATCTATGCTCCGGCGTGACGTGCGACGACGGAAACCCGTGCACCACGGACGCGTGCAACCCCGGTAACGGGCAGTGCACGTTCACCCCGCTTCCCCCGCCCGCGGAGGTCGGCTCGAGCGTGATCCTCGGCAAGAGCGGCGGGTCCACGGCGATCTCCTGGAGCGACGACGGCAACCCGGGCTCGTTCGATCTCTACCGCGGCTCGCGAGCGGTCTCCGCCGCCTGGAGCTACGACCAGCAGTGCACCGGCGCCCCGATCGCAGGGACGGCGACGTCCGACGCCGCCGATCCCGCCGCCGACACGATGTCGTTCTATTTCGTGGCACGCAAGACGTCGTGCGGCGAGTCGATCCTCGGACGTGACGGGACGGGCGCTCCCGTGCCCAACAACAGCCCCTGCCCTTAGCGCCCCTGGCTGGGAACCGGGGATGGCCTTCCCGCGGCCGTCCCCGGTTCCCTCTTTTTTTCGAGCTTGTCGAGCAGGCTCCGCGCTTCGCCGTCCATCGGGAACCGGGACGCCCACGCCTCGGCGACTCGCCGCGCGTCGGCGACGTCCCCGCGCTGCAGCGCAATCTTGACGCGGCTGCCGTAGAACGACCGCTGGTCGGGCCAGACCCGGAGCGCGCGGTCCAGAATCTCCGCGGCGCCGGCGTCGTCACCGACCTCGAAGGCGATGGCCGCGAGCGTTTCCGCCGTTTGAGGGCTCGCAAGCTCGAGGCTCGAGATCTCGGGTGCTCGATCGTGCGCGCGCGCCGCGAGGAACCGGAGCTCGACGTCGTCTTTCGCGAGCTCGAGACCGCGATCGGCGTATCGCGCGGCCCCTGCCTTGTCGCCGAGCCTCAAGCCGATGACCGCCAGGTAGCGATAACCCTTCGCGAAGTCCGGCTTGATCTCGACCGCGCGGCTCAGATCCGTCCGGGCCTCGTCGAGCTTTCCGGTGCGATACGCGATCTCGCCCAGGAACACCAGCGGAACGTGCGAGCCGGGGAAGTCGGCCGCGATCGCGTGAAGCTCTCGCTCGGCGCCGTCGATGTCCCCCCGGTCGCGGGCGCCGAGCGCGTGGCTCAATCGCCGCGAGATGTCGGCATCGGCCCGCGCACCGGTCTGGTGGATCAAGATCGCCCCGATCGCCATCGCGACGACGCATACGGCCGAAACCCAAGCGCGCTTTCGCCCCCACGCACTCAACGACGCGAACGCGGCGGGAACGGCCCCGAAGAGCGATGCGGGGTTCAGGAGAGCGCCAAGGAGCGAGGCCGCCGCGATCGCGTATCCGGCCTTCGGCCGCACGGCCTGGATCCCGAGCGCCGCCGCCGGAATGATCGTCAAGACGAGCACGGGCCGCTTGCCGATCCAGAGGTCGACGGCTCCCGCATCGGCCAGCACGATCGCCAGGGCGGCGAGGGGCAGCCATGCCGCGGCGCGTGGGCTCGATTCGCCGGCAAACATTTCGTCTGTCACGGGGGAGCGCATCGTCAGCCACAGCAGGAGGCCGAGCAGAATCCAGTGGACGAAGTGATGAGCCGGGATCGCGGTTCCGGGGAGGCTCGTACCGGCGAGCGCGTGGCTTGCGAAGTGAATCGGAAACGACAGCAGCGCCAGGTATCGTGATCTCCGCGAGCGCAGCTCCGGCGAGACGAGCACCGCGAGGGGTAACAAAAAGTCGGTCCCGACGAAGAACCAATCGATCAGCGCGGTCTTCGGGACGTCGAGGAGGATCGGCTGCGCCGCCGGGACCGTCCACCGCCACCATCCCGCCGCCACGGCGGCCGACTCCACGGCCCAGCTGATGGTGCCGAGAAACAGGCACGCCCAAGCGATTCGAGCGAATAGGTAGCGGCTGAGGCGTGAGCCCAGCCACCATCCGAGATACGCCACGATCGCCCATCCGGCGATCTCCTGGAACGACACGGAGGCGACTGCGAACAGCGGGCTCTTGATCACGTACGGAATCGAGGCGCCCGGCGTCCGGTCGATCACCCACTTCAACGCGACGCCCCGGACGACGCCGTACGCGGCGACGCCGCACCAGTACGCGGCCGCGACCCGCCCGGGAAGAACGCGGCGCGAGTGCACGAAAAGCAGCGCCAGGACGGCGATGGACGGAATGGTCAGGATGAGGATGCGAGGGTCCACGGCCGCGTAGTAGATCAGAACCCGTCTCTGAGTGAAACTTGATGGGGTGGATGGGGGGTTCCCCTCATGGATTGCGCGGGCATTGCGCGGCACTCTCTCGCTCGTGAACACCATGGATGCCGCTGCTCGTGCGAGGCGATGCGAAGTCGGCCCCCCCAGCCGACGAACGCATGACAATCCACGAGCTCGTTCCTACGCCCTACATCGGACAGCCACAGCGCATTCGTCTCGTCACGGGCAGCGGCACCTTTCATAGTGGTTCCGAGAATGTCGGTGTTCGGAGCACCGGGACGCGGCTCTACCTCGCTTGGCAATCGCGTTGGCTAGTACGCCAGCTTGAGGTTGTGCGCCGGAGAGCGTTTCAGAGTAGGCGTCGGCATCCGGCGTTCGTAGAGCTCGGACCAGGCGGCGATATCGGGCGTGCGCGAGGGTTGGAGCCGACGAGCGAAGACACGATCCCAGCTCCAAGGTGCATCGGTCAACCCCAGCCACATCGCCGGCGTGATCGAACGCGGCCGGCGCTCCGATCGACCCTTGAGCAGATTGCGGAACACAGCGAACAGGTGCAACCGCTCGAGCTGCGCTTCCGTTCGTCGTCCGAACGCAATCGTCTCCCTTGCATGAGCCTTCACGGAGTGCCGGAGGAAGCGGTGCAAGGTGTCGATGGGGAACATCGCCCGATCCCGCGCGAGAGCCTCCGGCGAGCGCTTGGATCCTTTCGGCCCTCGGACGGGATTGGGGAAGACGCCGTGCCGGACGATGCCGCCGAGGGGGTGTCGCATGATCGCCCGCGCGTAGTCTCCCTTGTCGTCGGATAACAATTGAACGGCCGGTGCGTCGAGCTTCGGCAGCATGAAATCGAGCTGGCGCGTCAGGGACTTGGCGTACGCACCGCGGACGGGCTTACCGGATATCGCGTCCCAGTGTTTTCGCCGTTTCCGCTGCGAGGGCGAGAGCTTCCCGCCGCGCCGGTGAGGCGCATAGCCCAGGCCGTAAACGAACCAAGAATGATGCCCGACCATCGTTCCCAGTCCGCACGGGTGGTACTGAGTGCCGGTGAACGTCTCGAAGTCGTCGTAGTTGAGCGGCTCTCCGATGCGCTCGAGCGCGGCCAGACAGTGGCTCTGCAACAGCTGGGCGTGCCGCCCGATCCGGGCGACTCGTTTTGTCACCGTGCTGTGGACACAGCCCGCCATCCGGGCGATCTGCCGGTGGGCGGCGCCGTTGACAAGCCCGTGAGCGATCGGAACGGTGAGCTCGGGACGCTTGAGGTAATAGCTTGCCGCGAAGGACTGCTGCGAAAACCCCTTACCGCACGCACGACACGAGAATCGAGGAACGAACCGGCGGTCGCACAGCCGAGTGAACCCCGTCCGGAGACGGCGGTAGCGAAACACGGACGGATCGATCAGGTGCTGCGAACAGTCGGGGCGCGGACAGAACGAAGGGACGAATCGATCGGCAGGAATGAGCTCGATAGGAGCAGGCTGGTCGAACACATCTGACCGATAGCGCAATCTCGGTGCCCGCATCCACGGCGCGAAATCCTTGAGATTCTGGAGCGGCCCTGTCCGCACTTGTCCGCAGTCGGACAATTCGGACGAACATTCTCGGAACCACTATGGACCGGTCGGGGCGGCGGAGTCACAATCGCCGCGATGCTGATGCTCCCCGTCGCCGCCGCTCTGGCGCTGGCCCCGCTCGAAGCTCAGCGCGATGAGCACGACGAGCACGCGGCGCACGCGATGCACCATCACCACGCTCCAGGGGAGCCGCTCGGCATCCCCGACACGCGTGCGGGCTCGGGTACCGCATGGCAGCCGGATTCGACCCCGATGCGCGGGCACCACCTCGCGGCGAGTCCCTGGACGATCATGCTCCACGGCGCGCTGTTCGCCGGATACGACCGGCAGTCCGGGGACCGGGGCGACTCGAAGTGGGTGGCGCCCGGCTGGGCGATGGCGATGGAGCAGCGGCCGGCCGGCGGAGGCTTCGTCACTCTTCGTCAGATGATCAGCACCGATCCGGTGACGGTCGGGAAGAACGGCGCGCCCCTGCTCCTTCAGACGGGCGAGAGCCTGGACGGAGCGCCGATCCACGACCGGCAGCACCCGCACGATCTCTTCATGGAGCTCGCGGCGCAGTACGTGCGCGCCCTGTCCCCTGCCATGGGATTCGAGATCTATGCGGCGCCCGCCGGCGAGCCCGCGCTCGGCCCCGTCGCGTTTCCCCATCGAGCCTCGGCAGCGTTCGATCCGATGGCGCCGCTGTCCCACCACTGGCAGGACTCGACGCACATCAGCTTCGGCGTGCTCACGCTCGGCTGGCTCTTCCCGAAGGTGAAGGTGGAAGGATCGTGGTTCAACGGTCGGGAGCCGGACGAGAATCGCTACGACCTCGATCTCCGCCGGCTCGATTCCTGGTCGGGCCGCGTCTCCTACAACCCGGCGAGCGCGTGGAGCTTGCAGGCTTCGTACGGCTACCTGGCGAGCCCCGAGGCGCTCCACCCGGACACGGGCGTCCACCGGCTGACGGCCTCCGCGATGTACGACACGAGCTGGGCCGACGGCGGGCACGTCGCGGCGACGGCGGTGTACGGGCGCAACGACACCTCGGGCGATCCGACGACCTCGTCGGGACTGATCGAAGCCGCTTACGAGGCGCCGTGGCGGGGAACGATCTTCGGCCGCCTCGAGATCGTGGAGAAAACGGGCGACGACCTCGTGCTGCCGGCGGGTCTCGAGAGTGAGGTGTTCACGCTGACGTGCGTGACGTCGGGCTACCGGCACCGGCTGATCGCGACGTCCACGGTCGATTTCGGCATCGGAGCGGCCCTCTCCGTCAACGCGATCCCCTCCGGCCTGGAGCCGTTCTACGGCAGCCGGCACCCCGCCGGGGGGATGGTGTTCCTCGACCTCCGGCCCACCGTGATGAGCCCGTCCATGGGCCACTCCATGCCCATGAGCCCGAAAACAACGCCCTGACCGATCGGTTTTCGCGGTTTCCTTGCGCGGCACCGCGCGGCGCCTAAGTTTATTTCGTCGGGTACCGGTGTTGCCGGACGGAGGGGGCCATGCTCGGCGAGCGGATCTGCAACGACCTCGAGACGTTGAGAGCTTCGGGCGCCTCGTTCGGAGCGATCCTCGAAGAAGCCGTCCGCCGCCTCCACGAGAGCCATCCGAACTTCCACTGGACCGGCATCTACGAGCTGTTCCCCGACAACGTGCTGCGCCTGGGGCCGTTCGTCGGAGCGCCGACCGAGCACGTGTTCATCGGGGTCGGCCAGGGCGTCTGCGGTACCGCCGTCGCCGAGAAGCGCAACATCAACGTTCCCGACGTCAGCAAGGTTGCCAACTACCTCGCCTGCTCGACCTCGACGAAGTCCGAGCTCGTGGTGCTCATCCGCTCGGGCGACATGATCTTCGCGCAAGTCGACGTCGACTCCCACGAGTACGACGCCTTCGATCCGGACTCGGTGACGGACGTCGAGCGTGTCGCGGCGTGGCTCGCCCAGGAATACCTCCGCCGGCGCGGCTGGGCCCGGCCCGCGGCCGCCGGCTCGCGCGGCTGACCGCCGGCGCCGGAGAGCAGAAGCCCGTGGAAACGCCGCCGCTCGATCCCGGCACCGAGACGATCGAGAGTCTCCGCCAACGCGTCGCCGAGTTCGAACGCGTCGCGCGCATGCTCGAGACGCAGGTCAAGGTCTTGGAGCGCGAGCGGCAGAAGCTCGCCGCGGTCGTGCGGCACGGCGACGTCGGCTTCGTCTTGGTGGGCGCCGACCTCCGGGTGACGTGGAGCAATGAGTTCTTCTCGCAGCACCTGCGCGAGCAGAATCGTCCGGCGAGCTTCGCCGGGCTTCCGTGCCATCACGCGCTGTGCCGCAAGAACGTCCAGTGCGACGAGTGTCCCGCCGTGGCGGCCCTCGAGTCCGGCTGCACGGCCCACAGCGAGATCACGCTCGAGATCGACGGCGCCACGCGGACGCTGTACGCGACCGCGATTCCGATCACCTCCGCGGAAGGCGATACCGACCAGGTCATGACGATGGTGCAGGACGTGTCCGGCCTCGAGGTGCTCCGCGCCTCGGAGCGCATGCTGCGTGAGAGCGAGGGCCGCCTCAGGCTCTTGGTCGAGCAAATGCCGGCCGTGATGTGGAGCACGGACATGGAGCTGCGCTTCACGTCGATCTCGGGGTCGGCCCTGGGCCAGCTCGGCATCGTCCCGAAGAAGCTCGTCGGCCGCGGGCTCTACGAGCATTTCCGGGCGCACGATCCCTCGGGCGCCGCGATGTCCGCTCACCTGAGCGCGGTCGCGGGGCGCTCCGCGTCGTGCGAGATGACCTGGAACGGGCGCGAGTTCGAGACCTACGTCGAGCCGTTGATGTCCCCCGACCGGACGATCATCGGGTGCGTGGCGCTCGGGCTCGACGTGACGGATCGCCGCGCCGCCGAAGACGCGCGGCGCCTGAGCGAGGCGAGGAAGAACGCGATCCTCGAGGCGGCCCTGGACGCGATCGTGATCATGGACCACCAGGCCTGCATCGTGGAGTTCAACCCCGCCGCCGAGAAGATGTTCCAGTATTCGCGCGCGGACGTCCTGGGACGGCCGCTCGCGGAGGTGATCATCCCGCCCCGCCTGCGCCCGGCGCACGTCGACGGGTTCAAGCGTTTCCTGACGACCGGCCACGGACCGGTGCTCGGCCGCAGGATCGAGAGCATCGGCATGCGCAAGGACGGGTCCGAGATCCCGGTCGAGCTGGCGATCTCGCGGATTCCGCTCGACGGACCGCCGAGCTTCACCGGCCACATTCGCGACCTGACCGATCGCAAGGCGGCCGAGGCGGAGCTCAGGGAGCGCGACGAGCTGCTCCGGCAGACGCAGAGAATGGAGGCGATCGGGACGCTGGCCGGCGGCGTCGCGCACGACTTCAACAACATCCTGACGGCGATCCTCGGCTACGCAGGCCTGCTGAAGCGCCTCGATACGCGGATCGAAGGCGTCCAGCGCGCCGCCGACGTCGTCGAGAAGGCCGCCACGCGCGGCGCCGTCCTCACGCAGCAGCTCCTCGGATTCGCCCGCAAGGGGAAGAACGAAAGCGTTCCCGTCGAGCTGCCGTCGATCGTCGAGGAGGTCACCGTCCTGCTCCAGCGGACGATCGACAAGAAGATCGCCGTGCACAGGACGACGGACTCCGGACGCCTCCTGGTGATGGGCGATCCGGGTCAGCTCCAGCAGGTCGTCCTCAATCTGGCGATCAACGCGCGGGACGCGATGCCCGACGGCGGACGGCTCGACATCGGGCTGTCGGTCGTCGACCTCGACGAGGACGAATGCCGGCGGCGCCCGGGCGCGAACCCGGGCCGCTACGTCCGGCTCGAGGTGCAAGACACCGGGCACGGAATTCCCGAGGAAGTGCGGGGGCGGATCTTCGAGCCGTTCTTCACCACGAAGGACGTCGGCAAGGGCACGGGAATGGGCCTCGCGATGGTGTACGGCATCGTCCAGAACCACGGCGGCGTCGTCGCCGTGCGCAGCGAGGTCAAGGTCGGCACGACGTTCGAGATCCTCCTTCCTCAGGCCCCGGAATCCGCCGCCGCCGACGCGGCACGTCGCAGCGACGCCGTCGTCCCGGGCACCGGTCGCGTGCTCGTCGTCGACGACGAGGCCAGCGTGCGCGAGGTCGCGGCCGACATTCTGGAGAGCTTGGGCTACCAGGTCACGACGGCGAAGGACGGCGCTTCCGCGATCGAGACTTACCGCGAGGCCGCGCAGCCCTTCGACGCGGTGCTCCTCGATTTCGCCATGCCCGGAATGGACGGGCGCGAGTGCTTCCGCGCGCTGCGCAAGATCGATCCCGCGGCGAAGGTCCTGCTGTGCACCGGCTACGGGTTCGACGTCGCCGGCCAGGCGCTCCTCGACGAAGGCATGGTGGGCGTCGTCGCGAAGCCGTACGAGATCGCGCGCCTGTCCGATGCGATCGCCGCGGCGATCCGCAGCGGCGCTACGCTTCCCTGAGCCCCGTCGTCACCGGAAGCCGCGCAGCGCGGATGGCCGGGAACAAGCCTCCGGCCAGCCCGAGGATCAAAGCGAACACGATCCCCTGCGCCATCAGCGCCGGCGTGACGTCGAACGCGAAGGTCACCTGGCTGAACGTGTCCCAGTTGAGCGTCGCGGCCTTGTAGCCGTCGAACAAAAGCCACGCGATCGCCGCCCCCGCCAGCGAGCCGACGAGCGCCAGGAGCAGGGATTCGGCCATCACCGACACGACGATCGGGATGCGGGAGAACCCGAGCGCCCGGAGCGTCGCCACCTCGCGCGTTCGCGACGCGACCGCGGAGTACATGGTGTTGAGCGCGCCGAACACCGCGCCGATCCCCATGAGGATCGCGAGCAGGAATCCGAGCTTGCGCACGATCGCTTGCAGGCTGCGCCCCTGGTTTCCGAAGTATTCGCTCTCGCGCTGCACGGACACGTCGAGGCGCGGGTCTTTCGTGAGCGCATCCTTGAACGTGTCGAAGGCATCAGGCGAGGTCAGGCGCGCGATCACCGTCTGGAACGAGTTGCCGCGGCGGTACGCCGGCTGAAGCACGCGCGCATCGGCCCAGATCTCGGACTCCCACACCGCACCTTTCGCGTTGAACGTGCCGGCGACCGTCCAGTCGGTCTGGCCCCGCCTGATGTGCGAGCCAACGTCCAGCCCCCGGAACGCGCGAAGCGCCCCCTCACCGACCACGACTTCGTTCTTCCCCCACTCGAACATGCGGCCTCGCGTGATCGTCACCTCGGGTCGCGCCGCGAACGCCGCGGGCTGCACGCCGCGCAGGGGGACGTTCGCCGCGGTCCCCTTGGCGCGCGTCGGCACGTCGACGACGACGAACAGCTCGGCGGACACGAGCGGGCCGGGCGCGGCTCCCGGAGCCGCCGGGCCGCGCGCGATCCCCGGCGCCTGCGCGATGATGTCGACGGAATCCCCGACGAGCACGCTCACCATCTCGCTGTCGCTTCCCGCCCGCCTGACGATCGCGTTCTCGGGCGAGCCGGCGATCTCGAGCGTTTTGCGAAACCCTTCGCCGATGGACAGCACCGCGACGAGAACGGCGACGACGCCCGCGATGCCGACGATCGTCGCGAGCGACGGGCCGCGGCGTTCCGGGATCGTGCGGATCGCGGTCGCCGTTACCGCGAACACCTGGGCCAGCCCGTTGAACACGATCAGGCCCTCCGCAGCGCATCGACGATGCGAAGGCGCATCGCCTGGAGCGCGGGCACGATGCCGGCGATCAAGCCGAGCACGAGGACGAGCGCGATGCCGGTCGCGAGATCGCGCGACGGCACGTAGAAGAACGGAAGGTGCCCGCCGGTCGGGTCGCCGGCCGCGACCGCGGCCGAGCCGACGGCCAGGCCCACGCCCCCACCCAGAATCGACAGCAGACACGCCTCGGCCAGCACGAGCACGAGGGCACGTCCGTTCGAGAAACCGACGGTCTTCAACACCGCCAGCTCGCTCGTCCTCTCGCGGACGGACTGCGCGATCGTGTTGCCCGTGACGAGCAGCAGCGTGAAGAACACCGCGGTCAGGATCCACTGGATGATCGCGCCGATGTCGCCGATCTGGTTGGCGAACGATTGGGCGAGCGCCTTCTCCGTGATGGTCTGCGTCTCGGCCGGGGAGTTGGCGAAGCTCGCGTCGATGCGCTTGGCGACGTCCGCCGATTTCGCGGGATCGGCGATGCGGATGATGTACCAGCCCACGATCCCCTGGCCCGCCTGGCGCGCTTCGTCGAAGTAGTCGTAGTGGAACAGGAACTGCGATGTATCGGTCGACCGGTCGGCGCCCGTGTAGATCCCGCGGACGTTGAATTCCCAGGTCGCGCCGCCGCCCTTCTTGCGGTAGATCGTGCCCTGGATCGGAACGCGGTCCCCGATCTTCCACCCGTAGCGCTTCGCGGTCTTCTCGCCGACGAGCACGCCCTCTCGATCTTCGATCCACGCGCGCTTCTGATCGGCGGCGACCTTGAACTCGGGGTACATCGCCAGATACGCCTCGGGCTCGACGGGGCCTTGGAACACACCCTGAAACCCTTTGTTCGCGTCCTGGTAGATGCCGCCGAACCACGACGCGTGCGTCACGGCGACGACCCCGGGCGTGCGGCCGATCTCTTCTTTGTAGCTGAACGGCAAGGGCTGGATGATCGAGGTCTTGTGGGTCACGAACATCCGGTCGGCGCCCGCGACCTCGACCCCGGCCGAGAACGCGACGCGCACCGCCGCGAGATAGACGAACAGCACGAAGGCGACGACGATCGAAAGCAGCGTGAAGATCGTCCTCGCCTTGCGGCGCTTCAGGTTGCTCCAGAGGAGCGGCCAGAATTTCATGCGGCGGCCCCGACGAGGACCCCTTTCTCGAGCTGAAGCACGCGGCCGGCGCGCTCCGCGGCATGAGGGTCGTGCGTGACCATGATGACGGTCTTGCCGTGCTCCCGGTTCAGGGCCTTGAGCAGGTCGAGGACCTCGTCCCCCGCTTTGCGGTCGAGATCGCCCGTCGGCTCGTCGCACAGAAGCAGCGTCGGATCGGTGACGATCGCGCGCGCGATGCCGACCCGCTGTTCTTGCCCGCCGGAGAGCTGGCGCGGGTAGTGCTTGATGCGATCGGACAGCCCGACGAGCGAGAGCGCGGTCGCGACCTGGGTCTTGCGGCGCGCCCTCGAGAGGCTCGTCAGCAGCAGCGGCAGCTCGACGTTCCGCTCCGCGGTCAGCGCGGGGAGCAGGTTGTACATCTGGAAGACGAACCCGACGTGGCGCGCGCGCCACGCGGTCAGCTTCCCTTCCGAGAGATCGGAGATGCGGACGCCGCCGACGGTGACGGCGCCGGACGTCGGCTTGTCGAGCCCGCCGATGAGATTCAAGAGCGTCGACTTGCCCGAGCCCGACGGGCCCATCAGCGCGAGGAACTCCCCGCGGCCGACGGTCAGCCCGAGGCCCTGGAGAACGTCGATCTTCTCGCCCCCGCGAACGAACGTCTTGTGGATGTCCCTGACTTCGACTTCAGTTTCCATGATCGGCCTCCTGAACACGCATGCCCGCGGAGAGCGTCTCGGGTCCGGCGGCGACGACGCGCTCGCCGGCGCTCAAGCCCGCGAGGACTTCGGCCGGGTCCTCCCCGCCGGGGCCCAGCGTGATCGCGCGGCGCTCCAGCGTGCCGTCGCCTTTGATGACGAACGCGTACTCCTGCCCCGCCGAGCCGCGCACCGCCGCGCGCGGCACGCGCACGGCGTGGGCCGTGGCGGAACCCGCTTGCGCGTCGCCCAGGAACGCGACCTTGATCCCCATCTCGGGAAGGATGCGCGGGTCGAGCCGGTCGAAGGCGATGCGCACGGTGACCGTGGCCTTCTGCCGGTCCGCGGCCGGGATCGTCGTGATCACGTGCGCGGGGATCTTCCAATCCCTGTAGGCGTCGAGCGTCGCCTCGACCTTCTGGCCCGGGGTGACGCGCTGGATGTACGCCTCGTTGACGTCCACCTCGATCTCGAGCGAGGTCATGTCGACGATCGTCGAGATCCCCGTCCGCGTGAAGCCGCCGCCGGCCGACATCGGCGAGATGATCTCGCCCGGCTGGGCGTTCTTCGAGATCGCGACCCCGGAGAACGGGGCGCGGATGTTGGTGTCCTCGAGATTCTGCCGGGCGATCTCGACGGCGCGCTCGGCCGCGCGCACCTGCTCGTCCTGCGTCGCGCGCCGGGCCTCGTGGACGGCCACCTCGGCATCGATCGAGTCGCGGTCCGAGCTCGACGCGACGCCGCTCGCGACGAGGTCGTGGATCCGCCGCTTCCTCACGGTCGCTTCGGCGAGCTGCGCGTCGGTTTCCTCGGTCGCCCGCCGGGCCGCCGCGAGCTGGGCCTCGGCCAGCCCGAGGGCGGGGGCGATCTGCGTCGCGTCGAGGCGGGCGAGCACCTGGCCCTTCTCGACCTTCAACCCCTCTTCGACCAGGACCTCGACGACCTTCCCGGTGATCTTCGACGAGACGGTCGCCTGGCGGCGCGCCGTGACGTAGCCCGAGGCGTTGAGCACCGCCGCCGCGCCGCCGGCCTGGCGCGTAGTCTCCTCGACGAGCGCGGTCTTGACGAGAACGGTGCGCGGCCGCGTCAGGAACCAGCCACCGAGCGCCGCGCCCGCGATCGCGACGATCGCGATCAGCGCCACCCAGGGCGCACCCATCCGCGAACGGGGACGATCGTCCCGGTCGATCCGCAGCGCATCGAGCTTGCGCTGAAACTCGGCGTTTTCGGACCCTGCGTTGGCCAATCGGCGGATTCTGTCCTGGGACGCCGGACTTGACAAGACGTCCCCGGAAAATCGGGGCCGCGGCAGTGTAGGATTCGCTCGAAGGATGACGCGCGAGCGCACGACCGCGAAACGCTGGGGAATGTTCGCGCTGCTCGCGCTGCTGATCGCGGCGTTTTTCCACCGCGCGATCGCAGGCCAGCGCTTCTATGCCGTCGATTTCTACCAAACGTTCGTCCCGCTGCGCGCGATCCTGACCGAAGCCTGGAAGTCCGGCCTCCCCTTGTGGACCGGGCGGCTGGGAAACGGCTCGCCGGTTCTGGCGAACCCCGCTTACGGCGTGCTCTATCCGCCGAACCTGCTGGCGCTCGGCGCCGAGCCCTCGCGGGCGCTGACGCTGCTCACCGTCGCGCACGCGCTGTTCGGTGCCGTCGGCGCGTTCGCGCTGGCGCGCCGGTGGGGGCAGTCGCGATCCGCGGCCTGGGTGGCGGCGGTGTGCTTCTCGCTCGGCGGGCCCGCGGTCTCCGCGACGGCGTATCTGAACCTCGCGTGGCCGATGGGCTGGCTGCCCTGGGCGGTTCTCGCGGCGGACGAGGCGTTCCGCTCGCGGACCGCGCGAGCGATGCTCGGCGTTGCGGTTTCCTGGTTCTCGATGTTCTCGATGGGAGATCCCGTCGTCCTCGGCGCCGCGATCGCCGGGACCGGGCTCATCGCCTTGGGCGATGTGTTGCGGGAGCGCCGGGAAGGGCGAAGCGGCGAGATCGGCCGCGGTCTCGGCGCTCTGGCGGCGGCTGCGGCGCTCGCGCTGACCCTCGCGCTTCCGCTCCTGATCGCCGTCGCGCGCTACGCCCCGACCTCCGTGCGCGGGGCCGGGTTCAAGACCGAGGGGATCCTTCAGTGGTCGCTCCATCCCATTTTGCTCGCCGGCACGGTGCTCTCCGATGCGTTCGGTAACCCCAACTTGGACGGCGCCGGGGGGTTTTGGGCGTTGGGGCTCGCGCTCGATCACGGCCAGCCGCTCCTCGCCGGCATCTACTTCGGCGGCCTGGTCGTGGCGCTGCTCGTCCTGGGATCGTGGGAGCGCGCACCGCGGCGCACGATGCTCCTCGTCTGGCTCGCGCTCCTCCTCGCTCTGGCGCTCGGCAAATACGGCCCGATCTATCCCATCCTGAATCGGATCGGCTTCGACGCGCTCCGCTTCCCGACGAAGTGGATCGTGCCCGCGCTCCTGCCCGCCGGGCTTCTGGCGGGCGCCGGATTGGATGCGCTCGGTGCGCGAATGCCGGGCTCGCCGGGCTTCCATCGCGCGCTCGCGGTGTTCCTCGGCGTGCTCGGGATGTTCGCCGCGATCTCGGTCGCGGTGTCGGCGGGGCTCGACCGCCGGCTGGCCGCGCTCTCGCTTCACAGCGGCGTCGCGATCGACGGCGTCCCTCTCGCCGCGTTCGTGCGCACCGCGTGGCTTAGCGCTGCGACGCACGCGATGCTCCCGGTCGCCTTGGCCTTCGCCGCGTGGGGCGCCGCATCGAAGGGCGGCCGGCGATTTGCCGTCCTCCCGTCGATCGCCACCCTCGTCACGGCCGACCTCGCGCTGAGCAACGCGCACCTCGCGCCGACGGTGACCCCCGATTTCTACGCCGTCTCTCCCGTGGCGAAGTCGATCCTCGACGACCCGGACGGACACGCGCGCGTCTGGGTCGACGGCATCGGCGGCGAGCCGCTGCAGTACAAGCCTCCGCCGCGTCTGGCCAGGGACACCGCGCGGCCGCATCGCGCGCGCCTGATCTCGTACGTCGGCGCATCGGCCGGGCTCGATCTTGCATTCAACGGCGACACCGAGGCGTACTCCCCGGCGACCTACGCGCGCACGGAAGTGCTGATGAGCTCCGCTCCGCTGCGCGAGAAGCTGATGCTGCTCGGCGCGGCGTCGGTCACGCACATCGTCACGTTCCACACCATGGATGGGCCCGGGCTGAAAGTCGGCGCCTCGGTTCCGGTCGGCTTCAACCTCCCGGTGCTCGTCTACCGCAATCCGTTCGCCGTGCCGCGCACGCGGATCGTGCCGCGGCTGACGCCCTACGCCGGCGATGCCGGCTTCATCGAAGCCGTCCGCTCCGGGTCGAACGACCTCTTCGAGCACACGGCGCTCGTCGAGCGCGACGAGCTTGCGGCCTCGGGTGTCTCCGCTGAGGCTGCGGCCGGCGAGGGGGGAACCGCGGCGATCACCGGCGAGGATAGCCGCTCGCTGTCGGTCGCGGTCTCCGGTGGCGGCGGTTTCCTCGTCGTTTCGGACACCCTCGTCCGCGGATGGACGGCGACGATCGACGGCGCGCCGGCGAAGCTGTTGCGAGTGGACGGCGCGTTCCGCGCCGTCCCCGTTCCCGCCGGCACGCACCGAATCGACATGCGCTACGACCCGTGGTGATGCGGCGCTATTTCTCCACGCGCTGAGCTTCCGCGGACAATCGGTCGAGGTTCTGCTCGTTCGCGACGGTGACGAACTTGACGATCTGCTGGAAATGCTCGACGGTGTCGAACGTTTGACGCCAGCTCACCTCGGTCCCGCCGGCTGTCGCACGCAGCCCGACGGTCAAGATGAAGTGATGCCCTGACAGGTGCTCGATCTCGACGATCTTGTCGGCTTCGATGCGGGTGAAGCGGCTCTCGTTCGGATAGTCCGTACCGTCGGGCCCGTGCATCGTCAGGCGCCAGGCGCCGCCGGGAACGAAGTCGAACTGGTGGATCGTGCTCGTGAATCCCGCCGGCCCCCACCAACGAGCGACGCGCGTCGGATCGCTCATCGCCGCGAAGACTTCGGACGGCGTCGCCGGGAGCACGCGGCTTCGGAAGTCGGAGCGGTTGTCGATGGATTCCAACTGATGACCTCGTAAACACCGGTGCGGGTCGCACCGGAGTCCGCCGTCACACGCTCAACGCACTCGCAACGGCTTCGGGGTTCTGAGCTGCGACGCGAAGAAGCGCCTGCGCCGGTCCGTCCGGAATTCGCCGCCCCTGTTCCCAGTTACGAAGCGTTCCCACGCTGACGCCAATCATCAACGCGAATTCGGTCTGCGACTTTCCCAGGCGATCGCGGATGCGTCTGACGTCCGCAGGCTTGAAAGTCGTCGTACGGCTGGGGCGCATTTTCTTGCGACGGATCTTTCCAGCCTGCCGAACGCTCTTGACGAGGTCGTCGAAGTCGTTGGTCCTCATTTGAGCTCCTCTCGAACAATTCGCGCCAGGATTCGCAGCTGGTCCGCCGTCAGATCCTCTTGAACGCTCTTGGCATACGCGAACAGCACGTAGAGCGTGCTGTCACTCCGATTCCAGTAGTAGATCAAGCGGATGCCGCCTCGCTTGCCGGCCCTTCTCGTGGCCAAGCGAACCTTTCGAAGCCCACCACCGCCTTTGATCAGCGGACCCTGCTCCGGTCGCAACAAGAGACCGATCTGAAGCGCCTGACAGTCCTCGTCCGACAACAACTCCTTCTAGCGCTTGGTAAAGACAGGGGTCTCGACGAAGCGCATGCCTAACTATACGCCAATGGCGTATTTGGTTCGCTCGGTCTGTCGAACGCCCCGTTCAGAGGCGCGAAGCGCCGCGTGACGCTCTAGTGGGGCCTCTGAGACATCTCCCGGTCGGCTCGAGTCAATTCAGTCCGTCGGTCGTCAGCACTCTCTTCTTGTAAATACCTACGCCACCGCGAGCTCCCCATAGGCAACGGAAGAGATACACGGCATCGACTCCGCGGACTAATTGATTGGAACCAGTGTGATCGCCGCGTCCTGCACGATCTTTCCGTTGGCGGGGTCCATGCTGCCGGTCACCTGGAAGTTTCTCGGGTGGGCGGTGCCGATCGCGAGCTCAATCAGTAAAGCCATGACGACGAGGCAACCCAGTGCGACGACGGCGCTCCGAGCGCGCGGGGCGCGGAGACGGCTCCACAGCTCGATAAGCACGACCGACTGAAAGAGAAACACGATTGGCGCCGACTGAAGGCAGAAGCGCACGTAACCGAAAGACGCCAGCGTAACGGCGACACCGAATCCGATGGTGAGCCAGAGCATCGCCGTGCTTCGCAGCATCGTCCGGGACAGGAACAGTCCGGCGGCGAGCAACACGAGCGCGACCGGTTTCCACAGCCACATGATCGGAACGAACACATCGACCGGGCGCCGCGTGCCGGCGAGGCCGCCGGGCCAGTTGGACAGGCCGAAGCCGAGCGCGTAGGCGTCGGAGGCGAGCACGAGCTTCCTTGCGAGGAGGTTCGCCGCCGCCACAGGCCGGCCGAGCAGGAAGCTCCAACCCATGCGGTAGCCGTCCAAGTAAACGGCGAGCTGCGCTGGGTCGCGCATCTCTATCATGCCCTGCCCCATGCTGGGAAGAATCGCGTCGGGCCGGAACGTGCCGTCGGCGTTCGCGTTGTTCGCCATCGCAAAGACGAGCGGACCTGTCGCCGAGACTCCGACCCATGTGGGAAGGGGTCGCGGAAGGCCGGTCGTGACCGCGTTGAATCGCGTGAGCGCTTCGTGGTTGTGGAGGGCCCACGGCATGGTGACGACGATGGCGAGGGCTGCGATGGCGGCGGCGATCCCGGCGATGCGGCGCTTCGACTGCTCGGGGTGAGCCAGCGCGAGCGCGATCGGGATCAGCGCCGCCAAGCCGAGGTGCTCGGCCCTCGCGAGCGTGCCGACTCCGAGCAGGACGCCGCTCGCCGCGACGAGCAGCCCGACGCGACGGCGCGAGCCCGAATCCAGCGCTTGCCCCAGGAGCACCGTGAGGAGCACCTGGGCCGTGAGGATCGGGATGTAGATCGACTCGACGTTCGGCGAGACGGCGGTGACGCACAGGCCGAACGAAAGCGTTGCCAGAGTTGCCGCGACGATGGCAGTGCGGCGGTCCCAGATCGCTCGTCCCAACAGATACGTCAGCGGGACGGTCGCGCTCGAGATGACGGCGATGACGGCGCGCATCTGCGTCGGGTGCTCGCCGACGAGGCCGATGATCCACGACAACAAGTAGGCGAACGCGGGCGGGTGCAGCGGGATGCCTTGGTCGAAGAGCCCGCCGCGTAGCAGCGTGAGCGCGAACTCGCGGTAGATGCGGCTGTCACCGTAGTAGAAGACGCTGAAGGGCAGGTCGCGATCGACGGTCGCCCACAGGAACGGCAGGCGCGTCGCTGCTGCGAGCACGAAGAGGCCGGCGCAGAGCGGAAGATCGGACCGGTCTTTCTCCTCGCGTTTCACGCGGCAGGACCATACACGAAAAAAGCCCCGCCCTCTTTCGAGAGCGGGGCTTTCCCGTCGATCGTCGGATCCGCAATCAGCCGTGCGTCACGGGCACGCTCCGGACGAGTTCTGGATGCGCGGACCGGCCGTCGCGCTCCCGGATGGGCCGAAGCCTCCTGAGTTGTAGGCGCGTATCAGGTACCAATCGAGATTGCCGGCCGGCGGGTCGTGTGTGATGC
>CAZYHZ010000020.1:0-67633 GCA_964647625.1 uncultured Acidobacteriota bacterium
CCAATCCTCTTTGCGCGACGCGTGCGCGGCAATGTGTCCCGCCGCCCGCGCTCGGTTTCCGGGGGATTCGCTTTGCCCGTTCGGGTCTTTTCCCTTTGCGTTCCCCTTGGGCTTTTCCTTGCGGCCGGCCGACGGATGAGGGCTCGGCTGGGGCTTCTGCGGCGGCGCCGCGCTCGCGGGCGCCGCGTTCGCGGGCGGCGCGACGGAGGGCGACGCGTCGGCGTGTGGCGTGTGCGCCGTCTCGGAGGGCCCACGCTCGCGGCTCTCGTGGATGGGCGCGGCCGCGTGCGTCGCGGGCGGCTCGGCCTGCGACGTGGGATGCCAATCGTGAACGCTTCGAGCGGGTGCGGGCGGCGCCGCGCCGTGCTTCGTCCACGGCGACGCCGGGGCGGGCCGCTCGGCCTCGCGCGTCTCGCGCGACTCGTCGCGTGCGTCCACTCGCCTGTCGTATCCGCGGCGTTCGCCGTGATCCTCGGCGGATCGACCGGATTCCGGTGGAGCGACCGGGGCCGGCCGCCGCGCCTCGGCTTCGTCCCGCGGGCGCCATCCCGCGTGCTCCCTCGGTGACGTCGCCGGGATCATGGCGACGCCGGTCGTGAGATCGCGGTCGTGCTCGCGCTCGTGGTACGGGCGGCCGGTCCTCTCGATCTCCACGACCTTCTCCTTGAACGGGACCGGACGGGGCGGCGGCGCGACGCGGACGACGAGCGGCCGGCGTTCGTCGCGGCCCGGGGCGAAGGCGTGCTCCGGCTCACGCCGACGCGATACGCACAGGCTGTCGTGCGTCGGCACGACGCCGACGGCGGTGGAACCGATCACCGGCGCGTGGACGATCTCGCGCCGGTCGACATGAATCGGGTGAACGGGGCCGGTGACGAACGTCGTCGTATTGACGACGGTGACCGCGTTGACGATCGTGATGTTCGTGTAGTTGTTCGTGACCCGGGGCGCGGGCTCCCACGGGTAGGCGTAGCGCTCCGCAGGCGCCAGCGGCACCCACCCGATCGCGCCGCCGCCTCCGAGGCCGACGCTCAAGTTCCAGTGACTGCCTCCGATGAAGGCGACGAGGGCCGGCGCGTAGGCCGGCGTGATCTCGGCGACGACCGCCGGTCCGCTGAATCCGGGAGCCGGCGGCGGGACCCAGCCCCACGCGCCTTCGACGTAGACCCAGCGGCCGTAATGGTAGGGCGCCCAACCCCACGGCTCGGAGGAGACCCACGTCCAGCCGTAGGGGTCTTGCCAGATCCAGCGACCCTCCCGGTAGGGCGCCCAGCCTGCCGGGACCTCGGACGGGCTCCACACGCGGCCGTACTGGGCCGACGCCCGCCACGTTCCGTGGTCGTCGAGATCTTGGGACCCGACGACGTCCGGATGGACGTAGCGCGCGCTCGACGATTCCCGCGCCCGCACATCGCGATCGTACGCCCATCGATCGAACGCGGTCTCGGGCTCGATGCGGTCGAATGCGTAAGTCGAATTGTCGGTACCCTCGAGGCTGAGACGCTCGCCATCGTCGACGTCGAGCTGCTGCCCGTCCGCGGCCACCTTGAGCCGGCCTTTGAGCACGGAGTAGCTCGCCGCGCGGTCGCTCACATGCACGCGATACGTACCCGGCTCCTGGACCGTCGCCGCGCCGCTCGGGGTGTCGAGCTCGACGCCGCCGTCACGGCCGCCGGCCCCCGCGCGAACGCTGACGTAGCCGCTCCGGACGCCGAACTGCGCGAACCCGTCCCGGCTCTCGATCAGGTCGAGCTGCGTCCCCGCGTCGAGGCGCACGGCGTCTCCCCCGGGAAGCTGCAGCTCGACGCGCCCGTCGTCGCCGCAGTAGATCGAATCGCCGGGGACGAGCGGTGTGTTGACCGGGAGCGCGCTCCAGCCGTCGCTGTCGCCGCGCTGGTAGGAGACGTCCCCCGCGGCGTAGCTCACGCGCGCGACGCGGACGTTCGGAGCTTCCGCGCGGGCCGTGCCGAGCACGACCAGCGTTGCGATCGGAACGAGGATGCGGACGATGTGCTTCATGGGCTTCTCCCGTGAGGACGACTCGGAGCGAAAGGTAGGGACCCGCCCGGTGCTTGTCGAGCGCGCGGAAGGGTTGGTCGCCGGTGAGCGCACTCGTTACGGACGGGCGATCGCGATGACGGATTCGTGCTCGATGCGCCTGCGTTTCCCCCTACAATCTCCGCCGCGCTTCATTTAGATAGGGAGTCTCCTCTTGGCCTTGTCCCCGGGAAATCACCTCGGACCCTACGAGATCGTGGCGCCACTCGGCGCCGGTGGAATGGGAGAGGTCTACAAGGCGCGCGATCCGCGACTGGACCGGACGGTCGCCATCAAGGTCCTGGCCGCCGGAAGCAACGACGACCCCGACCGCCGGCAGCGGTTCGACCGAGAGGCCCGCGCGGTCGCCGCGCTGTCGCACCCGAACATCTGCGCGGTCTACGACGTCGGGCACGACGCGGGCGTCGCCTACCTGGTCATGGAATTCCTGGACGGTGAAACCCTCGCCGCGCGCCTAGCCCGGAACGTGGGCCCCGGTGGTGCAGCCCAGGGCTTGCCGGTCGGCGAGACCCTCGCGATCGCATCGCAGCTCGCAGCCGCGCTCGCCGCAGCGCACAAGGCGGGAATCGTTCACCGCGATCTCAAGCCCGCGAACGTGATGCTGACGAAGTCGGGCGTCAAGGTGCTCGACTTCGGCCTGGCGCGCGTGGCCACCGGGGCGGCCGCGCCGGGCCTCGCCAGCGGCACGATGACGGCCGCGACGCCGCTCACCGGTGTCGGAATGCTCCTGGGGACTCTTCCTTATATGTCTCCGGAGCAGGTCGAGGGGCTCGAGGCCGACGCGCGCTCGGACATCTTCTCGCTGGGCTCGGTTCTCTACGAGACGGCGACCGGTCGCCGCGCGTTCGAGGGCGGAAGCCAGGCGAGTCTGATCGCCGCCATTCTCGAGCGGCAGCCACCGCCGATGACGCAGCTGCAGCCGCTGACTCCGCCCGGCCTCGAGCGCGTCGTCCGCGCCTGCCTCGCAAAAGCGCCCGAGGATCGCTGGCAGCACGCGGGGGACATCGCAAGGCAGCTCGCGTGGCTGTCGGCCGAGTCGGAGTCGGGCGCCGTCGCACCGACGAGCGGCGCGACTCCGGCCGCGGCACAACCGGCGCCCCGCGACAAGGCGGGTCTCGCGATCGCCGCGATGGGGCTCGTGGCCGGTGTGATCATCGTGGGGTTCGTGTTTCGCGGGTTCTCGTTCCGTCCGGCCTCGGGGACGGCTCCGAAGACAGGCGTCACGCCGGTGCAGTTCGCCTTGAGCGTTCCCGGGGTCTCTCTTTATCGCGCCAAGGTTTCGCCCGATGGACAGACGCTTGCGCTCGGCGGACAGCGGGCGGACGGTACGACGGGCGTCTGGATCCGCCGGCTCGACGACGCCCGCCCCGTCGAGGTGCCCAACGTCGGAAACGATTCCGCGCTCGTCGATTGGTCGATGGACGGAACCGAGATCGCCGTCAACACACCCCGCGGCCTGATCGCGGTCCGCCTCGACGGATGGCTCGCGCGCCCGCTGGCTTCCACGACCTCACATTGGCTCGATTCGTGGCGCGGCGACGGCGTGCTTCTTTCCGGAGACGAATCGGGGCTCCACCGCATCGCCGCCGGGAATGGCGAGGATCGGGTCATCATCCCCGGCCTGGCGTTGCATCCCCGGTTCCTGTCCGACGGAAGACGATTCCTTTACGTCGCGCGCCTCGATTCCAAGGCGACCGGGAATCCGGGCGGGATCTTCCTTGCGAGCCTGCCCGACGCGCAGGATCGACGCCTCGTGCTCCCGCTCGCTTCGACGGCCGTCGCCGTGGCGGGACGGCTCCTGTTCGTGCAGGACGGGACCCTCTTCGCGCAGCCCTTCGATTCCGGTAGCTCGAAAGTGTCCGGCCAGCCCGTCCCGATCGTCGACGGCGTGAGCTATTTCCACCCGAACGGAGGCGCGGATTTCGATGCCGCGGGAAACACGATTGTCTATCAGACGCCCCAGCCCGACGACACGCCCGTCTGGTTCGATCGAACGGGATCCCAGGTTGGAGTGCTCGGCTCCCCCGGGCTCTACGAGGACGCGCGGATCTCACCCGACGGAAAGCGTGCCGTCGTCTACCGGAGCGACCGGCGCCGCGGCACCGGCGACCTATGGATCGAAGACCTGGCGCGCGGCACCTCCACGAGGCTGACGAACGACGAGTGGTCGGAGCTACGCGTCCTGTGGTCCCCCGACGGCAAGTCGATCGCGTACGGCTGGGACAAGGACGGGCCGCCGGACGTCTACGTGCTCGACGTCGACGGCGGCGCGGCCCCGCGTCGCGTTTTCGCCACATCGGCCGTCGACTTCCCGATCTCGTGGCTGCCCGGCGACCGGCTTCTCGTGTCGTCGGAACAGAAGTACAAAGTCGTTCGTCTCGACGGCACGGTGGACGACACCGTGACCGGGCTTCCGACCTCTCGCCGCTCGGGCCTCACGGTCTCTCCCGACGGCCGCTACATGGCCTGGACCTCCACGGACACCGGACGCGGGGAGGTGTACGTCGAGCCGTTCGGCCGCCCGGGCTCTCGCGTGCAGGTTTCCGTCGGTGGCGGCGCAGGCCCCCTCTGGTCGCGCGACGGCAAGTCGCTCTACTACGTGGCCCAGCACACGCTCTTCGAGGCCGCCGTCCACGCGGGTGCGACGTTCACGAGCGATCCGCCGACTCCGGTCTTCACGACGACTGCGGAGATCGGATCGTACGATGTCGCCCCGGACGGCCGGCGATTCCTCGTGCTGCGCGAGCCACCGCCGGACTTCCTGCCGTTCAACGTCCTCGTCAACTGGCAAGCGAAGACGAAGTAGCCGGACTCTCAGCTCACGGGATGGGCTTCAGCGTCGCGGGATCCCGAAGCGGCAGCTTCTTGTAAGGAAGAGGCGTCGCGTCCTTCAGGGCGCCGGCGTGGTCGGGGTCGCCGGATTCGACATCGGAGGCGCCGACGACGACGATGACCATCTTGTCGACGTCGTAGAGCTTCCTCGCCATGCGCTGCACGTCGGCCGACGTGACCGCCTGGATCTTCTCGCGGTAGCTCGCCCACCAGTCCTCGGGCCAGCCCTCGCGCGCTTCGTCGGCGAAGCGTGTCGCGATCGCCTGCTTCGTGCCCCACTGGCTGGGGAACGCCTCGATGATGCCGTCCTTGTTGACGCGCATCTCCTCGTCGCTCACGGGCTGCTCCTTCAGCTTCTTGATCTCTGCGAGAGCGAGCCGCAGCGCGAACGCGACGGACCGGTTCTTGTTCTGCATCGTTCCGATGACGTCGCCGCGCCAGTACGTGCCCGGCTCGAGGCTCGAGTAGACGCCGTAGGTGAGCCCCTCGTCCGAGCGGATCCTCTTCATGAGTCGGCTCGTGAACCCGCGACCGCCCAGGATCTGGTTCGTGACGTAGGCCGCGTACCAGTCGGGATCGTTCCGGCGGATGCCGGGGAACGCCCAGCGGACCGCCGCCTGAGGCCCGTCCTTGTCGACGAAGTAGAGGCCCGCGACACGTTGGAAGTCGGGAGCGGGAATGGGCGGGCTGACCTTTGCGTCGGCGCCTGCCTTGATCGACCCGACCGTGCGGTCGAGCGCCGCGATCATCGCCTTGCGGTCGAACTGACCCGCGGCGGCAACGAACAGATTCGACGGATGGAGGACGCGCGCGTGGTACGCGACGAGATCTTCTCGTGTGATCGCTTCGAGACTGGCGATCGTGTCGTCCGCGCTCGCGAAGTGGTTCTCGCCGAAGAGCAAGTACCGCGACTGGTAGCCGGCGATCGAAAGAACGTCGTCGTTGCGGCGTCCGATGCGCTGCCGGCCCTGGCGCTTGGCGAGGTCGAGGCGATCCTGTGCGAATGCGGGCTGCGTCAGGACCTGCATCATCAAGTCGAGCCCCTCGTTCAGGTCCTTGTCGAGCACCGTGAGGGAGACGTTGCAGCTCGTGTCGGTGCACGAGCTCGTCAGGTTGGCGGCGAGACCCTCGAGGCGGTCCTCGAGCTGCGATGCGTCGAGCTTCGCGGTGCCGCCCTGGGCGAGCTGCGAGCCGTAGAGGGCGGCAAGCCCTTCTTTCCCCTTCGGGTCCATGTACGAGCCGCCGCGCCACGAGACCGTCACGCGCACGAGCGGCGTTCCTTCCTTGCCGTTCGGAGCGACGAAGGCCGGGATGCCGTTCGCCAGCTTCGCCTTGGTGTCTTTGACCCTCGGGGTGTCGAACTTGATCGGCGCGTAGGAGAGCTTCTCGGGACGGTCGGGAATCGGCTGTGCCAACGCGGCCGTCGCCGCGATGAGGATCGGGATCGCCGCTTTGCGGATCATCACTGCCCCTCCTTCTCGGTCGAGCCGGGCGGGCGCGGGCCCCGCCGTCTCCGGCCCTCGGGCGGCGCGTCGCCTTCCTTCCTCACGGTGATCAGCACGTTCCTGGCATCCTTGACGAGGTACTGCTTCGCCACGCGCTGCACGTCGTCTTTCGTGACCGCCTGGACGCGCGGAAGCGCGTCCTTGAAATCTTGCACGGTGCCGACGGCGAGGTACTGCGCCAGCGTCTCGCGGACGCCGGTGTTCGTCTCGAGCCGGTTGTAGAGGCCGACGAGCGTCGCGTTCTTGAAGTGCGCGAGCTCGTCGTCGGTGACGCCGTCCTTGACGACGCGGTCCAGCTCCGCCTGGAGCGGAGCCTCGAGCTCCGCGGGGCTCTTCCCGGGGACCGGCGTCACGTCGAACTCGAGCGTGCCGCCGAGCTTCATCCCGTGCGAGGCGGCGGACGCGCGCGTCGCGACCTTCTGATCGAGCACGAGCGACTTGTTGAGGCGGCCGGACGGCGGCCGCACGCCGCCCGGACCTCCGGGACGGCCCTGGAACATCGGCGTGCCGCCGAGGATGCCGGCCAACGCCTGGAGCGCGGGCGCATCCTTGTGGACGGCGGGCACCGTCTTGAAGACGACCTGGAGCGAGGGCGTCGTGTCGACCTCGGCCATCATCCGCTGCTCCGCCGGCTGCTTCGGCTCGAGCGTGATCACCTCGGGCACGCCCTTGGGATTCGCGGGGATGCGGCCGAAGTACTTCTCCGCCAGCGCGGCCGCGGTGTCGGGATTGAAATCGCCGACGAGCACCGCGGTGATGTTGTTCGGCGCGTAGTAGGTCGCGAAGAACTCGTTGGCGGTCTCTCGCGTGAACTGCGAGATGTCGCTCGGCCAGCCGATCGTCTCCCAGTGGTACGGGCTCGCCATCCACGTCATCGCGTTGAACGCCTCGTCGACGACCCCGCCGGGGCGCGATTCGAGCGACTGGCGGCGCTCCTCGAAGATGACGTCGCGCTCGCTGTAGAACTCGCGGAAGACCGGATTCGCGAGGCGGTCGGACTCGATCCAGAACCACAGCTCGAGCTTGTTGGAGGGCAGGCTGACGATGTAGAAGGTGCGATCCTCGTTGGTCGACGCGTTGAGGCCGGTGCCGCCGGCCTGCGTGTAGATCTTGTCCATCTCGTCCTTGACGATCAGCTCGCGCTGCTCCTTGACGAGGCGGTCGAACTCGTCGAGCGCCTGTTGCAGGCGCGGCGTGCGCGCCTTCGGATCCATCATGTCGGCGATCTCGCCCCGGCGCTGCTTCTCGCGGAGGATCGACAGCTCTTCGCGGATCTTCGCCTGGACCACGTCCTGACGATCGTTCAGCTCGGCATCGCGCTGGGCATCTTTGGTGCCGATCGTCTTCGTGCCCTTGAACATCATGTGCTCGAACATGTGCGCCATGCCCGTGATGCCCGCACGCTCGTTGGCGCTCCCGACGCGCGCCATCCAGCCGAAGGCGATCGTCGGCTGCTCGTGGCGCTCGACCATCACGAGGCGCATCCCGTTCTTGAGCGTCCGCTCGACGACGGGAACGTCCTGGGCCAAAACCGGCGCCGCCGCGAGCAGCAGCGCGCCGGCCGCGATCCCTCGATGCACGATCATGATTCCTCCCCGGGCTGTCTTGAAGCCGTAGAGTCTAACTCGGTTCCGCGTGAGGGAAGGTCAGGGCCAGGGCTCGAACGCGCCGGTCGCGGGGTTGTAGGCCTCCACGCGCCCGGTGTGAATCTCGTAGAACCAGCCGTGGATCCCGATGTCGCCCGCGTGGACGCGGGCTTGGACGGCGGGATGCGTGTGCAGATGCGCCATCTGCTCGACGATGTTGAGCTGGGTCAATCGCTTCAGGCGTGACTCCTCGTCGGGTTCGGGAGGAGACGATCCGAGCCGTGCCACAGCCGCGGAGGCGAAAGTCAGCCACCGCGCGGTCGCGGGAATGTTCGTCAGCAGCTCGGGATGCAGCAAGGCATGCATCGCACCGCAAGCAGAGTGCCCACAAATAATGATGTCCCGCACGGCCAGGACGGCCACCGCGTACTCGATGCTCGACGAGACGCCGACTCGCTCCGCGACGTCATAGACCGGCACGATGTTTCCCGGCGTGCGCTCGACGAAGATCTCCCCCGGCTCGGTCCCCGTGAGCACCGAGGGCTCGATTCGGGAATCGCCGCAGCTCAGGAAGAATGCGTGCGGTTTCTGCCTCTCCGCGAGCCGTTCGTACAGCGCCTTCTTCCGGGGGAACACCTCGCTCTGGAAACGTCGTACCCCTTCGCGGAACCGCTCCATGCACCCTCCCGCTGCGCGAGAAAGGTTATACCGTGTGGTCGCGATGCGAATCCCGACGGAAGCCACGCCCTCTCCCGGTTCGCCACGCTCATCGCTTCTCCAACTCGCGCATCCAGTTCGACAGGACGACGATCGGCGCAGCGCCTTCCGAAGCGAGCGTATTGACGACGAACGTCTTTCCGTCGGCGCTCATGTCGAGCGTGGAGTATCCGGGACGGAGCAGCGCGCGAAAGAGCGGCGTCTCGGGGCCGGGCTCCATCGAGCCGGATGCTAACGGGACGCTCACGATCGTCCCGTCGGAGCGCATGTAGACGAGCTCGCGGTCGCCCGGGCCCCACTGCGGCAGCACGCCGCCGTGCACGGAGATCTGGACGCGCCGGGGCGAGCCGCCTTCGATCGCACGCGACGCGTCCGGAGTCGCCATCACGAACACGGTCTGCTCGCTCCCGTTGACCACGCCGTACGCCACCCACCGCCCATCGTGCGAGAACCGGGCGAAGCTCAAGCCACGCGTGCCGGTGTCGAGCCATTGGATCGAGCCCGATCCGTCCGCGTGCGCGACTCCGATACGGTCGGCGAGCGTCGTGTTCCAATTTCCGGACCCCACGAGAAGCTCGCGACCGTCGGCCGACCAGTCGATCGGCCAAAGGTCCTGCTTGTCCTTCAGCAGAATCCGCGGCGATCCGCCGTCCGAGTCCATCAGCATGGTCACGTACTCTCCGGGCTCGACTTTCGTCCCGACCCGCTTCGTGAACGCGATCCACCGGCCGTCCGGCGAGAACACGGGAACGTCTTCGTCCTCCTCCCCCGTGGTGAGGCGCCGGCTGAGGTTTCGCTCGATGTCGTACACGAAGATGTCGCCGCTCGGCGTGAGCTGCGAGGAATAGGCGATCCGCTTGCCGTCGCGCGAGAGCCTCACCGCGAAGTGGTTTCCGCTCTCGACGACCTTGCGGAGCAGCCTTCCGCTGCGATCGCGCAGCTGAATCTCGCTGCCCTGCGTGCCTCCCGTCGGCTGGTAGACCAGGACACCTGCCTCCGTCAGCGACACGTTGGCTTTCCAGGTCGAGGGGTCGAACTGCACGCGATCGGCGGTCGGCCGCGCATCGCCCGTGAATTCCGCCCGGCGCGGATCGAACGGCCTGGCGACGAGCACGCTGTCCTGCACATAGAAGAGGTAGCCGCCGGCGTATTGCGCGTCGGTCGCGCCCGAGAACAGCTTCCGGTTTTCGTGACCGTCCAGGGAAGCGACCCAGACTGAATTCTCCGTCCCGCCGACGTTCTCGTGATTGCCGGCAAAGTAGAGGAAACGCTTCCCGTCCGGGAGGAAATGCGGCCAGCGGTGAGTCGTCTGCTCGGGCTTCGAGAGTGTGGTCAGCGGCTGCGGTGTCCCTCCCATCGCTGGGACCTGCTGGAGCGCGCCCTGGAAATCGGGCGAGAACACGATGACCCCGGAAGCGCTCCACGTCCCGCCGCGCCCCCCCGGGGCGGGACACACGGCCATCACCTGTCGGGCGGCGACGTCGACGCGCTTCAGTTTCTGATCGGCGAAGAACCCGAGGGAGTGGCCGTCCGCGGACCAAAACGGGTAGGTCGCGTTCTCCGTCCCCGGGATCGAATCGGCCTTCAGTGAAGCGAGCTCCCGCAGCCAGATGCTCGCGCCGCCGCGATCGTCCACGGCCACGAACGCGATGCGCGTACCGTCGGGCGAGATGACGGGCGGCCCCGCGTTGTCGCCCGCGAAAAGAAACAGCGCGCCCTCGGGCGCGGGAACGATCGTGCGCGTGACGCGCTCGTCGTGACGGCCGGCCGGCATCAAGAACGCGATCGCGGCTGCCGTCGCGATCACCCCGGCCGCCGCCCACCCGGCCCACGCGAGGCGAGCCACCGCGGGGCGTCGCGTCACGACGGTAGCGGGCGCGCTCGCGACTGAGCCTCCGTCGCCTATCCATCGAAGCTGAAGACGTACGTCGTGCGCGGTCTGAATCCGCTCGTCCGGATCCTTGGCCAGGCACATGCGGATCAGGTGGTCGAGCGCGGGCGGTGTCGTGGGAGCCAGCTCGGCGATCGGCCGGGGCGTGTCGCGCATGATCGCGGAGATCAAGCTGGCTTGAGTTCCGCCGTCGAACGCGCGCTTGCCCGTCGCCATTTCGTAGAGAACGCAGCCGAGCGCCCACAGATCCGCACGGGCATCGGATTCACGTCCCTCGAGCTGCTCCGGCGCCATGTATTGAAACGTCCCGAGGATCGTCCCCTCCGCCGTCAGCGGCGCAGCCACCGTCGGCGAACTGGTCTGATCGGTCGAAGGCCCCAATCCCGAAGCGGTCGCCAACCCGAAGTCCATCAGCTTGGCTCCGGATTTGGTGAGCATGACGTTGCCAGGTTTCAAGTCACGGTGCGACACACCCGCCCGGTGCGCGCGGTCGAGCGCGTCGGCGATCTGCGCTCCGAACTTCACGACGTCGGCGAGCGGCAGCGGCCCTTTCGCGAGCCGCTGCCCGAGCGTTTCGCCTTCGATCAGCTCCATGACGAGATAGTCGGTCTCCCCTTGCCGTCCTACGTCGTGGAGCGTGCAGATGTGCGGGTGATTGAGCGATGAGACGGTCCTCGCCTCGCGCTCGAACCGGGCGCGGATCTCGGCGCTCGCGGAGAGATGTTGCGGCAGGACCTTGACGGCGACGTCGCGTCCGAGCCGCGTGTCCCTTGCGCGATACACCTCGCCCATGCCGCCGGCGCCGAGGGGCGCGACGATCTCGTACGGGCCGAGGTGGGTTCCGGGATTCAGCGGCACCCGCGGACTCTAGCGCATTTCTCGTCTGGCGCCGCGCTGCCTGACGCCACGCGGCGCCTAATCCAAACGGCGGCGCATCCGTATAAGGCCACGTCGTTGGAGGCATCCATGTCCCCTACCCGGCGCGAATTCCTCGGTCAATCGCTGATCGCCGCCGGCGCTGCGCTCGCCGGCGCCTCGTTGTCCGTCTCGTGCCACAAGGAAGCGAAGGAGACGGCTCACGTGTCGACTCGAAAGAAACGCATCCTCATTCTCGGCGGCACGGGGTTCCTCGGTCCGAAGACGGTCGAGGTCGCCCTCGACCGCGGTCACGATGTGACGATCTTCAATCGGGGCAAGCGCGAGAAATTCCTCCCGTTCCCCTACAAGAACGTCGAGCATCTCTACGGCAATCGCGACCCGCTGCTGCCCGCCGACGACGAGAAGGGGCCGGACGGGAAGCTGCTGCACCCGGACGCGACGCCGAAAGGGCTCGAGCAGCTCCGGGGCAAGTCGTGGGACGCGGTGATCGACAACTCCGGCTTCTACCCGCGCATGGTGAAAGCCTCCGGCGAGCTGCTGGCGCCGAGCTCCAAGCAGTACATCTTCATCTCGAGCGTCTCGGCGTACGCGAGCAACAAAGCGGTGGGCGCGGACGAAACGGCGTCGCTCGCGACCATCGCCGATCCGACCGTCGAGTCGATGGGCGCCAATTACGAGAACTACGGAGCGCTGAAGGCGCTCTGCGAGAACGCGGCCGAGACCGCGTTTCCCAGCCGGGCTGCCGTCGTGCGCCCGGGGTACATCGTCGGGCCGGGCGACCCGACGGACCGGTTCACCTACTGGCCGGTGCGCGCATCCCGCGGCGGCGAGGTGTTGGCCCCCGGATCGCCGGACGATCCGGTTTCGTGGATCGACGTCCGCGACCTCGCCGCGTTCCTCGTCAGGCTCGTGGAAGATGGCACCGCAGGAACGTTCAATGCGGTCGGTCCCGAACGCACGGCGAAGTGGGGCGAGGTGATCGAGGCGTGCCTCGCTCCGACGAAAGGCGGGGCAACGGCGATGTGGATACCCGCCGACTGGCTCGAAAAGAACGGCCAGGGCGGCGAGGACGGCTTCCCGATCTGGGTCCCTCCGATCGGCGATCTCGCCGGCTTCCACACGTGGAGCAACGCGCGCGCGTTGAAAGCCGGCATCACCTTCCGCCCGGTTTCCGACACCGTCGCCGCCACGCTCGCGTGGTTCCCGGGCGAGGTCGAGCGGCGCGTGAAGGTCACGAAGGAGTTGCAGGACGCGGCCAAGGCGAAGGGCGACGAGCCTCCGAAGCTGCCGGATCCGACGAAGCTCAAGGCCGGCCCGACGCCGGAGCGAGAGGCCGAGCTGCTGGCGAAGTGGAAGGCGGAGCGGCCGCAGCCGGTGTCGTGAGTTGGGCGTGACCGCGACCTGCTTGGCACCCGGCGGACCCCGCGGTACATTCAAGGCAGTCCCGCGCACCATGGGGGAGGGTCGGCTCATGTCGAAACCACACGTTCGCAGCGTCGTGTTCCTCGCAGTGTGGATGGCCGTCGCGTTCCTCGCCGCCTCCCAAGCTCAGGATGGCGTCACCGTTCGGGTGGCGAAGACTGCGACGCCGGGAAGCGTCTCCCTCACCTGGACGGGCGGCGAGCCGACCTTCCAGGTCTACCGCTCCACCGACAAGACCAATGTCGTCGCCCCGGCGAACAAGCTCGGAGATACCCAGGACCGCACCTGGGCTGATGCGCCGCCGGTGGCGACCGTGCAGTTCTACTTGATCACGAGCCCGTGCGTGATCACGGGCCCTGAGGTGTGCGACGGGATCGACAATGACTGCGACGGCACGGTGGACGGTCCCGGCAGCGAGACCTCCTGTTCCCTGCCCAACGCCGACCCCGTGTGCGTGTCCGGCGCCTGCGCGATCGCCTCGTGTCACCAGTACTACGGCGATTGCAATACCAGCCCCGGCGATGGTTGCGAGACGAACTTGACGGCCACCGGAAACTGCGGAGCCTGCGGGAACAACTGCGACGACGGAAACAGCTGCAACGGCTCCGAGACGTGCGTCGTGACGACGGCGCCGACGTGCCAGCCCGGGGCGGCGAACGCTCCCGCGTGCACAGCCTGCGCCACAGGGTTCTGTAACGCGAGCGGGCAGTGCTTGGCGTCCACGTGCGGCGACGGTTGCATCGACGCGGCGAGCGGCGAGCAGTGCGACGACGGCAATCACTACAACCTCGACGGCTGCGACTCGGCCTGCAAGTACGAGATGATCACGCGCATGACGTCGCTGGCCCTTCAGACCACTGCGGCGCCTGCGGCGTTGTCCTGCACGCCTGCCACGAACGGACTCGGGGCTCACGCGTTCACCGCCACGGCCGTCGGTCAGTTCAACCCGCAGTTCCAGACCGACATCGACAACGGCGCGACGAACATCCTCACCCAGCTGTACGGCCTCGACGATCTCACCGGAGTCGCAGACCCGAACGGCCTCACCATCGGCGTCCTCTCCAGCGCGCTCGACCCGGCGAAAGGCGCCTGGCCCGGGAATAGCCCCATCGACTGGTGGTTCCTCACCGACCCCACCAGCGTGAACACGACGGGCCTGGCGAACAGCATCCTCGGCAACGGCGCCCTCGCCGCTCGCGCGCTCACCGCCGGTCCGGGGGACATGAGCCTGTCGGGGGTACTCGGCGGCGTGCTCCGCATGCGCGGCTCGCGCATCGCAGCGACCCTCAACGGCAACCCCGCGCCCAACGTGCCCGCGCCGCCGCCCGCTCAGCTGGCCGCCGGCCTGACGGTGTTCCAGACCTTAACGGCCAGCGGTACCGGCCAGGGCCTGTGCGGCAACATCACGGTCGAGTCGCTCTCACAGGTCCCGATCTCCCAGAGCCTGTCGCAGGGCGGCGCCAACGCCTGTGGGGCCTGCGCCGGATCGCACGCATACACCTACTGCGGAGCCGGCCAGCCCGTCGGTCCCAACTGCAACTCGCTGCTCGACTTGCTCGTCGGCGGCTGCAAGGTCGTCGGCTGCTTCGTCACGGTGATCAACCCGACACAGCCGGACGTGGCGGGCACGGACGGCGACATCGACACACTCACCCTGGGCGCCGGGAACAAAGTGACAGTGGTGCAGACGCTCGGCAACGACGACGGCTACTCGTCCTACTGGAAGTGGAACGCCAACCGCGCCCACCTCACGGGGGAGACGTGCAACGCCACGAGCGATTGCCAGGCGGGCAAGACCTGCACGGCCGGCACCTGTCAGTGACACGCGCCCTTACGCGTGGCCTTGGCCTGCTTCTCTCAGGTATTGGTGCACGAACGCGATGGCCATGCTCCCCTCGCCCACGGCGGCTGCGACCCGCTTCACCGGACTGAATCGCACGTCGCCGCAAGCAAAGACGCCCGGGACGCTCGTCTCGAGCAGGTAGGGGTCCCGTTCGAGCGGCCACCGTCCCGCGGCCAGCACGTTGGAGCCGGTGAGCACGTAGCCCTTGGTGTCGAGTGCGATTTCGGGTGGGAGCCACGCGGTCTCCGCATCCGCGCCTATGAAGATGAACAGCCCGCCCGACGCGAGCCGGGTCGTCTCGCCGGTCGCGGCGCCGCGGACGTCGATCGCCTCGAGAGAGGTGTCGCCGTGCGCGGCGCTCACCTCGGTCCGATACAGCATGCGGATGTTCGCCCGGGTGGCGAGCTGGTCCACGAGATATCGCGACATGCTCTTCGCGAGCGAGTCTCCCCGGTAGATGATGGTCACGCTCCGCGCATGGGACGAAAAGAAGAGCGCCGCCTGGCCCGCCGAGTTTCCCGCACCGATGATCTGGACGTCCAGGCCGTGGGTGTTCGCGGCTTCGCTGCGTGCTGCGCCGTAGAAGATCCCTTTGCCGACGAGGCGGTCGAACCCGGGGAGCGCGAGCTGTCGCCAGGAGACCCCGCAGGCGAGGATGATCGTCCGTGCCCGCAGGACGTCGCCGCCATCGAGGTAGGTTTGACGCGTCGCCACGTCGATCCGCGTGATCGATCGTGTGACGAGGATCTCGGCGCCGAGCCTGCGCGCCTGCTGGAGCGCCCGGCTCGACAGCTCGTCGCCCGACACGCCTGAGGGGAAGCCGAGGTAGTTCTCGATCCGGGAGGACGTGCCCGCCTGTCCGCCCGGCGCCTCGCGCTCGACCACGATCGTTCGGAGTCCTTCGGACGCGCCGTACACGGCGGCTGCCAGTCCGGCGGGCCCCGCTCCGACGATCACCGTGTCGTACTCCGCGGCCGCCGGTTCGGTCGCGATGTCGAGGAGCTCGGCCAGCCGGCGCAGCTGCGGCCGCACCACGGTCTTGCCATTCACGATTCGGACGGCCGGATAGTCTCCGTCGGCCGGAAGCTGACCCTCCCACTGCTCCGCGTCCGCGGGCACGTCCGGCTGGAGCCATCGGGACGGGATCTGGTTCCGGTCGAGGAAGTGCCTCACCTTGGCGCAGGAGGCGTCCCACCGATGACCGAGGACGATCGCCCGGAACGGAGCGGTTTGCGACACGATGGCCTGGAGCCCTCTGGGCCCGGCGATTCGGTGGCTCGCCAGGAGGCCGACTTGCTTCCCGAGCTCGGGGGCGATCGCAGCGAGGGCGTGGTAGTCGTGCGGCTCGATCCGAAAGATACGCGATGGCTCCGCCGCCCGAAACCCGGCGGGGTGCGGCATGCCGAGCGCTATCGAAACCTCTCCAAAGACGTCGCCGGGCCGCCGCTCGCCGATCACGCGCGCAACACCGTCGACGAGCCTGACCGCCTCGATCCGACCCTCGAGCACGCCGAACAGCGCCCGCTCGCCCCCCTCGTGCACCGCGAACTCGCCGGAGCTTAGCGAGATGTCGGCCGCAACACGACAGAGCCGTACGCGGTCGGCCGGATCGAGACAAGCGAACACCTTGAACTGCTCGATCTCCTCTACTGTCGCCATGGGAACCCCGGCCAATCATAGCTCGGGAGCGCCTCCACGAGCCGCTGGTCGCCAGAGCTCTCCGCTCGAGCGGCGCGACTTAGAAGCCACGGATGTTGAGGGCGGCCCGGCGCTGACCAGCCTCGCGGCGGATCATGCTCGGGGTTGCTCTCTCTTCGAATCGGACCAGCTGTCCCAATTCCACGGCGGTTCCATCCGGCCGGATGATCGGAAGCCTCTTGAGGTTCTCGGGGCTCACGCGCCCGTCGTTTGGAAAGCGGAGCACGCGCTCGATGCGCTGGGGACCATCGACACTCCGACCATGCTCCAGCCCTTGAAGCGCCGCCCTCAGGGTTTCGACCACCTCTCGCCGTGGCACGTCCATCCGCCGAAGCGCATCGTTATCGGGAACGATGCGCCACCGCGGCAAAGACCCCCCCGCCGTCGAGCGCCACGCGCTCCGCTATTGGACGACAATCACGCCCTTGTACATGTTCATCCCGCACGCGTATCCAAGCTCTCCCGCCTTGGAAAACTTCACCGTGACGGGCACGACCTCGTTGAGCGGGAGCTTTTTTTCCACCGTGTCGTTGTCGTTGACGTGAAGGACGACCTCCGTCGCACACGTCTGGTCGGTGGTCCGCTTGAATGCGAGGGTCACCTCTTCGTTCTTCTTCACGCTGACCTTGGTAGGCGAGAACCCGGATTCGGTCACCGAGATCTCGACGGTCCTCGGTGACGGCTTCTTCGCGTCGGCGGCGAGCGCCGCCGTGAATCCGAGGGCGACAACCAATGGAATGCTCATGAGGCTCTTCGTGCTCATCCTTCCGTCCTCCATCTCAATCGCCGATCAGTTTACCCCCGATCAACGCCCCACGAGGCCCCCCGCGCAATTGCTCGATCGTTGTCACAGCACTCCCTTGCGGGAAGGCGACAACATTTGTTGATTCGTTCCATGACCATCGTCACACGTGCGTTCTAGCCGTGGATCCGCAGGGTGCCGACGACGCGGTCGATCTCGATCTTGCCGCCGCCGCGACCGAGCACCTCGCGGTGAACCTGCCCGCCATCCCAGGAGCGCTCGATGCCCGCCAGGTCGTTCTGAAATCGGCCGGCCAGACTGCGCACGACGAGCGTGGCATTGACGCCCGCCCGAACTCCGAGATCGATGCTGCCCGTGACGGCGCTGACCGTGATGCCGCGATCGCCCAGCGCGGAGACCGTCATGTCCAACCCTCTGGCGAGCGAGATCAGCTTCGCCTCGCGAAGCTCCATCGCCTCGACGTGGCCGGCGATGCTGTCGAGGTTCACCATGCCGTTCGTCGATCCGATGCGCACGTGGCCCGCGATGCTCCGCAGGCTGAGATCGGCGTCGTCCGGAACGCTCAACGTGACATGCTCGATGATGTGAACGATCTCGCACCGGTCCTCGCTGCGGATCCGGAGCGTCGTACCCGTTTGCTCCATCACGACCGCGCCGCATTGGAGATCCTCGTGCGTGGGCGCCTCGCGAAAGACCTCGACCTCGGCCCGGGTCCCGTGCGTCGTCTTGATCTCGACGGGGCCCGCGATCCGCGAAATCTCGACCGTGGAGCCTGGGGCGAGGTCGAACGTCCGGCGGTCGCGATCGGTGTCACCCGCGCGGGCGCTCGCGACGCCGATGGACAGGGTCAAGACCGCTCGGAGAATCAGGGATGCCGCACGTTTCATGGCCGGGCTCCTAACCGTGGATCCTGATCGTCCCGACGACGCTGATGATCTCGATCTTGCCGCGGCCCGAGCCGATGACCGCGCGCTGATTCGCGTCGTCGATCTCGATGACGCGAGCCCCGCGCACCTCGTTGTCGATGTGACCCGTGACGCTGCGGGTGATCACCTCGGCGTCGGCGCGGGGGCCAACGGCGAGATCGATGGCGCCATTCACGCTGATGACGCTGATTCCGCGAGCGCTCAGGTCGGAAACGGTCAGCGCTAGCCCATTGGCGAGCGAGACCATCCTCGCCTCGCGAAGCCCTTCGGCTTCGACATGTCCGGCGATGCCCTCGAGGCGCACCATGCCGTCGGTCGATCCGATGCGCACGTGTCCCGCGATGTTTCGAAGGCTGAGGTTCACGTCCCTCGGAACGCTTAACTTGACCACGTGCGAGCTGCGGATGGTTTGACACCGGTTCTCGCTTCGGATCCTGAGCGTCGAGCCGACCTGCTCGATCACGATTGCGCCGCAGTCGAGCTCTCTTCGAGTCGGCGCGGCTCGGACGATCTCGACCTCGGCGGTCCGCCCGGACGTCGTGTCGATCTCGACCGAACCGGCGATCGTCGAGATCTCGATGCGGGAGCCGGAAGCGAGGCTGAAGCTCTTGGCGATCCGTTCACTCTCGGGGTACGCCGTGTCGGGTGCGCTTACTGCCGGGGCTCCGGCGGACAGAATCAGGGCGGTTCCGAGGAGCAAAGCCGTCGCGTGTCTCACCGTGGTGCCCTCCGATCCAGTAGTACGCTCGGCACGGCATTCGGTTGGTGCCGGAGGCTGGACTCGAACCAGCACTCCCTTGCGGGAACGGGATGTCAACCCTTTGTTGACTCGTTGCCTTTTCGAATGACGAGGGTTACGGCCGGCGACCGAATTTTACGAGCGTTATGGACACCCACGTGGACACCTGGAAGGATGACGCCCGATGTCCATGACCAAACGGCTCTTGCGAAGCCTAGCGCGGATTGGGGTCGGTGTCGCGCTCACCCTGGTTCTGGTTTGGGTCGCGTTGCTCATGGTCTTCACGGCGCCGACTGTGTTTCCGATTCGGACCGTCGTACCGACCCACGCGAGTGCGGCGAACCTGAGAGCGCACGTGGATTACCTGTGCTCGAGTCGCCCGCCTCGTCGTAGCGATGACGACGATGCCCTCACCGCGGCCGCGACATACGTCGAGGAGGCGATGCGAGCGAGCCGCGGTAGAGTAAACGTCCAACCCTACTCGGCGCGAGGCCACACGTACAGAAACGTGGTCGCGTCGTTCGGTCCTGAGAGCGGTCCGTCGCTGATAATCGGGGCGCACTACGACGTGTTCGGCGAGCATCCCGGCGCCGATGACAACGCGAGTGGCGTGGCCGGCCTCATTGAGCTTGGACGCTTGCTTGGCAACACTCCGCCGAGTGGCCGCATCGATCTCGTCTCGTTCAGCACCGAGGAACCTCCGTACTTCGGTTCGACCGAGATGGGAAGCGCTGTGTACGCAAGATCGCTCCGCTCAGTCGGCCGGCCTGTATCGGGAATGATCTCGGTCGAAATGATTGGCTTCTACTCCAAGGATCAACCCTGGAACAACCTGCTCTTAAACTGCATCTATCCGACCACTGGAAACTTCGTGATGGTCGTCGGCCGTTGGAAGGACAGCAGACTGACGCGGTTCGTGAAACGTGCGATGCGGGGGGCTTCCGAGATTCCCATCGTGGCTTTTACCGGCCCACAACTCCCCGGGATCGATGCGTCCGATCACCTGAGTTTTTGGCGAAACGGGTATCCAGCAGTGATGGTCACGGATACCGCATACATGAGAAACGCGAACTATCACACGAAGGACGACCGTCCGGAGACGCTCGATTTCGAGGCGATGGCCAGGGTGGTCGATGGGTTGTACGGAGTAGCAATGAATGCCGGGAAGCTTAACCGTCGGTCGGAATGAGGTGTCCCCTGCTCTCTGCGTTGCCGCGTGCGCGCGAACCAACAACGCGGCGGCTCCAGCGTCCCAGCACGAGAGCTCAGTCTTCCGGCGGCTCACCTGCCGCTGCCATTTTCACGATCTTTGGCTGGAACCGAGCGAACGGTTCGACGAGGTCAGATTGCGCCGCCATCACCGACTCGATGTTCTTGTACGCCATCGGAACCTCGTCGAGCCCGGCGGACAGGAGCGTGACGCCCCGTTCCGTCAACAACGGGCGTACCTCCGGCCAGCGGAACGTCTCCTTGGCGCGGGTTCGGCTCATGAGCCGGCCGGCTCCGTGAGAGGCGGAGTCGAGTGAATCCGGATTCCCCTTTCCGCGAACGATGTAGGTGGTCGTCGCCATCGATCCCGGAATCACGCCCACTGTCCCGGTCCCCGCAGGAGTCGCGCCCTTGCGGTGCACAATTACCTGCTCGCCGTCGTGCACTTCCTTCCACGCGAAGTTGTGGTGATTCTCCACGCTCAGCAGGACGCGTGCGCCGAGGTTCTTCGCGACATGGCGGTGGATGCAAGCGTGGTTGGCCGAGGCGTACTTCCCCATCAGCTCCATCGCGGCCCAATACTCCATGCCTTCCTGGGAATCGAGATCCAGCCACGCGAGTCGAGACAGCTGGTCGGGTAGCTCCGGGTGCATTCGCATGGCCAGCTTGCTGTAGTGATCGGCGATCGTCGCCCCCGTTCCTCGGCTTCCGCTATGGCTGAGAAGGGCGAGGTAACGGCCGGGCTGCAGTTCGAGATCTGGCTCATCGAGCTCAAACACGCCGAACTCGACGAAGTGGTTGCCGCTTCCGCTCGTGCCAAGCTGTGCCCACGCCTTGTCCTTCAGTCGACTCGTCAGCTCAGTAACCGACCAGTCTTCATCCATGACGCCGTGCTCGCGCGGGTGGCGGAACGTCGCCCCCACTCCGAAACGCGTTTCGGCTTCGACGGCCTTCTCAAGTCGTTCCGCTTGCGCCGTCAGGTGCGCAGGCGGCAGATCGAGCACGGAGAGCTTCATTCGGCAGGCAATGTCCACGCCGACCGCGTACGGGATCACAGCGTTTCGAGTTGCGAGAACGCCACCGATCGGTAGGCCATACCCCTGATGGGCATCGGGCATCAGCGCTCCTCGAACCGCGATAGGCAGCGAGCACGCGTCCCGCAGCTGCTGGACGGCGGTGGGTTCAAGGTCGGTCCCCCATTGCCGGTACGGCGCGGACACCTCGCGAGGAACATACGCCGCGCGTGCATCCGTCTTGGCGAGCAGCGTGCGCGCCAAGTCACCGAATGCTGGGTCGTCTCGGAAGGACTCCGGATCCGCCGCGACGGCTCGGATCGCCGTGCGGATGTCGCCCACCGATTGACCGCTGTCGCGAGCGAGACCGATAGCCTTCAAAGCGACGTCGATCGCCGCTCCAGTCGGAATCCCGAGATTCTTGAGTTCTCTAGCCTTCATTGACAGCTCGTCCTTTCGTCGAACGCCCGATTGCAATCGTCCACTGCGAGTCTTCGCCCTTCTGCACCTCGATCTCGACGTCGAGGAATCTCCGGATGATCTCCACGTTGGTCAGCGTATGACGCGTGGGACGAACGGTTCTGAAGGTTCCCTCTCCGGCGATTGCCAGCGGTACCAGCAACTGATCCGCAAGGTACGGGCCGACCGGAGCGCCGGACGCCAGGTAGTCGCGGACTTCGCCAACGAGTTCCATGGCCACCCGCTCCGCGGGCACCTCTCTCCTCCCGAAGCCGGTGAACAACTCGCAAACCCTTTCAGACTCGATCTCGAGAGTGATGATGTTGCCGGGCCCAACGGCATTGCGAACTTCCTCCACCGCGAGCCATTCCGGGAGCCATGAAAGCGCCCCCTGCACGACTTCCAGTTCACGTTCCGCGATGCCACGGGAGAGATTCGAGACCCTTGCGCGCGCGTGCCTCCGAACGATCTCCCCTCGATCAACGAGGTCAAGTCGCCCAAGGCGCGCGACGGGTTCGACTCTGACGCGGAACTTTCCGCCTCCTGCCGGGTAGAACCCTGGACGGTCGAGCTCGACGACAATACGCGGACCCATCCGGCCGAGAATCGGCAGGAGAACACGCTCGAGAAAGTCAAACGGTGGCGCGAAGGGATTGTGGGTTCCCCCCTCCATGACGAGCTCAGAAGGGGCGGACGCAACCATGAGTGCCGGCAACACGGTCTGAAGAACGAGCGTGGCGCTTCCGGCAGTACCGACCGCAAAACGGAATGATCCCGGCTTGATCGCTCCTGGAGAAAACGTCAGCTCCTGCGATCCGATCACGCCGCCGTCGACACGAGCGGAACCGATCTCCGCGGCCGCATGCACGGCGGTCAGGTGCTGTCGAAGCAGCCCAGGCTTCTCTCGCCCCGCGCGCAGGTTCGAAATGCGGAAGGGGCGTCCGGTGACGAGCGACAACCCGAGCGCGGACCGGAGAATCTGTCCCCCGCCTTCGCCGAGCGAGCCATCGATCTCGATGACATCGGACGCGATCACAATCTCACCCCCGCGACATTCGGACGTAAACCAAGACCGAAGGGTGGCGACAAGTTCAGGTGAAACGTGCGCCTTGCTCTGCCCGCTGAGCTACGGCCCGGTGTTTGCACCGGCCGCCCGGATTCGAACCGGGGACCGAGACGTTCATGGAGTTCCACCGGCATTCGCCACCCCTCACAACTCGAACGAATTGGGCCGACAAGAATCGCCGAGACGTTCACGGACAAGTGTAGTCCCCAGCGGCATTCGGCCCGCCGAACAATGGGGCGACGAGAAAGAGCGAGAGGATCACGAGGACCTTGCGGCTCTCGTGCCCGGGATTCGAACCCGGATGACCATGTACTCCCGCAAGCATTCGCCCCGACGCATTTCACAATTCAATCCTCTCGATCGCTTCCACCCACGAGCCGGCCGCGTGTCCGACGCGCGCGAACCGGGAGACAACATCAAACACGCCGTCCGAGAAGCCCCCGACGTTCAGAATGTCGTCCCGGTCGTATGCCTGCGTCGTCCGGTTGGGCTGGAGGTCGATGCACACCAGTTGCGCCGACCAGCTCCGACTCTTGAACGTCTCCCACTCACGCATCATCGCCGTAGCCGAGCCGGGCCGCGCGTCGACCCAAGACTGGTTGTCCGAAACGAAGATCACGAGATCAGCCCTGGCCCCGATGCGGTTCAGATGAACGAGCGGCGCACTGCAGTTCGTTCCCCCGCCGACCACCGCGGCAAGCCGTGCTGCGTTGGTCATCACGCTATCCCTCGCGTTGGTCTTGACCTCGACGAGCCGATCGTTGAACGGAAGCACGTCCGCTGTCGGGTTGTGGCGAACCACCGCCGCAGCGATCAGCGCGGCGACGTCGACGCAACGCACTGCCGTTGTCGCTCCCTTTCGATGCCCAGTGACCGGCGATGCCATCGAGCCCGAGACGTCAGGACACACGACAACGCGGCCTTCCACCCTCGGCACGTTCGCGATCGCGATCTCTGCCGCGTCCTGCAGGGCGTCGCGGACGATCCGCGGGACATCGGCTCCCGCCTGCGTGTAGGCCACGAGAAGTTGGTACGGCATTGCGCGAGACTTTCTGATCTCGACCGCGTCGCGCAGACGGTCAGCAATCAGCTCGGCCATCCCTTCCCGCTCGAAGACCCCGTGACGGGCAAACGTGTTCAGATTCATACGAGTTGCCTGCCATGGCGCCCGACGGGCAATGTCGGTCCAGTGCTCCGTGGTCAGGTCGAGCGACGTCAGCATCTGGAACGGCACATCCGGGACTTCTTGCGTCTGATCGGCCTTGAACGCCTCGTAGCGACGGACTAACTCCGGCAGAGCCTCGGTGTTGTGCTTGCGCCCCAGGAGGTAACCGTACAGGGCCTCGCGGGACGGTGAGATCGGCTTCGGGTGCACCATGCGCACGATGTCCGCGATCGAGGGCCGGGTCCCGATGGAGGCGCCGAAGAGCGCGTCATCCGACCGGTCACGCAGCCAACCGCGGACCAGGCGCTGCGGTCGGGTCCCGAGCGACTTACGACCGGCGGCACCGCTGCGAACGATCTGGACAAAGTTGCGCAGCATCCGCGGAGAATCGATGACGCGGTGAAACACCTTCGGGAGCAGATCTCCGTCGCGAACCGCAAGAACTGCGCAGAGCACAGCCGGGAGGTCCTTCATGGCGCCGACCTCACGGGCGTGAACGGCCGTTCGTGCGATGAACCCCGGCTCGACCCCGCCGCACAGCTCGAGAATGTCCTCGAGCTGTGCGGCATCGCTGGCGTAGAAAGTGCCGTTGAGGCATCCCGTTATCGCGTACTGCGCCAGCGTGTGCTTCGGAGGAAGTGAGTAGGCCGGTGCTCCCTCGTCGTTTCGTGTGTCGGCCTTCCGGAGCATCCGGCCCATCCAAGAAGAGAACAGCTTCTGGTTCGCCATCACCTTCCTCCGACTTCATCGTCGTTCCTTGTCTTTTTCGTCGGAGTCCCGTATTTCACAGGCTGTGCCAACCGCCTCGCGGCGCCGCGCGACGCAATTAAGTCATTTATTTTCTTACTTTTGTATGAATACGGCCGTCACAGGAATCGAACGCAGCCCCCGACAAATAGATATTAGAATATCGTATGCTATCCATATGGATAAAGTCGCCAGGCCCACCGTCGTTTTCAGCCTCGTCGGAACGACGCTCGACGCCGGAGTCGGCGAAGATCGCTGGAATTGGTGGCGTCCCTCCGTTTCACTTTGCCAACACGAGGACCTCCTCGTGAGCCGTCTGGAGCTCCTTTTCGATCGAAAGCACACGAAGGTCGCGAAGCAGCTCCTCGCGGATGTCGCGACCGTTTCCCCGGAGACCGAGGTGGGCCTTCGGACGATCTCCATGGCGGCGCCCTGGGATTTTGAGGCGGTCTTCGATGAGCTCCACCGATTCACGCAGTCCTACACCTTCGACACCGAGCGTGAGGACTACCTCGTTCACATAACAACGGGAACGCACGTCGCACAGATCTGCCTGTTCCTGCTGACGGAGACCCGGCATTTCCCGGCGCGTCTGATCCAAACGGCGCCGCCACGGCGGGAACAACCCGGAGCGGGTTCGTTTCAGATCATCGACCTCGACCTTTCCCGTTACGACCGGATCGCTACGCGGTTTCAGGAGGAGCGACGCGATGCGTTGTCGTTCTTGAAGTCTGGGATCGACACCCGGAATACCGCGTTCAATGAGCTCATGGAGCGAATTGAGCGGGTCGCGATCGCATCGAAGGCCCCCATCTTGTTGACGGGACCCACTGGCTCCGGCAAGTCCAGACTCGCCAGGAGAATCTACGATCTGAAGCTGACGCGGCGACTGGTCGCCGGCCCGCTCGTTGAAGTGAACTGCGCCACGATTCGTGGAGATGCCGCGATGTCCGCGCTGTTCGGCCATCGGCGAGGGGCATTCACGGGCGCGATCGCCGATCGCCCAGGCCTCCTGCGCTCCGCCCGCGGGGGCGTGCTATTCCTCGACGAGATCGGGGAGCTCGGTCTGGATGAGCAGGCGATGCTGCTTCGCGCCGTCGAGGACAAACGGTTCCTTCCCGTAGGCTCTGACCGCGAGGAGGAGAGCGATTTCCAGCTCATCGCCGGCTCAAATTGCGATCTATGGTCCTCGGTTCGAGATGGGCGATTCCGGGAAGACCTCCTCGCCCGGCTGGATCTTTGGCCATTCCGCCTCCCCGGCCTCGTCGACCGCCTCGAAGACATCGAGCCGAACGTCGACTACGAGCTCGAAAGGTTCGCTCAGACAGCCGGAAGGAAGACGACCTTCAATCGCGAAGCACGGGACCGGTTTCTGCGCTTCGCGACGTCGCGGGATGCGTCCTGGTCCGCCAATTTTCGCGACCTCAACGCTGCGGTCACACGCATGTCGACACTCGCGTCTAGTGGACGGATCACCGTCCGCGGGGTCGACGACGAGATCGCGAGGCTCAAGCAGGCCTGGAGGGCCAGCACGACCGACAATACTCCGCTGATTGATCAGATCGTTGGCCCGACAACCGCAGCCGGACTCGACCGGTTCGACCGTGTTCAGCTCGAGGAAGTTCTTCGCACGTGCGCGAGAAGCACGAGCCTCTCAGACGCTGGACGGGCCTTGTTCGGGGAGTCGAGAAAGCGACGGAGTTCGACGAACGATGCCGATCGCCTCAGAAAGTACTTGGCACGGTTTGATTTGAATTGGGAAACGATGCGACGTCACTGGGCGCGCTGACTATACGAAGACGCTTTCCCAAGTTCCCGACCGTTCGTTGGTGGTTCAACGCCACTGTGAATAGAAGTTAACCACCCACCTGTTCATATGCGAGCTTGATGAACGGCTTCGCCTCCCCCACATCGTGCTCGGACCTGATCGTGATCTCAAGATCTCCGGTCCCAAAGTGACCTATTGAAGAGACATCTCGAGAGATTCCGTGCGGGCCCGGGAACCGAGCCGGATCGAGCTTGAGAAACAACAGAATCTTCTGTCGTTGGACCTCGACGCACGCGATGTTCTGGGTTGTCCGGTATGCGATGTATTGCTTCTTGGGCGCCTCTTCCATGGCTGGATCAAGACCCATGATGTACTCCTGAAGGGCCAGCACCTGCGCTCGAATTGCATCGGACTTAGATTTCAGATGTTGCTCAAGGGTCCACCCGCCTCGCTCGCGCGTAAGCGCCGCCTTTTTTCCCGCTGCAATCATTACCGGATTCTTGCCAGATTCTTCGCGCGAGACGGGGGTCCCCGCTTTTTGGAAGATATCCTCCAAATAAATCGAATCATTGGCGAACAGGCGGTAGGTCCAGAGCTCGATGTTAGCGCCCATGACTTGGACAGCGTGGAGATCGTACTTCTTGTAATTTGGCGCCAGGCAGATGACGCGAATATCCGACCACTCGATCTCGACGTCGGCCCCAAGCGCCTTGTGAGCCGCGACTTCGAAATCACCACGATGATCGCGGAGCCAAGATAAGTAGAAAAGGCTCTGATTGATCAACTCTGAGGAGGCGACACGCTTGTACTCAATGATCACAGGGTTGCGATCCTCGGAGAGGGCGAGCGTGTCGATCCGGCCTCCGTGGACTGACCCAGTCGAGAACTCCGTCGCGACGAGCCGAAAGTTGAACACGACGTTGAGATTTCTTTCGATCAATCGCTGAAGGCGTTTCTCATCTTGGAAGTCCGATTGCGAGATCGAGGTCAACCGATCGCCTGTTATCTGGAACAATGGCATTGGGATTCCTTCCTTCACCGTCCGCCCAGAGTCGACGACGTTCTTGCCTGCCAAGACTCGCTTCTGGTGCCGGAGGCTGGACTCGAACCAGCACTCCCTTGCGGGAAGGGGATTTTAAGTCCCCTGCGTCTGCCATTCCGCCACTCCGGCGCGGTCGTCGGAGTCTAGCGTGTCTTCCAGCCCTTAGGCGGGAAGCTCGTCCGTCGCTTTTGGCCGCTCGGAGGGTTCCGCGATATCTTGGCTTACAGATCGAAGAAAGGGGGTGCCTCATGCAGTTCTACGTCGGCTTCCGTACTCCGATGGCCGCGGGACTCCGAAACGTGGCCGCAGCCGTCCTGGGGATCTTCGCGCTCGGCACTCCCTGCATGGCCATCGAGTTCTCAGACGGCGACTTCACCTCGGGCTGGCAGTACGTCCAGGTGACGACCGCAAACGGCGGCTCCTGGTCCGTCAAACGGAACAACGTCGGGAAGAACCCGGGCAACTACCTGATCACGGACACGTCGGTCGCGGGCGACTGCGCGGCCGTCTACGGCTTCGGCTTCAAGACGGACGCCGTCTACGATCCGCACGAGCGCGGGCCGCTCGAGTCGTTCGACTACACGGAAGACGCCAAGCTGATCGATGGTTTCGGCGGAGGGCAGGCGAATGGTCCGGCCATCCGGCAAAACGGGAAGATGTACCGGATCCCGCACCTCGACACGAACGCGATCTTCACCTGGCGTTCGTTCCCACGCTCGGCCGTCCATGCGAGCGACTTCGTCCGCGTGCTGGGGGGACAATGTGGAGCGGACGTCGATCCCTCCGACCATCCGGATTTCTCGTCCGCGGGCGCGCCGATCGAGTTCGGCTTCGTGCGCGCCAACAGCCAGATCGACGGTGAGCCCCCCTACGCGATCACGGGCGCGATCGACAACTGGAAGGTCACGCTGAATCGCCGGAGTTCATCGTCTCGGGAAGGACCTGGATCCTCGGCGAGGTAGACCTCGCCCATGCCGCGAGAAACGGGAGGGGCCGATGGACCGCGTGCTGTACTTGACACCGCAGTCGCACTTCTCGCGCAAGGTACGGATCGTATTGCGCGAGCTGTCGGTCGAGTGCGAAGAATCCTTCGCCCCCAATCTCCTGTCGTCCGATCCCTCGGACTTTGCCGGGAACCCGATCCTGCGCGTCCCGGTCCTTCGCGACGGTTCGACCTGGGTGATCGAGTCGGACCAGATCGTTCGGCACATCCTCGAAACGTACGACCGCGGCAACGACCGCTTCTCGTTCTTCTCCATGAACGCCGCGCAGCGGAACGCGCTGTCGATCCTCTCGGCGATCATGGGCGCCGAGGTCGAGCTGCTCCTGTCGAGGAGGAGCGGCCTCGTCTCCGAGGCCGGCGCGCTCTACTTCGGGCGTTACCGCTCCGTCATCGGCCACGGCCTGGCGTGGATCGAGGCGAACGGTGCCGCGGTCTGGCCGGAGGCGGAGTTTTCCTACCTCGACATCGCGCTCGTGTGCATGTGGGACCACCTGCGCTACAACCGGCTCGGCGACGAGACCATCTCGTGGCCGTGGATCGAGGAGCGAACGGCCCGGCACGCCTCGCGGCCCAGCGTCGCGGCGACGACGCCCGAGCGGATGCAGGCGCTGCAGTGGGAGTTGTATCCCGCGCAGCGGCCGACGGGATCCTGAACGCTCACGTAAGACGGTGACGCGCATGAGCAAAGCGTTCACCAAGGAAGACGACGACCGGGAAGATCTCCCTCCAGGCACGAAGAACTATCTGACGCCGGACGGCGCGAAGCGATCGAGAGCCGGGCTCGATGCGAAGGTCCAAGATCTGACTCGGATCCTGGACTCCGCGGTCAGCCTCGACGTCAGCTACGAGTAGACTGCGCCGCATCGCCCGAACTTCTTGTTCCCCGAGCGGGAGCCCTGGGGTATACATCCCCGTACTGGAGAGCGTGGTGCGCTGCGCGAATTGCGGTTCCGAGCGTCCGCCCGAGGGTCCGTGTCCGAAGTGTTTCCTGGCGGTCGGTCTCGAATCCCACCGGCCGGCCTACGAGCAGATCGGGCCCTACCGGATCGTCTCGCGTCTGGGAAGCGGCGGCATGGGAGAGGTGTACCGAGCGCGCGACGACCGTCTTGGCCGCGACGTCGCGATCAAGGTGCTCCCTGCGAAGCTCGCCAACGATCCGGAGCGCATCGCGCGGTTTCGCCGCGAGGCTCGCGTGGCGGCTTCTCTCAACCACTCGAACATCGCGGCGGTTTACGGCTTCGAGGAGATCGACCAGGCGCACTTCCTCGTGATGGAGCTCGTCAACGGGCGCTCGCTCGCGGATCGGTTGCAGTCGGGTCCCCTGCCGATCGACGAAACCCTCTCCGTGGTCGCGCAGATCGCCGAGGGTCTGGAGGCGGCCCACGAGAGCGGCGTCGTGCACCGCGACCTCAAGCCCTCGAACGTCATGCTCCTTCCGGATGGCAAGGTGAAGATCCTCGACTTCGGGCTGGCGAAGGCCCTCGACGCCGAGCCGCCGGTCCTGGACGCCGATCACTCGCCGACGGTCAGTGTCCAGCACACCTTGCCGGGAACGGTGATGGGCACCGTGCCCTACATGAGCCCGGAGCAGGCGCGTGGACGGACCGTCGATCGGCGCACCGACATCTGGTCCCTCGGGTGCGTGCTGTACGAGTGCCTCACCGGCGGGCGCGCATTCGACGGGGAGTCGGCGACCGACGTGCTCGCGAAGATCCTCGAGCGGGACCCGCGCTGGGAGGCACTCCCGGCCCGCACTCCCGCGCGCGTGCGCGAGCTGGTCGAGAGGTGCCTGGAGAAGGATCCGCGACGCCGCATCCGCGACAGCGGCGATGTGCGGTTGGACCTCGAGCGGGCTCGCGATGCCCGCGAATGGAGCTCCTCCGGGGCCGTGGCCGTGGCCGCCGCAAGGCCCGCGCCGTGGCCCTCACGTGGATACTTTTTCTGGGGCATCGCCGGTCTCGCGGTCGGGATCGCGATCATGGCGGTCGCCACGGGCACGTTCTTTCGACCTCCTGGCGCGGGCGCTCGACAGCGCGGAGTGTCCGCGCTCCCTCTGAAGGTCGACGTGACCGATCCGGCGATCCCCGTCCATCCCGCGGACGATCACTCGAGCGTGGCGGTCTCGGCCGACGGCATGACGATCGCTTACTTCGGAATGCCGCACGAATCAAAGGTTCTCGACTGGTCGATCTGTATTCGCCGCGCCGACGAGGTCCGTGCGATCCGGTGCGTGATGAGCCCCAACGCCGGCCCAATCTACTCGCCGGACGTTGACCCGTTCTTCTCGCCGGACGGAACCTGGATTGGGTTTTCGACTCAACGCGGGCTCTACAAGGTTGCGGTCGCCGGGGGGCCGCCGACCCTCGTCGCCGAGAGCGTGAGCCCGGTCGGGACGAAAAAGGGAGCCGCGTGGACGAAAAGGGGGATCGTGTTCTCGCCGGCGGCGAAGGCCGGGCTGATGCTCGTGGGAGAGAACGGCGGCCCCGTCCTCACCCTCACCGTGCCCGATGTCTCCAAAGGAGAGGTGTCCCATCGCTGGCCGTCTGCCCTACCCGACGGACGACACGTCCTCTTCACCGTGAAGAAGGAAGGGATCACGTCCTTCGACGAAGGGGAGATCGCTCTCCTCGACCTCGACACGAAGTCCTGGAAGACGCTGCTTCGCGGCGGGTCCTTCGCGAGGTACTTGCCCACCGGCCACATCGTCTACGCGCGAGACGGAGCGATTCTTGCCGTGCCCTTCGATCTGCGCTCCGAGGAGGTTCGAGGGACGCCGGTGAAAGTGCTCGACGGCGTCATGACCGCGCCGGGGAGCGGGGCCGCGCAGTTCGCCGTCGCTTCCGAGGCGGGGGCGCTCGTTTTCGTCCCCGGAGGGCCGGACATCGAGCGCAACGAGCTGGTCTGGCTCGACCGGCGGGGGAACGTCACGCCGATCGGAGCTCCGCTCGAGCCCTACTATTACCCCTTCCTCTCCCCCGACGGGACGCGCATCGCGGCGACGGTGTTCGGAGCGACCGACACGGTCGTCGTCTATGACCTGGCCCGTGGCTCCTCGGTGCGTGCGAGGACGGTGGGAAACAGCCAGCTCCGCGGCTGGTATCCCGATGGGCGCCGGCTGCTCGTCGCCTCCGACGCGGACGGCGGCGGAACTCTGCGCCTCTACGAGACCCCCGCTGACGGGACCGGGACGGCGCGTCGTGTTGGAACCGACGTCGACGGCGCGGCAGCATGGATCTTCCCGGCCGCCGGCGACGTGGCGATCGTCCATCTTGCCGAGGACGGCCTGTACGTCACGCGGATCGAAGGCCCGCCGCTGCGGCGGCGGATCACCGATCCCGCCGAGGTCGGGCCGGCCTACCCTACGGTCTCTCCCGACGGACGATGGATCGCGTACGAAGCGGTGGTGTCGGGCGTCAAAGACGTGTACATCCGACCGTTTCCGACCGGCGACGGGAAATGGCAGGTCTCGCGCGGCGGCGGCCGAGAGGCTCGATGGTCTCCACGTGGGGACGAGTTGATCTACCGCCGCGATGCCGGCGGAGAGAGCTGGCTCATGTCGGTCCGCATATCCGCGACGGCGACCGGGATCACGGCCGATCCACCCAAGGCTCTCGCAAAGCGTCCCGACCTGGCAGAGACGAACGCATCCGGGGCCGACGGAGAACGCTTCCTCGCGACACGACGGGCGGCGTCCCAGCTCGCCGGCGACCGCGTCTTCGAGATCCTCAACTGGTTCGAGCAGGTCGAGGAAAAGGCACCATCGAGATGAGATGGGGCATCCTGGCGACGACGCTCGAGCGGATGCAGGCGCTGCAGTGGGAGTTGTATCCCGCGCAGCGGCCGAAGGAATCTTGATGGCCTAAGGTTTCGACGTCCTGCCGATGAACTCGGCGACGTCCGTCTTGAACGCCTTCAGCGCCGGCTCCAGGATGTACATCATGTGCCCCGCTGGGTAGTACTTCATCTCAACGTGATCGCGGAGCTCCTTCTTGAGAAGGAGCGCGTGCACCATCTCCTCGGTCGCGAAGAACGGCGTCGCGAGATCGTACGTCCCGTTCTGGACCAGGACGCGCAGGTTCGGATTCACCGTCATGGCGTGTGCCAAGTCCGGGATCGTATTGACCATCGGAATCGGAAAGTCACCGCCCGGGACCTTGTGCTTGAAGTCCCAGCTGCGTCCGATGTCGAAGTTGGTCGTGCGGTAGGTCTTGCCCTGCCCGAACTTGAGCTCGTCGTTGTAGTAGGAGAGGAATGCGCCGACGTAGGCCGACGAGATCGCGGTGCTCTGCGGATCGTAGTCGGCATCCTTCGAGAGGATGTCGAGCGTCGGTCCCAGGAACCGCGCGTCGAGCCGTCCGACCGTGACGCCCTTCTGCCGCATCAGCTCTTGCGTGTACTGGCTCTCGGGCACGCGCAGGTCGGCTTTCTCGAGGTAATCCTCCGAGAGTCCGGTGTACTCGTGCAGCTTCTTCGCGACGGCGGCCTTGCGCTCGGGCGGGAGCGAGTCGCCCGCCATGAGGGCCGACGCGTACTCGCTCGACGCATACGCGCGGACCTCGTTCAGGAATGCTTCGACGTCCTTGGGGGGATTCGGCAACACCTTGTGGTATGCCGAGACCGCCGCGTAGGACGGAAGGATCAACGGATAGGGCCGGTCGTTGCCGGCATACGCGAAGATGGCGGACAGGTCCAGCGCGACCGAGACGAGGACGACGCCGTTGAACGCCATCCCTTTGTTCTGGAGGTAGTCCACGATCCCGCCGGCCCGTGTCGTTCCGTAGCTCTCGCCCAGGATGTACTTCGCCGAGTTCCAGCGTCCGTTGTCGCTGACGTACTGCAAGATGAACTGCGAGACGGACTCGATGTCGGGGTCCGCGCCCCAGAAGTCCTTGTCCTTCGCCTCGCCGATCGCCTTCGAGATCCCGGTCCCGACCGGGTCGATCATGACGAGATCGCTCTTGTCCAGGATGCTGTACGCATTGTCCACGATCGGGTACGGAGGCGGCGGTGTCGCGGCGGCGTCGGACACGACCACGCGCCTGGGGCCCAGGGCACCCATGTGCAGCCAGAGCGAAGAGGACCCCGGCCCGCCGTTGAAGGCGAACGTGATCGGGCGGCTGCTCGAGTGGCTCCCCTCTTTGCGGGCAGCCACGTAGGCCACGTAGCCCATGCTCGCCCAGGGCTGGTCCTTGGTGTCGCGGACGATGAGCGTGCCGGCTGTCGCGGTGTACGCGATCGTCGTTCCACCGATCACCACGCTGTGCTGCGTCACGGATGACTCGGGTTTGGGAGGCTCCTTCGTGGTCGCCTGTTCGGCGGACTTGTCGGCGGGTTTGTCCGATTTGTCGGCGGGCTTCTCGTCTGCCCGAAGCACGCCGCTCCAGGCCGTCAGCATCACCAGCATCACCGCGACTGCTTTCTTCACGCTGCTCCCCCTAGGTGTCGATCCGGGTGTCCAGAATACCCTGACCTGCCGGCCGCCTGTCGTCACGCCGAAAGCCGGATCCGCACCGTGGTTCCTTCGCCGGGCCGGCTCGACACCTCCACGGTGCCGCCGTGCGCCTCCACGATCCGGCGCGCGAGCAGCAGCCCGAGTCCGACGCCGCCGGTGTGGCGATCGCGGCTCCGATCGGCTCTGAAGAACGGCGTGAAGAGCTGCGCCAGGTCTTCGGGCGCGATTCCGATTCCTTGGTCTTGGACCTCGACGACGAGCGCCCCGTCCTCGGCGCGCGCTGCGAGGACGATCGGCTTGTCGGCATCCGAGTAGACGCAGGCGTTGTCGAGCACGTTGTCGAGGGCGCGCCGCAGCAGGACCGGATCCGCCGGAATCGTCGGCAGCGGACCCCGCAGATTGACGGTGAGCACACGATTGGGATGGGCCGTTCCGAATCGCGACTCCGCCATCCGGATCAGCTCGTCCCCTGCGAGAGACCGCTTGCGGACGGCGGACTCGAGCGTCGCTTGGCCGCTCGCAAGATCGACACGCGCCGCGATCAGCACGTCGCTCACGAGGCGTTCCAGCTCCGCAAGGTCGGCGGCGATCCCCTCGAGCTGGGTGCGCGCCTTCGCGTCGTCTCCCTCCTGGGCGATCTCGACCGCGACGCGGACCCGGGCGAGAGGCGTCCGCAGCTCGTGCGAGACGTTCGCGAGGAATTCCTTCTCGGAGCGGACCAGCCGCTCGATGCGTGCGGCCATGTCGTCGAAGGCGCGTGCGAGATCGCCGACCTCGTCGTTGCGCGAGAGGGACGCACGGGCGGTCAGCTCGCCGCGACCGAACCGCTCGACGACGCGCGCCAGCCGCTCGAGGGGCGCCGTGATCTGGCGCGCGAGCGGAATCGAGACGAGCGTCAGGAATACGAGCATGACCGAAGAGACCAGCACGAAGTGAGTCACCTGAGGGAGGGGCATTCCGGTGCGGACGTGGTGCTGCACGATGGCGCCGCCGATGAACAGGAACGTGGAGACGGCGGCCAGGAGCAACACGCCGTGAAGCCAGACCCTCCAGAACAAGCTGCGCTTCACGCGCGCTCCTCGGCGGCGAGCACATAGCCGGCGCCGCGCACGGTCTTCAAGAGGCGCGGATGGCGCGAGTCATCGCCCAGCTTCTGGCGCAGGCGCGAGATGTGGCCGTCGATCGAGCGGTCGAACGCGTCCTCGGCCGAACCACGGACCAGCTCCATCAGCTGCTCGCGCGAGATGACGCGGCCGGCGCGCGACGCCAGTGCGCGGAGCAGGTCGAACTCGTAACCGGTCAAGGCCAGCTCCCGGCCGTCGAGCGTGGCAGAGCGGGCGGCGGCATCGACGACGAGGCCGCCGATGCGCACGACCGCTTCGGCGGGACCCGCCTGGCCGCGCGCGCGCCGGACCGCGGCGCGGATGCGGGCCAAAAGCTCGCGCGCCGAGAATGGCTTCGGGAGGTAGTCGTCGGCCCCCAGCTCCAGGCCCAGCACCCGGTCGGCTTCCTCGCCGCGAGCGGTCAGCACGATGATCGGAACGTCGGAGCGGTCCCGGAGCTTGCGGCAGACCGACAGACCGTCGAGACCGGGCAGCATCACATCGAGAAGGACCACGTCGTAGCGCCGCCGCCGCGCCTCCTCGAGGCCACGGGCGCCGTCCGTCACGTGCGTCACGGCGACACCGTGGCTCCCGAGGTAGTCCGCCGTCAATTGCGCCAGACGTCGATCGTCCTCGACGAGCAGGGCGGTCAGCTGCGTCTCGGCGCTCACGCGTGAATCTTAGTCACTTCTCCCCGTGCTGGGCGGCGAACCGGTCCGAAAGCGCCTTCCGCTGCTCGGCGGTCAACGTGTCGTGGATCTCCACGACACCGTCCACCGCGTTCAGCAGGACGTGGCGCAAATCGTCGACGCGGGCGTCGACCAGAGCGCGCATCTTGAGCTTGTCCATCGTCGCCAGATCCCACTCTTTCTTCAGCTCCTCGTGCGTGGCGTCGTGCGCGGCGTGCAGGGCCTCGGCCTGGGATCGGATCCGATCGCGCGCGGCGGTGATCTTCTGCTTCTGGTCCTCGGTCAGGTTGTACCCACCGGACCCGTCCAGCAGCTCGTCCACCATCTTGTCCATGATCTGGGGCACCATCATCGCCCCACCGCCGTGCTGCATCTGTGCGTGGACTCCGTGGATGGAGACCATCGTCGCCAGCCCGCCGGCCATCGCGGCACCGAAAATCGTCGCCAGTAATTTCATCGCGCTGTCCTCCGTTTCGAGCGGCACCCTGCCGCCCGTTGACGCGAGGATGTTGGCGTCCGCACCTGCGGGCGTCGTGTCGGGATTGTTCGGAAATGTGCGCGACGGCACCGAGCGGCGGGGATGAGGTCGATCGGAACGGGTTGGTCGAACACATCTGGCCGATAGCGCAAACGGGGTGCCCGATCCCGCCGCAAGAATCTCTTGAGATATTCGCCTTCTCCTGTCCGCCACTGTCCGCATTCGGACAATTCGGACGAACATTCTCGGAACCACTATGGATTGAATCGCGGCTTGGCAGCGCGGTCACGGGCGAGCGGCTTTTCTTCGCGCAGCACGACCATTCCATCGAACAGCTTCGACCAGTCGGCGCGGCGGGCCTTGTCGTAGCTGAACGGAGACCCCTCGACCTCGCCGAGCTCGGCGAGCACCGCGTTCGGCAGATACCGCAGCGTCGCTCTTCCGCCGGCCAGCGCGAGAGCTTCGAGGGAATCGGACCCGGCGGCCGGGATGGGGATCGAGTCGCCGCGGCCGTAGGCCCCGCCGAAGGCAGTGAATCCGATGCTCGCCAATCGGTCGCCGTACTCCGCGTGCAGCTCGTCGCCCAAGGGGCGCACGGTGTCTTTCTTTGCTTCCGATTGCCTGCAAGCGTGCACGTTCGCGGTCCAGACGATCGCTCGGGACGCGCCCGTCGCGTGCCGCTGGTGCCATCGGAACATGTTGGCCATCTGCCGCTCGCGTGCGTCCCAGCCTCCGCCGGCGGGCGGGTTCAGCAAGAGCACCTGGGTCGCTCGCGCGAGCACCGAAAGATCGGCATCCGGCGGAAGCGCATCCGCCGCCTCGCCGAAGCACGCGGCCTCGCTCTCGCGATCCGCCTGATCGCCGGCAGGCTGCGAGAGCACGCCCGCGCACTCGGACCGGCGCGGCTCGCGAATCTCCTCCGAAAGGTCGTGCGCCAGCGATCGCCGCTCGTATCCTGCGGTCGCGCTTCCGATCTGCGCGTCGAGGCCGGCGAGCCGGATCCGGCCGGCGGAGGCGCGGGAATAAAGAAAGTCGACGAGCGGATCGAGGGCTTCGCTGATGCTCCACAGGCCGCCGATCGCGTCCGCCACCTGCTCGGGGGCCGAGGTTCGCGAGGCCAACCGCCGGTTCAGATCGTGGAACTCGTAGCCGCCGCTTTCGAAATAGACGGCGTCGAAGCCGCACCGATCGATCAACCGCCGCACCAGCTCGGCCTTGATTTCGAGCGTCCGTCCGGAGCCGTGATGGGGCTCCTCGCCGAGCATCACGACGGATTTGGAGCAGACGTCCTTGACCAGCTTGTCCAGTTGCGCGGAGGAGGCGGCATCCAGGCCGGCGCGGCGGGCGGGCGAGGGGCCCGCGTGGGGCTCGCGCGTCGCGGCGCATCCCGGGCTGAGCGAGGCGATCAGCAGGAGGAGAGCTGCGCGCGGAATCACGCGCGCGTCGTGGACCACGAGTAGCCGAGCTTCGACATCGGCAGCGAGCGAACGCGCTCGCCGGTGGCGGCGAAGATCGCGTTCGCGATCGACGGCAGGACCGGAGGCAGCGCGGGCTCGCCGAGGCCGGTCGGCGGGTTGTCGCTCTCCAGGAAGTGCGCCTCGATCGTCGCGGGTGTTTCGCTCATGCGCAGTGGCGCGTACTCGTGGAGGTTGCTCTGGACCGCCCGTCCCTTGTCGAACGTGATCTCGAGCTTCATCACCTGGCTCATGCCGTCGATGACCGACCCTTGCACCTGCTGCGTCGCGCCGCTCGGATTGATGATCGGCTTGCCGACGTCCATGGCGACCCAGACCTTGCTCACGCTCACCGCCTTGTCCGGCCCGACCGAAAGCTCCGACACGACAGCGCAGTAACCGAGATGGCTGAAGTGGCCGGCGATGCCCAGGGCGGTCCCCTTCGGTCGCTCCCGCGTCCCCCATCCGGACTTCGCCGCAGCAAGCTGGTAGACGCCGCGCAGGCGCCTCGGATCGAAGCGCTCCATCGCGTCTTCGCCCTTGTCCGCCGGCGGCGGAGCGGCGTCGAGCATCTCGAGCCGGAGCTGGAGCGGATCCTTGCCGGCCGCCGCGGCAATCTCATCGATGAACGATTGCACCGCGAAGCAGATGCCGTTGTCCCCCGGCGCCCGCAGCGCGCCGGTCGGAAGCCCGAGCGGCATGACCGAAGAGTGGAGCGAAAAGCTCGGGACGAACCCGGCGGGGAACTGGTCGCCGCCCATGCCGGCGGAGCGCGCGAAACGGTCGCCCTCGCCGAAGCTGACGAAATGATCGCGCCACGCGACCGGCTTGCCCGCGGCGTCGAGACCGGCCTTCAGGAAATGCCACCCCGCCGGGCGGTAGAAGTCGTGACGCATATCGTCTTCCCGCGTCCACTGCAGCTTGACGGGGACGCCCGCCTTCCGCGCGATGAACGCGGCCTCGACCACGTAGTCGTTGACCAGGCGCCGCCCGAAGCAGCTTCCCATCCGCGCCAGATGGATGGTGATGTCCGCCTCCGGGATCCCGAGAGTCTCCGCGACGAGCTGCCGGGCGGAGCGTGGCGTCTGCGTCGGAGCCCAGATCTCGAGCTTCGCCCCCTTGAAGCGCGCGGTGCAGTTCATGACCTCCGCCGAAGCATGCGCGAGGAACGGATAGCAGTACGACGCTTCGACGACCTTCGCGGCCGACTTCAGCGCGGCGTCGAAGTCGCCGTCGGCGCGCAGCGTCCGCGCGGGCGGCGTCCCTGCAAGCTCCTGCGCGCGGCGTACGAACGTCTCGCTGCTCTGGTCCGATTTCGTGTTCTCGGACCACTTCACCTCGAGCTTGGTTCGCGCGGCCTGCGCCGCCCACCAGGTGTCCGCGACGATGGCGACGCCGCCCAGGAGTCCCGCCAGCCCCGTGCCGCCCTCGACGACGAACGCGTGCCGCACACCGGGCATCGCCTTGATCGCATCGAGATTGGCCGAGACGACCTTGCCGCCGTAGACCGGGCACTTCTCGAAGACGGCCGACAGCATGCCCGGCACGCTGACGTCGATTCCGAAGAGCGGCTTGCCGGTGACGATGGCGAGGTTGTCGACGCCCGGAGTCGCCCGACCGATGATCGTGAAGACTTTCGGGTCCTTCAGCTTCACCGTCGCGAGGTCCGGCGGCGGAAGGTGCGCCGCCTTCGCTGCGAGGTCCCCGTACGACAGCGTGCGCTCGGTCGGCGCGTGCTCGACGCGGCCCGCCGCGGTCGTGCACTCGGACTCCGGAACCTTCCACTCCCGCGCGGCGGCGGCGACGAGCATCCCGCGTGCGGCGGCGCCCGCCTGCCGCATCGGAAGCCACTGGTTCGGCACGGCCACGCTGCCGCCGGCGAACTGATCGCCGTACGCCGCCTCGTCGAGATCTCCCTGCTCGACCCGAACGCTCTTCCAGTCCACGTCGAGCTCTTCGGCAATCAGCATCGGGAGCGTCGCCTTGATGCCCTGACCGACCTCGGGATTCTTGGCGATGATGGTCACCATCCCGTCGCCGTCGATGCGCACGAAAGCGTTCAGGACGGATCTGGACGCAGCCGTCGCGCCCGAGGCGAGCGACGCGCGCTCGAGGTAGACGGCGAGAAGCATCCCGCCTCCCGCGACGGCGCTGATCTTGAGGAACGTGCGGCGCGGGATGCTCTCGATGTCGACGGCCACGCGTCAGCTCCTGGCGGCGGCCTTGCGAACCGCCTCGCGGATGCGGAGGTAAGTTCCGCAGCGGCAGAGAACGTCGTCCATCGCCCGATCGATCTGGGCGTCGGTCGGCTTGGCGTTCCTCGCGAGCAGGGCGGCTGCGGTCATGATCTGACCCGCCTGGCAGTAGCCGCATTGCGGCACGTCGAGCTCCATCCACGCCTTCTGGCACGGGTGAGAGCCGTCCGTGGAGAGACCCTCAATGGTCGTGATCCGCTTCCCTGCGACGCTCCCGACCGGCGTGATGCACGAGCGCGTCGCCACGCCGTCGACGTGCACGGTGCACATGCCGCACACCGACACGCCGCACCCGTACTTGGTCCCTTTCAGGTCGAGGATGTCGCGGAGCATCCAGAGCAACGGCATGTCCGGCGGCGCATCGACCGCCCGGGGCCGCCCGTTTACCGTGAGATTGATGCTCATCGCGCGATCTCGCCGTCCAGAATAAACCCGGACGGGCTATCAGGCGATGAGGGGGCGGACCGGGAGACCGGCCCGTGGCCTAGCCGTGGATTCTCAGGGCGCCGCCGGTCAGGACCCGTTTCCGATGGTCAGCTTGTCGCCCTGCATCACGAAGTGCAGCTCGCTCGCTTTCGTGCGCGACACGTCAAGATCATAGGTCGCCGAGAAGTATTTCTTCTTCGTTCCATAGACCGCCGCTTCCAGCTTGTGCTTTCCGGAGGCGACCGGGAGGGGATCCCACTTCGTCGTTTGAGTGAAGAGGAAGAAGGATTTGTGGAACTCTTCCTTGAAGATCGGGACGTCGTCGAGAATGACGACCAGACTCCCCTGCCGGAGCGAGCTCGTGAGACTGATCGTCATGGGGCTCTTCGGCACCGCGGCGCTCAGGGCCGGTGTCGGGGCGGGCGCTGCGGCCGGCGCGGTCACGGGAGTCGCGGCCGTTGCGTTCGCCGGTTTCGCCGCCGGCTTGGCCGCCGCGGTCGGGTTCCACTCACGAATCGATTTGGCCGGGCCCTGGGCGGTCGTCCCCGCGGCCGGTGTGGTCTTGGGATCCGAGTGCCACTCGCGAATCGATGTGGCGGGAGCCGGGGCGGGGCTCGGCGCCGGCTCTTCGGCGACGAGCGTTTGCCACGCCGTCGCGACAAGAATCGGAGTCATGAGTCGCGCAATCACTTTGATGGTCAGCATCGCCGGGCCCTCCATGCGCACCGAACTCAAATATGGGCGCCTGCAAGGCCGCGCCTAGAGTCGGTTTTTGGATGCGAAGTTCACCTTCGTCATCGTGCAATGGGGCGATGTTTCGCTGTAATTCTCAGCCCGCCAGCTCGATCGTCTCCCCCACCGCCATGGTGTGAAGCCGGCCCGCCGGGCGTTTTTCGTCCCACCAGCGCTGGAGCCGCGCGATGGGCTCGAGGAACGGCTCGTCGGTCAGGCGGAACGCGCCCCAGTGCATCGGGACCATCGCCTTGGCGCCGAGCGTGACGAACGCGTCGCCGGCCTGCTCGGGATTCATGTGGAACCACTCCATGAACCACGAGGGTTGGTAGGCGCCGATCGGGATCATCGCCAGGTCGATCGACGGAAATCTCTTTGCGATCGCCGCGAAGCCGTCGAAGGCGGCCGTGTCTCCGACGTGATAGATCGTCCGGCCACCCGCTTCGATCAGGTAGCCGCCCCACCAGCTCTCGTTCGTGTCCCACGGCTTGCGACGCGACCAGTGCCGTGCCGGGACGAACGTGATGCGCATCGGTCCCACGGTCGAAGCGTCCCACCAGCGCATCTCGCGAACGTCGGCGAACCCGCGCTTGTTGAACCAACGGCCGAGACCCGCGGGGGCGAGTACGGGGACCTCGCGCGGAAGCGCCTCGATCGAAGGCGCGTCGAGATGGTCGTAGTGGTTGTGGCTGACCGCGACCGCGTCGATGCGCGGCAGGTCCTTGGCCGTGAGACCCGGCTCAACGTGACGCGGAACCGCGAATCCGATGCGGCGCGAGAACACGGGGTCGATGAGGATCGCTCCTGCAGTCGTTTGCACGAGAAACGAGGCGTGGCCGATCCAGGTGATGCGCGGACGTTCGATCGGCCCGTGAATTAGCGCGAGATCCGCCGGGACGCGCGGGGCGGGCTCTCCCGGCGGCCCGATGCGGCGCCGGCCGGTGAGGCGATCGAAGAGCGCCCACTTGAGGACGGCCCGCGTGGAATGCGGCGTGTGCTTCGGATCGAGATTTCGGTAGATCGTCCGGCCGAACATGGCCGGAGAAGCTTATCTCTTCCATGCTCGAAATTCTCGTCAACTTTCCTATAGTACGAGTCGTACTATATGGACATGCGAACACCACTCGGACTCGTGCTCACACTCCTGGTTGCGGCCTCGCCGGCCGCAGCTCAACCTCAGCCTGCGCACCGAGGTGCACCACCCCCGGCGCGTATCGAGATTCCCTCCGACGGTTTGACTCTCCCGATGAAGGACTTTGGCGGACGCCCTGTCGTCGAGGTCCGCATCAACGACAAGGGACCGTTCCCGTTCGTCCTCGACACCGGTGCCACCATCACGGTCGTCGGCGAAGAGATCAACGGAGAGTTGTCTTTGTCGTCGCCCGGGGGCGTCCACGCCGTCTCCCCCGGCGGCGGCGCAGCCCCGATGATCGTTTCCGTGGGCTCCCTGAAACTGGGGACGGCCACGATCGGGGACTTCATGGCTGCGGTCATGCCCATGGGGGACGTCTTCAACGGCGACAGCGCTCCGAAGGGTGTCCTCGCAGCCTCCAGCTTTCCGGGCTATCTGGTGACATTCGACTATCCCGGCAAGCGCATCACGATCAAGAAGGGCTCACTCGATGCGGCCGATGCAAAGACGGTCTTCGAGTACGGAGAGGACGAGGCGCTTCCGGTCGTTCCCGTCAAGATCGCCGGCCACGTAACGCATGTTCACCTGGACACGGGGGCCGCGTTCGCGCTGACGCTGCCGATGCATTTTCTCACCGAGCTGCCGCTCAAGACGAAGCCGAAGGATGCCGGCCAGTCTCGCCTGCTGACCGGGAGCTTTCCCGTGTCCGCCGCCGCAGTCGACGGCGCCATCGAGATCGGACGCTACACGATCGACGTGCCGGAGGTTCGCTTCAGCGACGTGCGCCACGGCCCGGAGCTCGGGCCCGGGAACATCGGCTACGCGATCCTCAAGGATTTCGTGGTCACGTTCGATTCCAAGAACCGTCGCGTGAGACTCACCCGGTGAAAGCGGCGCTCAGCGAGATCGAAGGGTGCGTGCTGGGGCTGATCGACGAGTCGGGGCCGGCGACACCCTACGCGATTCGACGGGACTTCCTCGATTCTCCGACGCCGCAGTGGAGCGGTAGCGCCGGGACGATCTATCCGCTCGTCACGCGGTTGCAACGGCTCGGGCTGGTCCGGTCGACCGTTCACCGCACGGGGAAACGGTCGGGGCGCCATTTCTCCCTCACCGCCGCCGGCAGGCGCGCATTCCGGCGGTGGCTGACGGTTCCGTTGCCGGACATGGTTGCCGGAATCCCTCCCGATCCGCTTCGATCGCGGATACGGTTTCTCGGGTCGCTGCCAAAACGCCGGCGGCACGCGTTCGTTGCCGAGGCGCTTCGAGCCTTGAACCGCCAGGCGCGCGTGCTCGAAGACGACTGGGCGCGGCAACACGAGCTCGGCCCGTTCCACGGGTTGATGTCCCGGGGCGCACTGCTGACCATGCAGGCGCGGGTGGCGTTCTTGGAGGAAGCGGCGAAGGCGCTGGCGAGGACGTGACTCAGCAGAGGGTCAGGTTCTGAGCCAACCCCGCTTCGCTCGTTTCCTTGTATTTCGTGCTCATGTCCTTGCCGGTGTCGGCCAAGGTCTTGATCGTGGTGTCGAGATCGACCCGGTGCCGTGACGCGATCTCGTTGGTCGCAATCAACGCCGCGATCCACGCCTTCACCGCGCCGAACGCGCAGCGCTCGATGCAGGGCACCTGCACGTAGCCGGCCACCGGGTCGCAGGTCATCCCCAGGTGATGCTCGAGCGCCGATTCGGCGGCGTTCTCGATGACGATGGGCGAGCTGCCTGCGACTTGCGCGATGAACGCCGCGGTCATGGCGGACGCGACGCCGATCTCCGACTGGCATCCACCTTCGGCGCCGGAGAGCGTGGCGTTGTGCTTGCACAGGTAGCCGATCGCAGCACCGGCGAGGAGCCCCTCGCGGACCTTGTCCATCGGCAGCTTCCGCTGGCTGTTCACGAGCGCGTAGACGATGGCCGGCATCACCCCGGCCGAACCGCCGGTCGGCGCGGTGATGACGAGGTGCCCGCGAGCGTTCTCCTCGGAAGCCGCGAGGGCGAATGCGGAGACCTGTCCGATGGCTCGGTCGCTCTCGAACTTGTCGTCCTGAGACCGCTGATAGACCGTCGCCGCCTTCGCATGCAGCTTGATGGGACCGGGCAGGACGCCTTCCTTCACCGAGAGGCCCGCCTTGACCGTCGCGAGCATCGCGTTCGCGATCTTGTCGAGGAACGCGTTGATCTGCTCTTCGGACTTGCCCGAGACGGCGACCTCGTTGGCCATCACCACCTGGGCGATGGAGAGGCTGTTCTTCTCCGCGTGCTGGCGCAGCTCCTTCATCGTCGCGTACGGGTACTTCGGCTGGCCTTTCTTCGGCGGCGTGTAGCCCTTCCACTCGTAGAACCCGCCGCCGGGTGAGTAGTACTCGAGCTCATAGATCGGCTTGCCGCCGCCCATGAGCTTGCAAGTCATCGTGTTCGGGTGCTTGAAGTCCCCCTTGGTCGCGTCATAGATGATGTCGGTGAGCGACAAGTTGAACGTCTTGGTTCCCAGCTTCACGGGGTACGACTGGTTCGGCTTGGCGATCATCTCGTCGAGGAACAGCGGATCGACCGTCGCCGGCTCTTTGCCGAGGAGGCCGGCGAGGGCGGCGCGCTCGGTCCCGTGGCCCTTGCCCGTGGCGCTCAAGCTGCCGAACAGGTGGACCTTGAGGCCCGTCGCCTTGGCCAGCTGATCGGCCGGCAGCTTCGTGCAGCGCTGATAGAAGTCGTACGTGATGCGCATCGGCCCGATCGTGTGCGAGCTCGAAGGCCCGGGGCCGACCTTGTAGAACTCGTCGACCACCGTCATGACGGGGCCCTTCGACCGTTTCACGACGTCGAGGTCGGGCGAGAGCGGGGTCGAGCCGAGCTTGACTCCCGAAGATTCTTTCGTTGCCTCTTTCGTCGCCTGCGCGGCGCGGGCTTCGGGAGTCCAGGTGGCGCCGGTCATCACCGCCGCGGCGCCGATGACGGCGCTTCGCATGAGAAACGTCCGGCGGTCGACTCCCGTGTCCGTCGGGCTCTCCTCGGGCAATTCCTCGAGGAGCGTGTCGTTGTTGTGTTCCTCGGATGGATTGCTCATGGTCGTGTCCTCTCCATCTGTGGACGTCAGGGGTGGACGCATTCTAGATCGAGAGACCGCATGCGTGACGCTCAGAAGTAGACCTCGAATCCTACTATCGGTCCGTAGAAGGTCGTCTCGAGGAGCACGTCGGAGCTGGATTTCTTCATGTAGAGAGCGCGGTAACCGACATCCCATCCAGTCCGCTTGCCGCGCCACGCAAAAACGGCGGACGCCGAGGACGAGATGTCGAACCCGACGCCGAACCCTCCCACGTCGCCGCCGAGCTCGGCCCTCCAGCCGTGAGGCAGGCGGGGCCGGTACCAGAGACCCACGACGGGATCGAGAAGCGTCGTGTCCTGGTCGAACGACAACGTCGGCGCCGCGTACTCGAGACGTCCCACGAAGAAGCGGACACCCCCGATGACGCTGAGGCTGTCGACGACCCGGTACCCTCCGTACGCCTCGAAGAGGGACATCTTGAAATTCAGCGAGGCCGGGTTCCCGAGCGGAGAGGTCGAATCGCGCGAGAGTGAATAGTAAAGATCCTGCACCGACACGATTGTCCGGCCCTTCTCCATCTCGAATCGCAGCCCCCACGCGCCATTGAGTCCCGTGGATCCGCCGGTGACGTCGGTCGATGGGTTGCCTTCGCCTTCGGCCGCCGACGTCGTATTGATCGGCGCCCAGAGGAAGATCGGAGCGAACCTCGCGTCGCAGCTCTCCGGGGGCGCATCCTCGGCTCGCGCTGCACCCCAAAGCAGCACGAGCATCGAGACCGACATGACCGCCCTTCGAAGGTCTCCCACCATGCGCGGAATGCTACACCGATAAGATGAAGGTCAAGCTCGTGGCGTAACGCTCAGGCGCGACTCTTCACACGCGCGCTCCGGCTGGGACAACTCAATTCGATTCGATCGCTCGGAGCGTTCGGACCGAACCTCACGACGGCATCGTCGCAGCCGTCGACTCGGAATCGGTAGCACGGCCACGCAGTGATCCACATCGGGCGCATCGGGCCGATCGGACCGATCTCGTCATTCGGAATCGTCTGTGGCGAGATCGCCAGCGTGAAGTTGCCGTCCGGGTACAGGGTGAGCCTTTCGGAGCTCTGCGCCGCCGGCTCGCAGCTTTCGCTTCCCCAACCGACGAGCACCGCGTCGGGAAGCAAGGTGTTCCATCGTCCGCCCGTCGTGCGATACCCCAGTTGACCTTCGTAACGGTATCCGGCCGGCTCTTGCTGCGGGGGGGAGGGCTCGCTGAAGTTGACGTCGAAGCATACGGACGCGTTCGGCCCGACGCCGTCGTCCAGATACGCCGTAACGGTCTCGATTGTAACCGCGGTGTTACCGTCGAGTCGCAACGTCGATTCCCAGCGGCTCGCCGACATTCCCGGATAGGCTTCACCGAGCCAACGACTCTCGGCGTTCCCGTAATCCTCGCTCGTGACGTGCGGCGCATGGACGATCGGTTGCAGGCAGCGCTGTCCTTCCACCTTCACGAACTCCACGGGAGGCAGGTCGGTTGGTGATGCCGTCGAGACCGCCATGACAGAGCCGGCGGGAATCAGCGATACGACGACGAGCGCTGACAGGCGACGCGTGTTCAACATGCGCACACCCCGTACTCCTGAGTACCGGCATAGATCGAAGGGAAGAGCTGCGCACAGAAGAATCCCGCAGTGCAGTCGCTGAATCCGATCCGGCACCATTGCATGCATTTGTTCGTCCCGGAGCTGATACACGCGTAGGTTGCCGCGCACGTGTCATGCGATGCGCATGCACCGCATTCCGTTGCCGACCCGACCGGCCCCGAGCAGCTGGTCAGGTGGTCCTCGGTCGGGAAGCAACGCTCACCCGCTCCGCAGATCGTCGAAGGGGACAGCGGCGCACACGGACCAACACTGACGACTGCATAAAAGAGGCAGGTGCCCGCGGGCGGAACGCCGGTGTCCGTCACGTTGCGCGTTCCGGTGACGGTCACGAGGTTTCCCGGGATCGTCACCGCGCCGGCCGCCGCGGAGCGGTACACGTCGAAATTGGGCACGTTGCCGGTCCAGGACACGCTGGCGTCCGCCGGTGACGCGCCTCGCGCGACCGACAGGAGGATTCCGTCGTCCGCGTGGGCGAATCCGATGCTCCCGGCGGCCAGCACCACGAATTGAACCAGGCAGATCGGGCGTTTCATGAGCCGGCCCTCCGCGCGCTGCTGTCTTCTTGCTACGCCGAATGCCGGGGATCGTCAAGCGGGGAATTCAGTGCCCCACCGTCAGAGATCGCGCGCGTAACCCCGCAGCCGGCGCAAAAGCGCCCGCGACGCTTTTCCATCGGCGACTGCGACGAAGATCGTGTCGTCGCCCGCGACCGTCCCGGCGACCTCGCTCCACGCGAGCCGGTCCATCGCGACCGCGACCCGCTGCGCGTCTCCGGGGGGAGTGTGCAGGATGATGAGGTTGTCCCCCGCCGGTTGGACCATGAGGATCCCTTCGCGGATCCGTGCCTCGTCGGGGTCCTTGCCCTCGGGCGGCCGCGCCTGCTTCCGGTAGCCGCCGCCGGACTTCACGAGACGGAGGGCGCTGATGTCGCGGCTCACCGAGGACTGCGTGACCTCGAAGCCTTCGGCGGTGAGCGCGGCGGCGAGCTCTTCCTGGGTCGCGATGCGGCGTGTGCTGACGATCTCGAGGATGCGCAGCAGCCGCTTCCGACGGTCGGCGCTCACGCGCGGCCGGCGAGCCGATCGATCGCGTTCGTGAAGCGGCGTTCTTCGGCGCGTACGAAGCGGTTGGAGACGTGCGCGCGCGTACGCAACTCGCGCAGCGCGAGCGGCGGAAGCGCGGCGGGGGTGCTCAGAGACGTCGACGGCGGATCGCGGCGCGCCATCGAGGCGGAGACCTGACGGTGGGCTTCGCGGAACGGGACACCACTCGCGGCGAGTGCCAACGCCGCCGCGGTGGAATTGACCCCGCCGTCGAGCGCCGCCGCGCAGCGCGCGCGGTCGACTCGGAGCCCGCGCACGCCGAGAGTGAGCATCTCGAGCATCTCGGCCGCGCGGCTCGTTCCACGGATCAGGGGTGCCTTCAGCATCTGGAAATCGCGATGGTACCCCGAAGCCAGCTTGCCGCGAACGGCCATCACCGCGGCGAGCTCGCCCTCGATCGCCGCCGCGCGAGCGCGGACCAGCTCGAAGAGGTCGGGGTTGCGCTTGTGCGGCATGAGGCTGGATCCGGTCGCGAGCGCCGGGTCGAGCGTCAGATAGCCGTGGTCGTCGCCGGAATAGAGGATGACGTCGGAGGCCGCCTTCGCGGCGTCGTGCCCAAGCTGCGCGCACCAGAAGAGCGCGTGAGCCTCGAGCTTCCCGCGTCCGTTTTGCACGGCCGTGACCGGTGACTGCACCGACGCGAATCCGAGCGCGCGCGCCGCCACGCTCCGATCGAGAGGGAGCGGGACGCCGTAGCCGGCGGCGCTGCCGAGCGGAGAGCGATCGATCAGCGACCACACCGACGGGAACGACTCCATCGTCTCGATGATCCCGGCGGCGTGCGCGGCCGCCCACAAACCGAGCGACGACGGCATCGCGCGGCGGCCGTGCGTGTATCCGGGTAGGCGAACGGTCGAATGTTTGCGCGCGAACTCGAGCAGGGCCGCGACGGCCTCCCCCGCCGCCGCGTGCACGTCGAGCAGCGCACGCTTCAAGTAGAGCCGCACGTCGCACGCGATCTGGTCGTTGCGCGAGCGCGCGGTGTGGAGCTTCCCGCCGGCGCGGCCGATCCGCTTCGTCAGCGCGTCCTCGACCGCGCTGTGGACGTCCTCGTGCTCCGGCCCGATCGCGACGCGACCCGATCCGCCGGCAACGAGGAGATCGCGGAGCCCGCGGCGCAGCGACTGGTGCTCGGCCGCCGAGATCAGGCGTGATTTCACGAGCCCCTCGATGTGGCCGAGGCTCGCGAGGATGTCCCAGACCATGAGGTGCCGGTCGATCTCACGGTCGTCGCCAACCGTCAGCTCGAGCATCCGCCGGCTGACCGGCACGTGCTGCGACCAGAGCGTCACGGAGCGAAGCCTGCGGGTCATGTGAGGTACTCCTGCGCGAGTGCGGCGTAGAACGCGCGCGCCTGGGCGACGTCGCCGAGGGCGACCGACTCGTCGGGCCCGTGCGAGAGCCGGCTTTCTCCGGGGCCGAACTTGACCGCGTCGACGCCGCGCAGGAAGACCCAGTCGCTGCACGTCGGGCTGCCGTAAGTGCGCGCGGCCGGCCTGAGCTTGCGCGCGTGCTCGAGCAGGCGCGACCCGGGCGGGGTTTCGCACGGAACCAGCCGGTCGCTCAGCACGTGCACCTCCGACCGGAGCGCGCTCTTCAGCTCGGCGACGACTTCGTCATGGGTCCACGCGGGCGTCGTGCGCACGTCGAGCGTCGCAACGGCCGACGCAGGCGTGACGTTCCGGGCGATTCCGGCTTGGAGCATGGTGGGGGTGGCCGCGGTGCGTCCGAGCAGCGCATGGGAACGCGTCGCGAAAAGGCCGTCGAGCCGCACGAGATCGGCTGCGAGGGTTGCGATCGCGCCGGGTGCTGCGCCCGCTGCGGCGGCGTGAGCCGCGTGACGCTGCTCGCCGTTCGCGTGGAGCTCCGCGATGAGCAGACCCCGCTGCGCGATCGCGAGATCGAGGCTGGTCGGCTCGCCCACCACCGCGGCATCGATCGAGCCGGCGCGCTCGATTGCGTCGGGCATCGAGGGCGTCCGCGATTCCTCTCCGAGCGTCAGCAGCACGAGCAGGCGTCCCGTCCGCGGCCCGCCGGCCTTCGCGACGTCGCGCGCGGCGAGGAGCATCGCGCACACTGCGGCCTTCGCGTCTCCCGATCCGCGGCCGTACAGGCGGCCGCCGTCGATCCGGGGATCGAAGGGAGGACGCGACCATCCCTCGCCGGCCGGGACGACGTCGAGGTGCGAGGCGAAGGCGAGCGTCGGGCCCGGCTCGCCGCCTTTCAGCTCGATCGCCACGCCGGCGTCATCGACGCGGGCCGCGAGCCCCGCCGAGCGGCACCAATGGCGGACGTGCTCGACGATCGCATCCTCGCTCCCGCTGACGGAAGGGATCGCGACGAGCTCGGCGAGCAGTCGCGCTTCTTCGTCAGGCCGGGGCGCCATGGGCCTGCTCCTCTTTGCGGTGGACGATCATCGTGCCGGAGCCCTCGCCGGTGAACACCTCGAGCAGCAGCGCGTCCGGGGCCCGGCCGTCCACGATGTGCGTGCGCTCGACCCCGCGCGCCGCGGCGCGCATGCACGATTCGACCTTCGGCCGCATCCCTCCCGAGATCGCCCCCGAGCGCAGCAGAGTCGCGAGATCGTCGGCGTCCGCGAAGGTGACGAGGCTAGACGGGTCCGAAGCCGAGCGGAGGAGACCGGGTGCCGCGGTGAGGAAGACGAGCTTCCGCGCGTGGAGCGCCACGGCAAGCTCTTCCGCGAGCGTGTCCGCGTTGACGTTGTAGACCGTCCCCTCGGCGTCGCCCGCGAGGCTGGAGACCACCGGGACGATGCGGGCGTCGAGCAGCTGGTCGAGCACGCGCGGGTCGACGGCATCGATCGATCCCACGTGCCCGAAATCCACCGTGTCCTCGACCCCATCGTCGAGCCGCACGCGGATCGGCCCGCGGCGGTGGGCGGTGACGAGGTCGGCGTCGATCCCCGACAACCCCACGGCGCGGATCCCGTGCCGCCGCAGCGCGCTCACCGCCTCGACGTTCAGACGTCCCCCGACCACGTACGTGGCGACCTCGAGCGCCGCGTCGTCGGTGACCCGGCGCCCCGCGATCAAGCACGGCTCGTGCCCGAGCCGGCGCGACAGCGCGGACGACTGCGGGCCTCCGCCGTGGATGACCACGACGCGGATACCGAGCGAGTGGAGCAGCGCGACCTGGGCCGCGGTGTGGTTCATCGCGGCGGGATCGGCCATCACTTCGCCCCCGAGCTTCACGACGAAGACGGCGTCGCGGTACGCGCGCACGTAGCGCAGCGTCCCTTTCAAGGCCGCGATGTAAGCGTGCGTCGGTGCGTTCATCGGGCCGCCTCCCGCGAGAGGGTGAGAAGGAGCGCACGCTGCGCGTGCAGCCGGTTTTCGGCCTGGTCGAGGACTGCCGACCACGGACCATCGAGCACGGCGTCGTCCACCTCGACGTTCCGGCGCACCGGCAGGCAGTGGAGGAAGATGCCGCGCCCGGCGCGCGTGGTCCGCATCCCATCGGCGGTGACCCGCCACGAGCGGTGCGGCGCGCGAAGCGTGGACTCCGCCGCCGCGTCGCCGAAGTGCGAAAGGGCGCCCCACGATTTCGCGTACACCACGTCGGCGCCCTCGATCGCGTGCCGCGGTTCGTCGACGATCTCGACGCTGCCTCCCCGCTCGGCGGCAAGCTGCCTGACCGTCGCCAGGTCCTCGGCGTCGAGGTCGTACCCCTTCGGATGCGCGATGACGAGCTGCATGCCGAGCCTTGCGGCTGCGAGCGCCGCGGAATTCGGGACGGCGACGGGAAGAGGCTTCGGGTGCCAGGTCCAGACGAGCGCGAAGCGGCGCCCCGCAGGATCCGCGATGCGCTCGCGAATCGTCTGGAGGTCGCCCAGCTCCTGGCAGGGGTGGCGCCGCGCGGACTCGAGGTTGATCACCGGCTTGCCGCAGTGGCGCACGAAGCTCGCGAGGATCGCGTCACGGCGCGCCTCGGCCCAGCCCGCGCCACGCGGAAACGAGCGAACCGCGACGAGGTCCGCGTAGCGCCCCAGCACGCCGGCGGCGTCGATGACGTGCTCGATGCGATCGCCGTCCATGACGGCGCCCGGGGCGGTCTCGAGCGGCCAGCTCCCCTTGCCGGGCTCGATGCACATGGCCGTACCGCCGTGCAGGAACATCGCGGCCTCCAGGCTCGCCCGCGTGCGAAGCGACGGGTCGAGGAAGACCATGGCGAGGATCCGGCGCTCGAGCCCGCCCGCAATCTCCCCGCGCTTGACGCGGGCGGCCAGCTCGAGGATCGCGTCGATCTCGTCGTGCGATCGATCTTCGACGGCGACGAAGTCCCTCTTGGCGTGCGTGACGTTCAACATGGGAAGGCTCCCGCGAGGCGCAGCCCCGCGTCTTCGGGAAATCCGAGTGCTAGGTTCATGGCTTGCACGGCCTGCCCGGCCGCTCCTTTGATCAGGTTGTCGATGGCCACGTGGATCTGGATCTCGTCGCCGTCCTTCGAGGCCGCCGCGTGGACGAGCGCGTCGTTGGTGCCGACGACGTGGGCCAACGACGGCGGCGCGTCGGTGATCCGGACGAAGCGGCATCCTTCATAGGCGAGCGCGAGCAGCTCGGGCCCTCGCGCCGGGAACGTGCCGCGGGCGTGGAGCGACAGGTAGATGCCGCGCACGAACGGGCCCCGGTGAGCGACGAGGCGCGGGCGGCCGGCGTCCTCCCCCGCCCAGCGTCTCCATCGCTCGACGATCTCGGCCTCGTGGCGGTGAGACAGAAGCGAGTAGGCCTCGACGTTTGCCGCCCGCCGCGGGTGATGCGTGGACTCGGCGGGCTTCGTCCCCGCCCCGCTCGACCCCGTGATGCCGAAGAGGATCGGGGCCGCGGCCAGCTTCACCGGTGACTGCGCGAGCGGACGCAGCGCCAGCGCCGCGGCGGTCGCGAAGCAGCCCGGAACGGCGAGCGCGGCCGCGCCACGGAGCTTTTCCCCTTCCACGTCGGCGAGCGCGTACCGGAACCGGGGAACGAGCGAAGGATCGGCGTGCGCGCCGTAGTACTCGCGGTGGAGGTCGAGATCCTGAACGCGGAAGTCCGCAGCGAGGTCGATCGCCAGACGAGGTTTCGCATCGAGGACGCCGCGCGCGATCTCGGACGACGCGCCGTGCTCAAGCGCCAAAAAGACGACGTCGGCGCCGGCGGCCAGGCGAGCGGCGTCGAGGTCGACGAAGCGTGCGCGCGTCAGGGGCGCGACGGCCGGGTGGACCTCGCCCCACGTTCGACCTGTTGCGCTCCGGCTCGCCGCGACGAGATCGTCGACTTCCGGATGGAGCAGCAGCAAGCGCAGCAGCTCGCCTCCCGTGAAGCCCGCGGCCCCGAGGACGGCCACTTTCATGCCCGTACCTGTCGCGCGAGCCGGGCGCGCACGCACGCGACGAGTCCCGCGGGATCCCGCCGCGCGTTGTACGACGGCAGCCGGAGGTCGCGGCGGATCGCATCGCGCCCGACGTCGTTGTCGGTGACCGGCCCCGTCAGCGCGGCGATCGGCACGTGGAAGCGCTCGTCGTACAGCCTCGACGCGCCCCACGCAGCGACCGGGTCGGGGGCCGCGACGACGTGCGCGGCAGCGGCGCCCATCAGCTCCGGATCGTGCAGGATGTCCTGCACGCCGTACTCCCCGAGGATGCCATCGCCCAGCTCGGCGACGACCACGTCGGGGCCCTGCGCGGCGAGAGCGTTCAGCAGCCCCTTGGCCAGCGGCACGGTCATGCCCGCCTTCGTGCTCGCCGCTCCGCCGTCGTTGAACGTGACCGCGGCAACCGCTCCCGCATCGAGCATCATCAGAGCATCGCGCATGAGCGAAACGCCGGTCAGCTTCGCGGCCGCCACGCGCACGCCGGCGCGCGAGAGGCCTCGCACGAGCTCCGCCGCCGCGACCGTCTTCCCCGCGTTCATGCACGTGCCGGCCACGTAGATCACCGGAGCGTCGAGCCGTAGGCGGTCGGCGGGAGGCACGGCACCGTCCTTGATGTGCGCGGGACGGCCCACGCGATCGCCAAGCTCGGGGAACGCGAGGATCGCGCCGAGAACCTCCACCTGGAAGGGCGGACCCAGCTCGGGATGGACGGACGTGCTGATCCCGAGGATCCCGCCGAGGTTCAGCACCTCGATCGTGTCGCCGACTTGGATCCGCGGCGGGACGACGCCCGCGTAGCCGCGCAGAGCGCGCCGCTCCCCGAGCGTTCCGGCGAGGACGTCTCCCTCGCGCAGGGGGAGCATCCGTCCGTGCACGTCCTCGACGGTGTTGTAGGCCGCTTTGTCGGTGAGGACGCGAACGGCGAGGACGTACCCCTCGGTGGAGGTGATCTCCGTCCCGACCGTGACCTCCGGGGACAGGCGCGCGTTGCGCGTGGAGCTTGCGATGCGGTCGACCCGCACGCGTGACGTGACGCCCACGCTAGCCTCTCCGCGCCGCCAGCAGATCCGGGACCGCGGAGAGCCGGGCGAACGCGCGCGCCTCCTCGCCACTCCAGAGGTGGTTCTCCTCGCCGTAGACCGCGACGTCCGGCGCGAAGAGCGAGCCGGGCGAGCGCGCGCCGGTCACGATGAACCGTCCCGCCTCGAGCCGAACGCGCGTCTCGCCGTCGACGAGCCGCTGCGAGCTGTCGATGAGCGCCTCGATGTCGCGGAGCGCCGGATCGAACCAGTGCCCCTCGTGCAGCCTCTCACCGTAGAACCGGGCGAGCTGGCCCTTCCAGAAGGACTGCCAGCGCGTGAGCACGAGCTTCTCGAGCTCGCGGTGCGCGGCGATCAGCACGAGCGCGGCGGGCGCCTCGAATCCGATCCGTCCCTTGATCCCGAGCGCGGTCTCGCCGACGTGGATGCCGCGGCCGACGCCGTAGGCGTTCGAGATTTCACCGAGCCGTGCGACCAGCTCGGGTCCGGAAAGCGCCTCGCCGTCGAGCGCGATCGGGACGCCGCGCTCCCACGAGACGACGATCTCCCGCGGCGCGGGGACGCCTGCGGGCGGCGCGAGCCATTCCTCGGGAGGCCCGGCCCAAGGATCGTGGGTCCATCCCCCGCCGTAGGTCGTTCCCCATAGCCCGCTGTTGATCGAGTAGGCGCCGGACCCTTCCGGCACGGGCAGATTTCGCGCCTCGAGAAACGCGGCCGCATCCGCTCGGGTCAGCGCGGCGTCGCGCACCGGCGTCCGAACCGGAAGCTCCGGCGCCAGCACGCGGAACGCCACGTCGAAGCGAATCTGATCGTTCCCCGCCCCGGTCGACCCGTGCGCGACTGCGGAAGCACCGATCGCCCGCGCCCGCTCGACGACCGAGATCGCCTGCTGGGTCCGTTCCGCTGCGACCGAGAGCGGATACACCTCGCCGCGGAGGACGTTCCCCTGGATCAGCGTGCGGACGAAGCGATCGAATACCTCCGCCCGGGCGTCGGCCTCGTGATGCGAGGCGGCGCCCAGGGCCTCGGCCTGCCGGCGGATCCGGTCGATCTCCTCGACCGACGACCCGCCCGTGTCCACGTGGATGGTGTGGACGGAGAAGCCGTCCTCATGCAGGCGCGCGACACAGTAGCTGGTGTCGAGCCCCCCGCTGAACGCGAGCGCCACGGTGCGGTTTTGCATATTGCATAACTATGCATATTGCGCCCCCGCGCGCAAGGGGAGAATTTCGGGGCCGCTATTCGTCGATCGGCTCGTAGGTGAGCGGGGGCTCGTCCTTCAGGGGGCCGACCCCCTGCCGGCCGGGGTGCTCGGGCACGGTGACGACCACCTCGGCGACGTTGTTCTCGAAGCTCGACTCCGGAAGCTGGTGGCAGACGCCGATGTGAATCGGGTCGGCGTATCGGCAGGGCTCCTGCTTCGTCGGCACGAATCCGGGGTTCACCGTGATCCTGAGCACGTAGTCCCCCGGGGGCACGACCGGCTGGCCGTCGCCGCCGTCGAGAACGAAATACTGCCCGCCGAGCTTCCAGACGTAGGTGTCGGCCCAGCCCCGGCTGATTCCCTGATTGCCCGCCTCGCCGGGCGTTCCGCAGACGAGGAAGTTGCGGTCGTTGCTCGCGGGACCGGGATGCGCCTGGTATTTCTCGTAATCGATCATGCAAAAGCCCCGTTTAGCAGCTTTCCACACCTGCCCGGTGCGGGGGTCGACCAGCTCGTACAGCGCGTAGTGGCGAAAGTGGTAGTGGTTGTGACACGTGGCGAATTCGTACAGCCCATCGTTCGCTGCGATGTGTGCGTTCGGGTCCCCGAGGTCGAGATCGGCGGTTCCGACGTTCGGTGTCGAGACCGTGAAGCGCAACACCGTGTGGGTGCCCGGCGTGATGCCGCCCTCGATCACGCTGCAGAACGACGCGGGGAAATCTTCGACGCGCGTCACCCAGTGCTGGCGGAGCGACCCTTGATCGACGATGAGATCGGGTAGCGGGCCGCCGGCGGACGGCGCCTTCCCCGCCATGACCGGCGTGGCGACAATCGCCGCGAGGACGAAGCCGAAGAGGATGCGCGACAGAATTCCGACTCGTATCGTGTCCATGATTCTTACCCCCCGCTGGATTCAGGGGAGTTTAGACCCGAACCGCGATCTTCGCGATTCGGGTCTCATTCCGCGCACGGCTCAGGGGCACGCCCCCGAGGAATTGACGATTCTCGGTCCGGCGCTCGCGTTCCCGGCCGAGCCTTCGACCGTACTGCGTACGCCGATGGTCAGGTACCAGTAGAGCGTCCCGTCCGGCGGGACCTCGGTGAGCGCCGGGCCCGTGGACGTCTCCGTCGTCTCGACGCGCACGCACGAATCCAGCCCCGAATTCAGCAGGCTTGGAAGGTCGGAGGCGGTGCCGCGATACACGCGATAGGTCTGAGCTTCGGTCACCGCCGACCACGTGAGGCCGTCTTTCGTCGCGGACCACGTCAGCGCCACGACCTCGTCGATGGCGCAGGGCTCCACCGGCGTCGTCTTCTGATCGACGTTCAAGCTCGCCTTCCCGCGCGAGTCGGTCACGCGCAGGCGCGCTTCGAAGTCGCCGCTCGTCGTGTACGTGTGCTGGATCGTGGGCGACGCCTGCACGACGTCGGGCGAGCCGTCGCCGAAGCTGAACTGGTACGACGTGATCGTGTCGCCCGCGTCGGCGTCCGAGGACGGCGAGGCGTCGAACGTCACGGTCAGCGGCATGCACCCCCCGTCGGGGGTTCGCATCAGCGTCGCGATCGGAGCGGTGTTCGGACGGCACGATTCATTGCCCACTAGGTTGTACTGCCCGCTGGGCGCGAAATCGTTCGAGGCGGTCTGCGTGACGGGAAGCCCGTCGGGGCGGGCGAACGTCCGCGCGGTCAACCCGGTCAGTGTCTGGCCGGCGGCGACGCCGTCGATGTGCGACGTGGAGACGGAGATGCGGATCGTCCCGGTCGCCGGGTCGTAGCTTCCGTCGTCGGCGGCGCCCAGGCGCGTCGGGAGATTCTGGTTAGGCGGCGAGATCGTCCCGTATTCATAGCTGACGACGCCCGCGGCGCTGGTCTTGGCCGCGACATAGTTGCGGTCGGCGCTTCCGCTGGGCGTGGGACGGTTCCACATGATGTACCACTGCGTCGTCGGAGGTGCGCTTGCCGCCCCGCCGACCTGCATCGTGAAGACGAGCCGGCTCGCGCCGCCCATGTACGGCTCGGCGACCGAGACCGACTTGATGTCGACGGCGGGGGTCGGCGGCGCGTTCGGCGCCGAGTCCGTCGTGTCGGTCGAGACGGTCACACCGGGTACCGTGCAGGGATCCGTGCCCGGCGGGATCGTCGTGGGGACGAACACCTCGTTGCAGAACGCGCCCTCCCCCGTCGCGTTCACGGCGGAGACGCGGTAGAAGTACGACGTGGCCGGGTCGGCGTTGATGTCGTCGAACGAGGTCTTGTTGCCGGTGGAATTGAGGAGCGTTTCCCCGTTGCTGGTCGTGCCGCGATAGATCTTGAACCCGGTGACCGGCGAGCCGCCGTTGTCGGGCCTCGTGTAGGAGAGATGCACGACGCCCGGCGTCGTGCGCCCCGCCGCCAGCTTGGGGGCCTTCGGGCTCGTTGGCTCGATCGGGTCGTACTGGGCGAGCAGCCGCTTGCCTCCCGATTGGCGGACGATCGTCGCATGCGCCGTGTAATCGTTGTACGTCTGCCCGGAGATGCACGACCCCGTGACGCAGCCGTCCGAGAACGCGACGAGCACGCGGCCGAGCTTGTCGATCGTGATGTCATTGAAGTCGAGCAGGTTCCGGTCGTCCGGGACGTTGCTGCATGCCGTCGTCCCCTGGTTGCAGATGGAGCCGCGCTGGACGGGGTCGTGCGGCGTCGCATCGACCGTGGTCCAGGTCACGCCGCCGTCGAACGTCGTCGCGACGAACAGGTGCCAGATGCCGTTGAAATTCGCGGGATCGCCGTAGTCGCCGTCCGAGAGCGTCCCCAGAAACGCGTAGGCCGCGCGGTCGTTGTCGCCCGCGACGACCTCGGAGAACGTGCTGTTTTTGATGCCGAACTCGGTGCCGACTTCCTTGTTGTCGTGCCAGGTGACGCCCTTGTCGTCGGACACCGCGATCCACGGGTGGCCGTCGTCCCTCTGGTACCCGAAGTACAGCCGGCCGCCCGCGCCGATGCCCACGGACGGGTCGATGAGCCAGCCGTTCTTCGACCCGGTGCTGCCCGTGACGTGACGGACCGTCCATGTCGCCCCGTTGTCGGACGACACGACGACACCGCCGGTCGTGCCGCAGATCTTGTTCGGGACGTATACGGTTCCGTCGGGCGCGACCTTGATGTGCCCGTGGATCGCGTTGCAGTCTTGGATCGTCCACGCGGGCACCCCCGGACCGAACGTCAGGCCGCCGTCGCAGCTCATCGCGCAGAACGACGTCGCGTCCGACTGGGAGCAGTAGTAGACGGCGTCCGCGTAGAGCGGCGTGTGGCAGTCGGTCGGGCCCGGCGCGAACGGTCCGCCGCCGAAGCTCTGGTGGTCGGCCCCGGCGGGGGTGCCGCAGCCCTGGCTCGGCGTCCAGTTGGCGCCGTCGTCGTCCGTGTACGCGCTCGCGCTGCACGCTCCCGTCAGCTGCGACGAGAACGTCCGGTTCGTTCGCGAGTCGGTGAAAAGGATCGGGTCGAGGCTCGCCGTCGAGTTCGTCGCCGAGGTGACGTCTTCCCACAGCGTGTCGGCGGGTGAGGAACAATCGTTCCAGCTCGTGCGGAGCGTGCGCAGCCCCGCCTGGAACATCGTGCGACCGTTCGACCAGTTGGCGCCCATCGATGGCTCGCCGGCGTCGTCACCCATGCCCACCGGAGCTGGATAGACCTCGTATCGGGGGACGCCGGCCACGGTCGGTTGGTCGGCGGGTTCGGGAGGGGCCGCCGGCGCCTGCGCCTGGGTCAGAGCGACGTCGCACGTGTACGTGTCTCCTCCCGCCCCGGTCGTGACGCTGTACGGCACGACCCGGACCGTGTAATGGCTCGTCGCCCCCGATGGAACCTGGTACGAAATGGATTCCTGGACGCCCGCGGTGTTCGCCGAGATCGCATCGACGGTCGTGCCGTCGGCGTCGATGAGGTAGAGATCGAAATCCGATGCGGTATTGGCGAAGTGCAGGTTGACCCTGAGTATGTAGACGGTCGAATCCGAAGGCGGGATCGCGACCGTCAACGCGAAGTCATCGCAAGGACTCGCCGGATTGGCGCAGACCGGCGACACCGGCGGGGCCGGCGGCACGTAGGGCGCGCCGGACTGATTGGTGAAATCGAACGGCCCTCCGCCGAAAGCGAGAGGCGCTCCCGAAGGCGTGACCGTCCCGCTGGACGGAGTCGCGGCCCGGACGATGAGCCCGGCCGCGACGACGAGAACACTCGTGACGACGACTGCAACGACCCGCTGAATTCGTGCCATGACTTCCCCTGGTCATCGGCTCAAAAGGAGCCCTACCCCTTCAAAGTGCGACCAGAGGCGTTTAATTACTATGGGGAGTAGTACTCAGCGGTCTGGGGAAAATCCCTCAGGCGATCGATCAGCCGCGAGGCTCGTGGATCTCCCGCCGTTCCGCGAGGAACAGCGAGAGCGCCCACGCGACGAGGCTGACGACGATCGCGCCGAGGAACGCCGCGCCGAATCCCTCGACGCGGAATCCGAGGCCGAGGCTCGTCGAGAGCCAGCCGGTGAACCAGAGCATCACGGCGTTGATCACGAGGAGGAAAAGCCCCAGCGTCAGGAAGACCGCCGGCAGGGAAAGCAGCGTGACGATCGGCTTGACGATCGTGTTCACGACGCCGAACACCAGCGCCACCGCGAGGAGCAGGACCGGATTTCCGGTGAAGGAGATTCCCGGGATGAACCGGACCGCGACCCAGAGCGCCGCGGCGTTGATCAGCAGCCGAAGGAGCAGCTTCATGGTGAACCTCCCAAGCTCGGCGTACGGCCAACTCTAGTAGACTTCGCCAGAATTCAACAAGGGGGGCGCAATGAACCCAGTGCTTCGTGGCATCCTGGCGGTGATCGCGGGGTTCGTCGTCGCGTGCGCGATCATGATCGTCGTCGAATCGATCAACGGGCACGTGCTCTATCCCGATCTGGCCAAGCAGGCACAGGGCGTCACCAGTCGCGAGGAGATGAAGAGGATCTTCGCCGTAGCGCCTGTGGGATCGCTGCTCGTCGTGCTGTTCGGCTGGTCGCTCGGAAGCTTCACCGGCGGTCTCATCGCCAAATGGATCGGCAAGCGGCCGGACGCACGCCACGCGATCATCGTCGGCGCGCTGATCGTGCTCTGCGCGATCGCGAACAACCTGATGCTGCCGCCGCCCGCGTGGTTCTGGGCGCTGGGCGTCCTCTTGCCGATCCCGATCGCGATGATCGGAGCACGGCTCACGCCGCAGCAGGCTTAGGGTGCCGTCACGATCGAGGGATGCCAGGCGTAGATCACGCCTCCGTCCTTGATCTCGTCGATCAGCTCTCGCGCGATGGCGGGCCTCACCGCCGGGCAGCCGAAGCTGCGCCCGAGGCGGCCGAGCTTCTTCGAAACCGCGTCGTCGACGTAGCGGGCGCCGTGCATCACGATCGCGCGCGCTTCGGCGTTGTCGTTGACGGACGGCTCGATCCCGCGCAAGCGGAGCGAGTAGCCGTTCCGTCCGTCGTACGCGCCTTCGGTGACGAAGGCGCCGAGCGAGCTCATGAGAGAGCCGTCGTCGTTCGAAAACGTCACGGCGAGGTCGTCCCCCGAATTCTTGCCGTGCGCGACGAGATCGTTGAGCAGGAGACGGTCGCTCGAAAGATCGTAGACCCACATCCGTTTCGCGGTCGAGGGAAGCGCGTAGTCGATCACGCACAGGACCGGCCGGCGCACCTCCCCTGCGGCCCAGAGCGCGTCCCACGCGGCGAGCGCCGCATGAAGCGCCTCGGGGTGTAGCCCGCCCGAGATCGAAAGCAGCGCGGCTTCGCGGGCGGAACCGGACGCGGCGGCCGGCGGCGGGATGGAGAGCGCGAGGATCAGAATCGACGCCGCCGTCATCGACCGATCATACCGGCGCTTTGTTCAATCGCCTGCCGTCGAGGATCCGACTTAGACTTCGCGGCGTGTCGTCGCGCCTCCGTGTGATTCTCGCTCTCGCCGCGCTCCCTTTCGGCGCCGTTCGGGCGGGCGGCGCCGAGCCGGAGATCCATCGCACGGTCCGTCTGTTCGACTGGACGAGCGGATTTCCGTGGAGCTACGCCTCGGGGATCGAGCAGGACCGGCGGGGGTTCCTCTGGATCGACACGACGTCCGGCTTGTACCGGTTCGACGGGGCCCGCGCGCTCAGGATGGGGCCCAACCTGGGAGTCGCGCCCGGAAGCACCGCGTCGGGACGCGTGATCGCGTACTCGGGCCTCGAGGGGACGTTCGAGGCGACGCCCGACGGCTTGAAACGCCTCGACCCCGGGCCGCGCGTCTGCGAAGCCGACCGTCTCATCATGGCCGTGGCGTCCGACGGGACGCCGTGGCGCGTGTGCGACGGGCGCCTGGCGCGGCTCGGCGCCGGAGGCGCGTGGATCGAGACACCGCTCCCGAACTCACCCGACGACCCTCCGCGCATCGTCCGCGCCGGACGCGACGGCCGCGTGTTCGCCGCCGCGCGCTCGAGCGTATGGCTCGTCGATGCTCGCGGCGCGAGCCGGCTCCTGACGAGCGTCGATCACGCATTTGTCGCGCTCGAGCGAAGGAACGGCGACATGATCATCGGGGCGAACCAGCTGCCGGGCCCCGTGACCACACGCCTGTTTCAAGTCAGGGACGGCGCCGCGGTTCCGATCTTCGAGGAGCGCGGGTCCCGGCTTCTGTCGATCGCCGAGCGCGGCGACACGCTCTGGGTCGCGACGGACCGCGCGCTCCAGGCGCTCGGTCCGGGATACGCCGTCGGAGACCGGATCACCGGCCCGACGATTCCGTCGACCGGACACATCGTCGTCGACCGCGAAGGAAGCCTCTGGATGTCGACGTCGCGCGGCGTCGTTCAGCTTCCCGAGCCCGATGTCTACGCCGTCGCCCCGCAAGGCGGCGGCGTGACACGCGACATCGCGAGGACGTCCCGCGGCGTGTGGGGAACGTTTTGGGGCCGGCTCGCATTCCTTGCGGACGAGCCGGGCCGGCCGCGAATGATCGATCGCGGCGAGCACTTCAGCACGCTCTGCGCCGACGGCGCCGGGCGTGTCTGGACGGCGGGGCCCCACGGCGTGACGCGCCTCGAAACGGACGGGCGGCTGGGTCCGGGCTTCGGTGGAAACTGGAACCCGGCCGCCTGCGGGAGCGGTGCCGCGGGCCGTCGCTGGATCCTCTCGGGCGATCGAGAGCTGTTCACGGTGCATCCCGACGACGAGCATCCGCAGCTCGTCTCGGTTCCGGTCGCGCGCGATGACGGGATGTCGTTCGCGGCGGAGGCCGCGGACGGAACGTTGTGGATCGCCACCGGGCCCCGGATGTGCGCGGCGCCCGCGGCCGATGTCGCCGCGGGCCGCGAGGTGGCGTGGCGCTGCGAGGATTTGCCCGGCCGCGAGGTCATCGATTTCGAGACGATGCCGAGCGGCGATCTCTGGGCCGTCATGTGGAGTCCGCAATCGATCATCCGGCGATCCGGAGGCCGGTGGGAGGTCCATCCCGGCTCGAAGACTCTGCCCGTGCGATGGATCAACGAGATCCAGCCTTCGCCCTCGGGAGGCGTTTGGCTCATCGGCCAGGGGCTGGCCGTTCGCGTCGGCGAACGAACCGACCGCGCGGAGGGCTGGGAGATCCTCGAGCAGCCGACCGCCTGGAACGGGCTGGTCTCGATGAATGTCAACGACCTGGAGGAAGACGCCGATGGGACGCTTTGGCTGGCGACCGACGTCGGCATCCTGCGCATCCCGCCGGAGATACGCCGGCGCCGGCCGGAGCCTCCTCCCGTCGAGATGGTCTCGGGGTCCGTCAACGGCGCGCCGATCGACGCCGCGCATCCGCTCGTCGTGCCGTACGGCAAGAACCGTCTCGAGGCCCACTTCGCCGCGTTGACGTATCGCGACCCGTCGGCGGTGCGCTACCGGATGCGGCTGCACGGAGGCGACGCCTGGTCGCCCTCCGGCGCCGACGGCCAGTTCAACTTCGTCGATCTGCCACCCGGACGGTACGACCTCGAGGTCGCCGGCAGCCTCGACGGGCTGGCGTGGTCGGCTTCGGGAGCGCGCCTGGCGTTTCGTGTCGCGCGGCCGTGGTACGCGAACCCGTGGCTGCTCGGCGGCGGCGTGGTCTTTCTCGCGCTCGCGGGACATCTCTCGTATCGGTGGAAGCTCCGCCAGCGCCTGGCGCGCGAGCGCCAGCGCGCGCGGATCGCGATGGATCTTCACGACGAGGTCGGCTCGGGGCTCGGTGCGATCTCCGTGCTGGCCGGCATCGCGGCGCGGCCCGAGCTGGCCCACGATCGACGGGCCGATACGCTCGCTCGCATCGGGACGGTCTCGCAGGACCTCGCACGATCGCTCGGCGACATCGTCTGGTCGCTTAGAACGTCGTCGGGTTTTCTCGACGCGCTGTGGGACCAGCTCGTCGAGCGCGCGCGCCCGCTGTTCTCGTCGGGGGCCGTCCGGCTCGTGCTCGAAGCGCCCGATCCGGTGCCGCACGAGGCGCTCTCGCTCGTCGTCCGCCGGAACCTGCATCTCGTCGTCTATGAGGCGCTCAACAACGCGCGCCGCCACTCCGGAGCGAGCGTCGTCGGAGTCCGCCTCGCGCGGGAGGGGCCCGGCTGGCGGATCGAGATCGAGGACGACGGCCGCGGACTTCCCGGCGCGGAGGCGAGGCCGGGGGCGCGGCGCGGCCTCGGGCTCGAAGCCATGAAAACGCGCGCCACCGAGATGGGCGGGACGATCGCCTGGGAGAGCCGGCCGGGCGGCGGAACCAGCGTTGCCGTGAGATTCCGGACCGGCGAGGGCTGATCGTCGAGAATCGCATTGTCGTGCGATGGCCCGGCCCCGGATCGCCACCCTATACTCCCGCAGGGAGAGCTTCCGCATGCCCGTCCGCGTCGCCATCGTCGACGACGACCCCGCGTACCGCGGAGCGCTCGCCGATCTGCTCTCTCTCGAACAGCCCTTCGAGCTGAAGGCGGTCTTCGAGGACGCGCGCGGCGTGCTCGCGGAAGCGCGGGGCGCCCAGGACACGCCGTGGGATCTGGTGCTCATGGACATGGAGATGCCGGCGATCGACGGCATCACGGCGACCGCCGAGCTCAAGGTGCTGCACCCCGGCCTGCTCGTCGTCATGCTGACGGCGTTCGAAGAATCGGACCGGATCGTCCGCGCGATCGTCGCGGGCGCCGACGGCTATCTGGTCAAGCGCACCGCCGGACAGGAGGTGGTCGACGAAATTCGCTCGGTGATCGCCGGCGGCTCGCCGCTGACGCCGTCGGTCGCGCGCTCCGTCCTGGCTTCGATCCGCGCCGGGTTGGCGACGCCGCCCGACGCGGAGGCGTCCAGCCGGCTCGGGCTATCCGAGCGCGAAGCCGACGTGCTGCGCGCGCTCGTCGACGCCAAGGGCTACAAGCAGATCGCCTACGACCTCCACATCAGCGTCGATACCGTCAGGAGCCACATTCGAAAAGTTTACCGGAAGCTCCAGGTGCACAGCGCGCCCGAGGCGGTCGCGCGCGCCATCCGCGAGCGGATAGTCTAGCGAGCGCCGGCTACTTTTTCGCCGGCTCGGCCGCCATCGCGGCCGGCGCCGCGGTCACCTGCGGCCCGTCGGAATTCCACGTGTCACGCGCGATCAGCCATCTGCCGTCGACCTTCTTGTACGCCGTGACGTACTTGCCGGCGTCGATCGTCGTCCCGCCTTTGTCCTTCGCGACGAACGTCCCGAAATCCCACGCGACGATGCCGGACACGGCGAGGTCGGGCGGCCCGCCCATGACGAGCTTCACGCCCGCCTTCGCGAGCTCCGCCGTTTCTTTCGCGTAGAACGCGCGGATCGCGGCTTTGCCCCGGGCGGAAGGCGCCCCGGGCGGCGCCAGCACCGCGTCGTCCGCGTAGAGGGCGACCAGCACATCGACGTCCGCTGCGTTGTACGCTTTCAGCCACGTCTCCTCGAGCACTCGGACGGACGCCTCGTCGCCCTTCGCATCGGCGAGCGCGCCGGTTCCGGCGGCAACCGCGAAGGCGATCGCCAACATCGCGAGAGTTGCGGACCTGAATCGCCGCATGAAGCCCCCCATCGGATCGAGCGCCGCCGATTTGGCGGCAGGACCGCGGAGCTTACCCGATCGTGCGACGCGCGGCGCCTTCGGGAGCCTCTCCTATATAAAGAGGATGCCGCGTTGGCGCTTCCGCGCTTTTTCCGGGGTACGATGCGCCCGCCTCACGCGCGTCGGAGGGTTTTCAAGCAAGGAGGTTGCTCATGCCCGTCTGCATGCCGTTCGGAAGCTTGTGGATTCCGGTTCTCGTTTCGGCGGCCGCCAGCTGGATCGCGAGCGCGATCATCTGGATGGCGCTGCCGCATCACAAGTCGGATTTCAGGAAGCTGCCCGACGAAGGCGCGGCCACGGACGCACTGCGGAAGCTCGGGCTGACTCCCGGACAGTACTTGCTCCCCTTCATGGGCGACCACAGCAAGATGAAGGACCCGGCCTACCTCAAGCGGCTCGAGGAAGGCCCGCTCGTTTTTTTCCGCGTGAAGCAGCCCGGCATCCCGAAGATGGGGCCGCAGCTGATCGCCTACTTCGTCTATTGCTTCGTCGTCAGCTTCGTCACCGGATACATCGCGCGGCACACCCTGAACTACGGCGCCGAGCGCCTGATCGTCTTCCGGCTGACCGGCACGGTCGCGATGGGGTTCTACGGACTGGCCCTCATTCCCGAGTCGATCTGGATGTGGCGTCCGTGGAGCGTCACGTGGAAGAACGTCGTCGACTCGATCATCTACGGCCTTCTGACGGGCGCCGTATTCGCGATGCTCTGGCCGTCGCACTGAAGAAGGGGTGGGTCGAGTGAGCGAGCGCGCAGCCACGCTCGAAAAGATCCTGGAGATCACGCGCGAGCTGGCGCGGCCGCTCGACCTGACGACGCTCCTTGCCAAGGTGGTCGATGCCGCGCTGCACATCCTCGATGCGGAGCGCGGCACCGTGTTCCTCTACGACGCGCAGGCCGACGTTTTGGTCTCACGCGTGGCGACCGGGTCGGGCGAGCTGCGCATCCCGGCCAACAAGGGGTTCGCCGGCGAGTGCGTGAAGACGCGGCACGTCATCAGCGTGCCGGACGCTTACGCCGATCCGCGGTTCAATCCCGACATCGACAAGGCGACCGGGTTCCGGACCCGCTGCATCCTCACGATCCCGCTGATCGGGCACGACGACGCGCTGGTCGGCGTCCTCCAGGTGTTGAACAAGCGGGAGGGCGTGTTCGGCGACGACGACGTCGGCGTCGCGACGGCGCTCGCGGCGAGCTGCGCGGTCGCGATCCAGCGCATGAAACTGATCGAGGAATTCGTCGCCAAGCAGCGGATGGAGCGCGAGCTCGAGGTCGCGCGGGACATCCAGACGCGCGTGTTGCCCAAGTCGATGCCCAAGCTCGACGGGTACGAGGTCGCCGGGTGGAGCCGCGCGGCGGACCAGACGGGCGGCGACATCTTCGACGTCATCCAGAAGGACGCATCGGTCATCCTGCTCCTCGGAGATGCCACCGGGCACGGGATCGGCCCGGCTCTGTCCGTGACGCAGGTGCGCGCGATGCTCCGGATGGCGGTCCGGCTCGGCGCCGGGCTCGACGATTCGTTCCGGCACATCAACGATCAGCTCTCGGACGATCTGTCGTCGAACCGGTTCGTGACCGCGTTCCTCGGCGTGCTCGACACCACGAAGCACACGCTGACCTACCACGCCGGCGGCCAGGGGCCGATCCTGCACTTCCACGCCGCGCGGGACGCACACTCGCTGTCCGCGGCGACGACGCTTCCCATGGGCATGATGCCGATCTTCAAGCCGACCGAGCCGCGCGTCGCCGAGATGCACCACGGCGACGTCATCGCGGCGATCACCGACGGGATCTACGAGTACGCGGACAACTCCGGCAAGATGTTCGGCGAGCAGCGCGTCGTCGACATCGTCCGCCGCGAAGCCGCGTCCTCGGCGCAGCAGATGCTCGAGCGCATCGTCGAAGACGTCGCGGCCTTCGCCGCCGGCGCCCCCCAGCTCGACGACATGACCCTCGTCATCGTGAAACGGCTGTAGGGGACAGTCCCCTTTTTCTTACAAATTCAATTCAGCAAGATGATGAGTGTCACGTAGCAGCCCTCTGGAAGAGCGGCCGGCTCTTCCTTGAAAGGC
>CAZYHZ010000021.1:0-66646 GCA_964647625.1 uncultured Acidobacteriota bacterium
CCTACAAAAAAATGTCCTGGGCTGCCCTATGGGTGAATAAAGGGAGTGTCCCCTAGAGCAGGCGCCGGCGGGAGGTCGTGACGATCTCCAAGAGTTGCGGGTAGGCGGCGACGATGTCGTCGGGGGCGTCCGGGCGCGTGTCCTGGATCAGATGTTTGAGCTGGAGCGCATTGGCCACCGCCTGGCCCCGGAAGTGGTTGTTCGCGATCACGTAGAGCGCCTTCGCATGCGCCGCCATGGCCCGGGATTCCGCGGCGAGGGGGCGCAGGGCGTCCATCGAATACAGGAAATCGTATCGGGCGTCGCGGCCGGCCTCCGGGTCGAACCACGCGGCGGCGTTTCGTCCGTGCAACCTGAGGTAGGCGACCTCGGCGGTGACGCGGGCCCGCGCCGGCGCGGTCGCTCCGCCGACCTGAGGCTGATCGACGACGCACCAGCCGACCCCGCGCTCGCGCATGAATGCCGCGGCGCGATCGTCGTCCCACGACACATGACGGACCTCGACGACCGACGGCCATCCGGCGAGCGCTTCGAGCAGGCGCACGAGCCGATCCGTGGCGTGCGGCGTGAAGTGGAACGATTGTGGAAACTGGATCAGGAGCGCGCCCAGGACGCCCGCATCGCGGAGCGGGGCCAATCCCGAAAGAGTCGGACCGGTGACCTCGCCGGCGTCGGTCCACGCCTCGTGGGTCCACGATCGGTGCGCCTTCGCCGTGAAGCGAAACCCGGCGCGCGATGAGGCGCGGCGCACCCACGACTCCGCGACCTTGGGGCTCGCCGGACGGTAGAAGGTCGAATTGACCTCGACGACATCGAGGAAGCGCGCCAGCCAGGCGAGCCGGTCGAACCCGCGCGAGGCGCCGGGCGGGTACACGATCCCGGCCCAATCCGGGTAGTCCCAGCCCGCGACCCCGACGCAGGTCATCCCATGCGTTCCCGAAGGTCACGCTTCGACGGCTGCGACCTTCGCCTCCTCGATCGTGAGCCCGCGGCCGTTGCGGTCGATCGCGTCGTACGGCGCGGCGTGCGCCTCTTGGAACGATCGAAACGAGCCTTCGGATTCCCATCGGTCGATGGTCAAGTACGTTCCGTCGCTCGCGCGCAGCAGCTCGCTTCCGATGTAGCCCGCCCCCGTGCGAAACAAGCGGACCCACTCCCCGTCGCCGCCATAGAGGGTCTCGAACTCGGCTTCCCGGCCGGGACGAACGCGAAAGCGCCACAGAATCACGTGCACGATGAAAGTCTAGCCTATACTCCCAGGCCCCATGCTCAAGACGAGTCCATTCCATCCGCGCACGTCGGCGCTCGTCCGCGCTCAGACGTGGCGCCGCTGGGCCGGATACCAGATGGCCAGCGCGTACGATCCGCATCCGGATCGCGAGTACGCCGCGGTGCGCAGCTCGGCGGCGCTCTTCGACGTGTCGCCGCTGCACAAGTACGTGATCACAGGCCGAGACGCGTCGCGTCTGCTCGACCGGCTGATCACGCGCGACGTGACGAAGCTCGCGGTCGGGCAGGTGTACTACACGCCGTGGTGCGACGCGCGCGGAAAGGTCGTCGACGACGGGACGCTGCACCGTCTCGACGAGTCGACGTACCGGCTGACGAGCGCCGACTCGTCGCTGCGATGGTTGGCGATGAACGCCGTGGGGATGGACGTCGCGATCGAGGACGTGTCGGAGACCGTCGCGGCGCTGGCCATTCAAGGCCCGTCGTCCCGGACAGTTCTTTCGCAGGTCTCGCCCGCCGATCTCGCCGCGCTCAAGTACTTCCGCGTCGTCCGCACGACCCTGCGCGACGCTCCGGTCTGGATCTCCCGCACCGGGTACACCGGCGATCTCGGATACGAGATCTGGATGGCCGCGGACCGTGCGCTTCCCGTGTGGGACGCGCTGGTCGAGGCGGGGAGGCTTTACGGGCTGACCCCCGCGGGGGTGTGGGCGCTCGACATCGCTCGCATCGAGGCCGGGCTGATCATGCTCGACGTCGACTACTACTCGTCGCACCACGCGCTGATCGAGGCGCGGACCTCGACGCCTTACGAGATCAATCTGGGATGGGCCGTCTCGGCGACCAAGGGTCCGTTCAACGGACGCACGGCCCTCGCTGCCGAGCGCGCGCGGGGGGCGGCGTGGGGATTCGTGGGCCTCGAGATCGACTGGCCCTCGTTCGAGCGCCAGTTCGCGGCACACCGCCTGCCGCCGCAGATCGCGATGGTGCCGTGGCGCGTCAGCGTGCCGGTCTATCGCGGCAACGAGCAGGTCGGCTACGCGACCAGCGGATGCTTCTCGCCGCTTCTCAAGAAGCCGCTGGCACTCGCGCACCTCAAGCGTCCGCATTTCCGTCCGGGACATTGGGTCGAGGTCGAGGTCACGGTCGAGCACGTGAGGAAGCGCGCGTTCGCGACCGTGCGTGAGCTTCCCTTCTTCCGCCCGGAGCGGAAGACCGCATGAGCGTTTCCTACGACGCGATCATCATCGGCGGCGGGCACAACGGACTCGTCGCGGCGGCCTACCTCGCCCGCGCGGGACGCCGCACGCTCGTTCTCGAAAAACGCCCGCTGGTCGGCGGGGCGGCGGTCACCGAGGAGATCTTCCCCGGGTTCAAGTTCTCGGTGTTCTCGTACGTCGTGAGCCTCCTGCGTCCGGAGATCATCCGCGACCTCGACCTTCCGGCTCACGGCCTCCAGATCCTGCCACTCGAGAGCACGGTGACGCCGCTCGACAACGGGGACTACCTCGGCTCGTGGGCGGACCCCGACGAGTCTCGCGAGGCGCTCCGCCGGCACTCGCCGATCGATGCCGACACGATTCCGGTCTTCGGGCGGCTGATGCACCACATGGCGATGGCGGTCAAGCCGATCCTGAGCATGATCCCGCCCGATCCGACGTCCCTCTCCCCACGCGACCTCGCGGGCCTCCTGAAGCTCGGCAAGCACTTCCACGGCATGGGTCAGGAGCAGTTCCACGCGCTGCACAAGCTGATGACGATGAGCAGCGCCGACTACCTCGACGAGTGGTTCGAATTCGATCCCTTGAAGGCGACGAAATCGGCGAGCGGCATCATCGGGACCTTCCTCGGTCCACGCTCCCCGGGATCCGCTTACGTGCTGCTCCATCACTACATGGGCGAGATCGACGGCGCGTTCCGCGCGTGGGGGTTCCAGAAAGGGGGGACCGGCGCGATCAGCGAATCGATCGCGTCCGCAGCGAGGACGCTCGGCGCGACCATTCGCACCGATGCGACCGTCTCTCAGGTGCTCGTGAAGAACGGTCGGGCGCACGGCGTCGTCCTCGAAAACGGCGAGGAGATCGCGGCGTCCACCGTCGTGTCGGGGCTCGATCCGCGATGGACGTTCACGAAGCTCGTCAATCCCGCACAGCTTCCGTCCGACCTCGTCGACGGCGTCCGGCGCTACAAGTTCCGCGGCTCGTCGGGAAAGGTCAACCTCGCGCTGTCGGGCCTCCCCGATTTCACGTGCCTGCCGGGAGACGGTCCGCACCTTAGAGGCGCGATCTCGATCAGCCCCAGTCTCGCCTACCTCGAGCGGGCCTACGACGATGCGAAGTACGGGCGATTCTCCCGGCACCCGTACATGGACGTCGTCATCCCGTCGAAGATCGACCCCGCCATGGCGCCGCCCGGAAAGCACGTGATGAGCATCTTCGTCCAGTACGCGCCGCACGATCTCGAGGGCGGCTGGACCGACGCGAGCCGAGAGGCGTTCGGAGATGCCGTCGTCAAGACGCTGGCCCGGTATGCCCCGAACCTCGAATCGTTGATCCTCCACCGCCAGGTGCTCACGCCGTCCGACATCGAGCGGATGACGGGGCTCACCGAGGGCAACATCTTCCAGGGCGAGCTGGCGCTCCAGCAGCTGTTCTTCCTGCGTCCGGTGCCGCGCTGGGCCAAGTATCGAACCCCGATCGAAGGGTACTGGCAGTGCGGCGCGGGAACCCACCCCGGCGGCGGCATCATGGGAGCTTCGGGACGGCTGGCCGCGCTCGAGATGCTGAAGGGGAGCCGGTGAGCGCACCGCAGTTCGACGTCGCCGTCGTGGGCGGCGGAAGCAACGGCCTCGTGGCCGCCGCTCGCCTCGCTCGCCGCGGCCGGCGCGTGCTCCTGCTCGAATCGCAAGAAGCGCTCGGCGGGATGCGGCGCATCGTGGAGCCGGCGCCGGGATTCAAGGCGGCTCCGCTGGCGATCGACCCGGGTTGGGCGCCGGCCTGGATCTGCGACGAGCTCGGGATCCGGCAGCCATCCCCGATCGTGGAGGACGCACCGCTGTCGGTCGTCGGAGCGGCGGGCGAGGCGCTGACGCTCTCGCGAGATCCCGCGCAAGCCGCGGCGGCGCTGACGCGCCACTCGGCGGCGGATGCCGGCCGTTGGGTCGATTTCACGGCGCGGCTCCAGCGGCTCGCCGGATTCCTCGCCGTGCTCTACTGCCAAGACCCGCCGGACGTCGATGTCTCCTCGCTGGCGGAGGCTGTGCCGCTGCTCAAGCTCGCGAGCGCGTTCCGCGGCTTGGGGCCAGACGGGATGATCGAATTCCTCCGGACGCTGCCGATGTCGGTGTGGGAGCTGCTCGACGACACGTTCGAGTCTCCGCTCCTCAAGGCCGCGGTCGCGGCCGGCGGCGTCCACGCCCTGCGGCAGGGCCCGAAGTCGGGGGGCACCGGCTTCGTGCTGCTCCACGATCTCGTCGGAGCGTCGTCGGGCTCCGCACGCGGGCGCGCCCCGTGGCGTGGAGGACCGGGGGCGTTCGTCGACGCCGCCGAGGCCGTGGCGCGCCGCGCGGGGGTGACGATCCGGCTGGGCGCCACGGTGGCCAGGATCACCGTGCGCGACGAGCAGGTGTCCGGCATCGTGCTGGACGATGGAGAGGAAATCGCCGTGCCTCGCGCGATCTCGACCGCCGGGCCGGCGAAGACGATGCTCGAGTGGGTCGATCCGGTGTGGCTCGACCCGGAGCTGATCCACGCGCTCGGGAACATCCGGCATCGCGGCGCGATGTCGACCGTCGTGTACGCGCTCGACGCGCTCCCGCAGGTGCGCGGTCTGGCCGCCGAAGCGCTCGCCGGTGTCGTCTCCCTGACCCCGGACCTCGTGACGCTCGAGCGCGCGGCCGATGCGGCCAAGTACGGCGAGGTCTCGGAGCGGCTCCACGTGGAGCTGACCGTCCCGACGCTCGGCTGGCCGGAGGCGGCTCCGGCCGGCAAGCACGTCCTCGTCGCGACAGCCACCTACACGCCGTATCGGCTGGCGTCCGGCGAATGGACCGACCCCGCGCGCGTCGCCCTCGCGGCACGCGTGACGACCGCGATCGACGAGGCCGCGCCCGGGTTCTCCTCCTCGATCCGATCCGTCGTCGCGTGGTCGCCACGGGATCTCGAGTCGAAGCTCGGGCTGCTCGAGGGCGCGACGACGCAGGGCGAGCTGGCCCTCGACCAGATCCTCTTCATGCGTCCCGTTCCCGGCTGGGGCCGCCACGCGACTCCGATCCGGGGGCTCTACCTCGGCGGGTGCGGCACGCATCCCGGGCCGGGAATCCTCGGCGGCGCCGGCTGGCTCGCCGCCGGCCGGCTGCTCGCGGACGCTCGGAGATCGTCGTGACCGGCGCCGAGATCCGCGCGGAGATCGCCCGGTTCGACCCCGGCGTTCCGATCGAAAGCGCTTTCACGCCGCCCGCGTCGTGGTATGTCGAGCCGGGCTTCCTGGACCTCGAGCGAGACCGGATCTTCCGGCGCACGTGGCAGGCGGTGGGGCGAGTCGATCAGCTCGCGCACGGCGGGGACTACTTAGCCGGGATGCTGCTCGACGACCCGTTCGTGGTCGTGCGCGACGCGTCCGGCGCGATGCGCGCGTTCAACAACGTGTGCCGGCATCACGCCGCGCAGGTTTGCGAGGGGACCGGGACGACCTCCGAGCTGGTCTGCCCGTACCACGGCTGGGCGTACAAGCTCGACGGCACGCTCGCTCGAGCGCCGGGCCTCGGACGGAGCGACGTCTTCGATCGCGACGCTTTCTCGCTCCGCCCGGTCCGTGCCGAGGCGTGGGGCCCGCTCGCGCTCATCAATTTCAGCGCCGCCGCCGCCCCCCTTGCGCCGGACCTCGCCGAGCTCGACGCTCGCCTGGCTGCCCGCAAGACCGGAACCCTCCGGTTCGCGGCCCGCAGGGTCTACGACATGCGCTGCAACTGGAAGGTCTACGTCGACAACTATCTCGACGGCGGCTACCACGTCTCGGCGCTCCACAAATCGCTCGCCGGGCAACTCGACCTCGACACCTACGTCACCGAGATCTTCGACCGGTTCTCGGTTCAATCCGTCCGGGCTCCCGGCGAGGCCCCGGACCCGACGGGACCCGATTTCGCGGAGCGCATCGGCAGCGACGCGCTCTACGCGTTCGTCTATCCAAATCTGATGCTCAATCGCTACGGTCCGATCCTCGACACGAACTGGGTCGTGCCTTTGGGGCCGGACCGGACGCGGGTCGTCTTCGATTTCTTCTTCGCCGACGTCGACGGGCGGGACGCCGCGGAGTTCATCGAGCGGAGCATTGACGCGAGCGACCGGGTCCAGCAGGAGGACGTCGCGATCTGCGAATCGGTGCACGTCGGGCTCGGCTCGAAAGCGTTCGACCGCGGCATCTACGCGCGCGTCGAGACCGCGGCCTACCACTTTCATCGGCTGCTGGCGGCAGATCTGGCGGGAGCAGACGGCTCGTGAGCCGCCACGAGCTCGATGCGATCTTCCGTCCGCGCTCGGTCGCGGTGATCGGCGCTTCGCGCAAGCGCCAGACGATTGGCCGCGAGATCCTGGCGAATCTCGTGGACTTCGGCTTGGGCGGCCCGGTCTATCCCGTCAATCCCACGGCCGAGTCGATCCACTCGATCCGCTGCTTCCCTTCGATCGGAAAGGTCCCCGGCCCGGTCGACCTCGCCATCGTGACGGTCCCGAAAGAGCGCGTCCTGTCCGTCGTCGAAGCCTGCGGAAAGAAGGGCGTCCGCGGATTGGTCGTGATCACCGCGGGATTCAACGAAGTCGGACGGGATGGCGCCGCTCTGGAGTCGAAGCTCAAATCCAAGCTCGTTCGGTTCGGGATGCGCATGGTCGGGCCGAACTGCATGGGCGTCGTGAACACGGAGCCCGGAATCCTCCTCAACGGGACGTTCGCGGCGACCGCTCCCGTCCGGGGAAACGTCGGGTTCGTATCGCAATCGGGCGCGCTCGGCGAGGCGATCCTGGCGGACGCGGTCGAGCACGGGCTCGGCGTCGCGATGTTCGTGTCGATGGGGAACAAGACCGACGTCTCGGGAAACGATCTCCTCGAGTACTGGGAGGACAACGCGGACGTCCAGGCGATCCTGATGTACCTCGAGTCGTTCGGAAACCCGCGCCGCTTCACCACGATCGCCCGGCGGGTGACGCGAAAGAAGCCGGTCATCGCGGTGAAGGCGGGCCGCACGGCGCAGGGTGCGCGCGCGGCGTCGTCGCACACCGGCTCGATCGTCGGGCTCGACGTCGCCTCGGATACGCTTCTCGAGCAGTGCGGCGTGCTGCGCGTCTCGTCGATGGAGGAGATGTTCACGCTCGCTCAGGCGCTCTCGTCGCAGCCCGTCCCGAAAGGGCCGCGCATCGCGATCGTCACGAACGCCGGAGGCCCCGGGATTCTCTGCACCGACGCGCTGATCGGCGCCGGCCTCACGCTCGCGGAGCTGCAGCCGGCGACGCGGAAGGCGCTCCGCAAGGTCCTGCCGGCCGAGGCTTCGACGCAGAACCCGGTGGACATGATCGCCAGCGCCGACGCGGCGAGGTACCGCGCGGCGCTCGGTCTCGTCGGGAAAGATCCCAACGTGGACGGCGTCATCGCGATCTTCGTCTCGCCGATCATGATCGACGCGTACGAGGTCGCCTCCGCGATCGCGTCCGCCTCCAGCGGCAAGAAGCCGGTGCTTTCAGTCTTCATGGGCAAGCAGCGCAGCGACGAAGGCGTCGCGCTGCTCCGCCGGCACCGCGTTCCCGTTTACCGGTTTCCTGAGAACGCCGCGGCGGCGATGGCCGGTCTCGCGCGCTACCGGGAGCTTCGCGACCGTCCGATCGGAAAGCCCGTGCGATTTCGCGTCGACGCCGGCTCCGCCCGGAAGGCCGTGGCGTCCGCGCGGCGAGCGGGCCGACGGATGCTCTCCGCTGTCGAGACGGCGGACGTTCTCGCCGCCTACGGGTTTCCTCTGGCACCCTCGCGTCTGGCCGGGACGAGCGCCGAGGCGATCGCTGCCGCCCACGCGCTCGGTTACCCGGTCGTGCTGAAGGCCGCCTCGGACTCGATCTCCCACAAGACCGACGTGGCCGGCGTGAAGCTCGACCTCCGGAATGCCGACGAGGTCGCCGCGGCGTTCGAGCAGATCCACGGCCGCCTGCGCAGGAGGGCGCCCGATCTGAAGATCCAGGTCCAGCGGATGGTCGGCGGGGGGCGCGAGGCGATCCTTGGAATGGCGCGGGACCCTCAGTTCGGACCGGTCCTGATGTTCGGTCTGGGCGGAATCTTCGTCGAGGTCATGAAAGACGTGTCCGTGCGCCTGCATCCGCTGACCGATCTCGATGCGCGCGCCATGATCGAGAGGATCAAGGGATACCCGCTGCTCGCGGGCGCTCGCGGCGACAAGCCGGTCGACCTCGAGCTCCTCGAAGAATCGCTGCTGCGCCTGTCGCAGCTCGTTGCGGACCTCGACGACGACCTGGCCGAGATCGACATCAATCCGCTGATCGTCACGAACGACCGGGCCCGGTCCTTCGTCGTCGACGCCCGCATCGCGCTGCGGTAGGGGACGCTAAACTGATCCCCCGGAGGATTCGTGACCGCGTTCCGCCTGGACCCCCGTGCAATCCTGCCGGCCGCTCTGGCGATCGCTGCCGCTTCGTGCGGTAAGACCGGTCCCCTCCAGCCGCCGGAGCCCCGCGGCCCGCTCCCGGCGGCGACCGTCGAGGCGCGCCAGATCGGGGATCACGTCGAGGTCGCCTTCACGGTGCCGGCGCCCCGCGGCGAAGGACCATCGCGCGCGCTGCGGCAGACCGAGCTGTTGCGCGTCGCCTATCCCAAGGGGCGGTCCGCGCAGCCCGAGCCCGATGCGTTCCGCGTTCGCGGCGAGATCGTGGCCTCGGTGGACGCGGAGTACGCCAAGCCCGGTGACCGCGAGGTTCTCGTGGATCCCTCGCTGGGCTCGCTCGCCGACAAGGGGATCGGCTGGACGCTCCTGTACGGCATCCGCATCCGCGACCGGAACGGCCGGCCGTCGCCGATCGTCGTCGCGAAAGACATCACGACCGTGGCCCCGGTGGCGGCGCCGCGGGCGCTGACCGCGCAAGCCAGCGCCGACGGCGTTCAGCTGAAATGGCAAGCGCCCGAAGGCGTGAAAGAGCCGAGCTACAACCTGTACCGGGGCCCGTCGAATGGGACGCTGGCCGAGCGGCCGTTGAATCTTCAGCCTCTGAAGTCGGAGGACGACCTCGACACGACCGCGACGCCGGGGAAGGTCTACCGGTACGTCGTCCGCACCGTTGCCGCCGACGGCCCGCCGTATCGCGAGAGCGTCTCTTCGAACGTGGTCATCGTCGACGCGGCCGACAAATTCGCGCCCGCCGCCCCGACGGGTCTGGTCGCCGTCCAGGAAGGGACGTCGGCGCGCCTGCTCTGGAACCCGGGAACGGAAAGCGACCTCGACGGATATCACGTCTACCGGCAGCTCGCGGGGGGCGAGTGGCTCGCGATCGGGGGGCTGGTGCGCCAGCCGTCGTTCGTCGATTCGACGCTTCCCGCCGGGGCGACCGCCCGATACCGCGTGACGGCGGTCGACCGGGCCTCTCCGCCCAACGAGAGCACACCCTCCGCGGAGGTGGAGCTGCAGACGGCGGCCGAGCCCCCGCCTGCGCCGGGAGGACCATGAGCTCGAAGGTGCCGTTCACGAAGATGTCCGGCGCGGGCAACGACTTCGTCGTCCTCGACGGACGATCGTGGGACGGCATCGCCGGGGACCGGGCGGACTGGGTCCGGGCGGTGTGCCGCCGCGGTCTCGCGGTCGGCGCGGACGGCGTGCTGGTCGTGGCGAGAGCAGGGCCAGGGCGCGTCGCCGTCCGCTTCATGAATCCCGACGCGGGCGACGCGTTCTGCGGCAATGGGAGCCGCTGCGCCGCGCGGTTCGCCGCGACCCGCGGCATGGTGGACGGCCCCGACATGATCCTCGAAACCGCGATCGGCGACGTCTCTGCGACGCTCCTGGGCGCGAGCGTGCGGCTGACGCTCCCCCCGCCCGTCGACCGCGGCGAGATCGTGCTGACGAGCGCATCCGGGACGTTCCGCGGCCGTCACATTGTGGCCGGCGTTCCCCACGTCGTTTTCGCGTTGCCTGGGCTCGCCGACGCGCGCGTCGATCGGATCGGTCCGGCGCTCAGGCATCACGCGGCGCTCGGAGCCGAAGGAGCGAACGTCAACCTCGTCGAGCGCGAGACGGACGATCGCGTCCGCGTGCGGACGTTCGAGCGCGGCGTCGAAGCCGAGACGCTCGCCTGTGGATCGGGAGCGGTGGCCGTCGCGCTCGACGCGCGCCTTTCGGGAGCGCCCGCCTCCGTGACCGTCGTCCCGTGGAGCGGCATCCCGCTGACCGTCGAGATCCCGGGCGATCCCGCTCGGCCGGAGCGGGCGATCCTCTCGGGGGACGCGCGGATCGTGTACACGGCGACGCTCGACCCCGAAGCCCTCGCGTTCTCGCGATGAGCCCGGTCTCGCGCGCCCGAAAGCTGTTGGACTGGATCGCGGGGATCGCTCTGATCCTCTTCGGAATCGCTGGGCTCGTGCTTCCGGGGATTCCGGGCGTCCTTCCGATTCTCGGAGGATTGGCGATCTTGAGCAGCCACAGCACGCTCGCGCGCCGCACGCGAGACGCCATCCTCTCGCGCATGCGGCAAGCCCGCGAGCGCATTCTCAAGCGCTAGTCAGTCCGCCCCGAGCCCCCGCGGCCACGCGACCGCGTACATGCGGGCCCCGACCAGCACCCGCTTGACGTACAGGCGGGTCTCCGGAATCGGGATCCGCTCGACGAATCGCTCGTCGTCCCCGCCGCCCCAACGCTCGACGCGGGAAGGACCCCCGTTGTACGCCGCCAGCGCGAGCGGGACCGAGCTGAACCGCCGGACGTACTCCTGGAGATGCGCGCAGCCGAGCTTCAAGTTGACGGCGGGATCGAACAGGTCGTCGGCGTCGAACTGCTTCATTCCGGCGGAGCGCGCGAGCTCGGCGCCGACCGCCGGCATCACCTGGAGCAGCCCCCGCGCTCCGGCGGACGAGACCGCGAGCGGGTTGAAGGCGCTCTCCTGAAGGGCGACCGCGGCCACGAGGTCGGGATCGAGCCCGTTCGACTTCGCGGCCGCGGCGATCGCGTCGCCGTTCGGGGCCGGGTAGAGCAGGCGCCAGACCCCGAGGGGAAGATCCTCGACGCGGGTGCGATCGCGCTCACCGGCGATCTCCTGCGCGAACGAGACGGCGTCCGACTGCGCGCCGGCGTCTTTCGCCGCCGAGGCGGCTTCGAGCGCGATCGCGGCACCGGCCGTTCCCGCGTGCCGCATGACCTGGCGGTAGCACGGGGACGCGTCGCTCCACAGTCCGACCGACACCAGCTCGCGCGCGGCGAGCAGCCAGCGCGCGTCGTCGCCCAACGCCGCCGGATCCTTGGGCGGCCCGAGATCGGCGGGTGCCGTGGGCTTCGGGCGCCCGAGGCGCTTGGCGGCGAGGGTCCCGTAGTACTGATTGGGGTACGTGTCGGCGATCGACGCATACCCGGCGCGCGCGGCTGCGGCGCGACCCGCGCCATCGTCGATGCGCGCGCGCCAGTAGCCCGCCGTTGCCTTCACTCCGTCCGGCGCATCGCGCCGCGAGCTCGCCAGGGCGAACGCCGCGGCCGCGTCCTGGGTTTTGCCGAGGTCGTAGGCAGCCCACGCCTCGCGGAGGATCGCCAAAGGATCCGCGGAGGCGCCCGCCGCGGTCCGGTAGCGACGGTAAGCCTGAAGCGTCGCGGCGCTCGGCACGCCCTCGCCGTTCCGGGCCAGGTCGAGCAGCGCACGCTCTTTCCACGGGCTCGTCCCGCTTCGGCCGACGGCTTCGAGCCCCGCACGGTACGCGCCGAAGCTGGAGGCAGCCGCGGCCCGCTTCGCCTCGAGGTAGCGGACGCCATCGAGATGGGCGGGATCGGCCGTCCGGGCGCGAGCGATCCATGGACCGATCTCCGCGGCGCGAGCGAGCTTCAAGAGCGCTTCGGCCTCGATCAGGGACTCGGCGGCCGTCGCTGCGGAGGGGCTGCCTTCGGGGAGGACGAGCTCGACGAGGCCGAGCGCCGCAGCGGGGCGCCCGTCGTCCAGCAGCCGGCGTGCCTTCTCGGCCAGCGAGGGTCGCTCCTGCACGGAGAGTCTCGCCGGGGGGTCGGAGATCAGATCGGTCAACGCCTCGGCGATCCGCGCCGCGTCGCCGTCGGTCTTGGCATCGAGCAGCGAGGCGACGAGCAGGCGTCGGGCGCCCTCCGCGTCGCCATGCGACGCGAGGATGCGGCTCGCCTCGAGGGCATCGGCCGATTCGGGCGAGGCCTTCACGAGATCGAGCGCCGCGCGCCACTGTCCGTCGGCTTCGAGCGCCTCCGCCCGAACCCGCCTCGCTTCGTCGGCGCCCGGAAAATCGCGCACGGCGGCAGCGCGCTGCGCAAGGTCGGCCGCGCGCGCGTGCTCGCCGCGCGCCAGAAACCCGCGCGCTCGCAGCAGCAATGCGTGAGATGCCAACGGGTGTTCGACCGGGAAGTCTTTGGGAAGCCAGTCAAGGATGTCCCGGTCGCGGCCGTCCCGAGCCAGCTCGGTGGCGGCGAGGACTCGGGCGCGGGGCTCCCAGGCGGGCGCGCGGTACCGGCGGAGAAGCTGCCGGACCGCCGACCGCCCCTCGTCGCCGTTGCCTTTGCCGTAGGCTTTGACCGCTGCGGCCAGCGGAGGCGGCATCGTGCGGGCGTCGTTCCAGCGAACCGTGCGCCGCGCGAGCACGACGGCGAGGACGGCGGCCGCGGCGATCGCCGCGATCGCGACGATGATGATGCCTTTGCGTCGCATGAAAAAGAATCTTGTGTCGAACCCGCCGTCAGATCAACGAGGCGTCGCCGCCGGCCAGAACCTGAACGTAGGCATCGTTCAAGAGCTGGGTGCCGTCGGCCCCCAGATCGGGGAACCGCTGAGCAAACGCCTCGCGCCCGCGCTTCATCGGCTCTTCGAGGCGCTTGGTCAGATCCCGCTGGCGGCGGCCGACCACGACGGCTTCTTCGTTATACAGCCGGATGTCGGTCGCGATGAGGCGCGCGAACCGGCGGGCTTCCTCGCGGCGGGGATTGGCGGGGCCGGCGGGCTGGGCGTCCGTCCACGGCGCGAGCTCGGTCGCCGTCGCCACCGCGGTGGCGGTTTCCATCGCGGGGACGGCGGTCCCGTCGTCCGATGGGTGGGCGAACACCGTCGCGGCGGCTGCCGGCACCGGCGCGGTGGGAGGCGCGCTTTGGGCCGGCGCACTGATTTCCTGGCCGGCCGCCGCGGATTTCAGCCGGCGCCAGGCGAGGTCCAGCTCGAGCCGAAGGCGCGCCGCCTGGCAGAGCACCGACAGCGCGGCCGGGGACCAAGGCTCCTCGCGCGCCCCGCGCTCGGCGATCACGATGGCGACGGCCTTGCCGCCCACGCGCACCGGAAGCCCGACGGTGTCCTCGGCGTGCGGCTGCCCGAAGTCGGGGAGGGCCTCGCCGGAGGTGAGCGACCGCCATCTCACGTCTTCTTCGGCGGCGAGCGATGACAGCCAGCCGGAGTCCGCGGGAACCGCGGCCTGACGGAGAGCGCGAGCCGCCGACGCCGGGTAGCCGATCGAGGTCCAGCCCTTCCAGCGTCCCTCCCGCAAGAGGAAGATCGCGGCCTTCGGGCTTCCCGTCACCGTCCCTTCGAGCAGCGCGCGAAAGATCTCGGAGGGGGTGAGGAAGCTCGCAAGCTCCGCCATCTTGCGGTCGAGCGTTTCCAGCGTCGTGTTGTCGCGGCTCATCGTCGTTTGACCTCGTCCGGGGCCGTCACCCCGTCAATCGTTTACGGCCGGAAGCCGCGGGTCGTCAAGGAGTGCCGCGAACTCGGCGAATCCGGGGAGCAGCGTCCTGATCCCCGGCGCCAGCGCGACGGCGTGCGCGAGGTGGTCGATCGCGCGGCCGGCCTCGTTCCGGCGCGCGAGCGCCGACGCGAGGTTCAACCGGTAGGTCGCATGATCCGGGACCAGCTCCACCGCCATCTCATAGGCCTGTTGCGCTTCGGCCAGCTCGCCCGACGCCTCGAGGACGTTTCCGAGATTGTTCCAGCTCAAATCGTAGCCCGGATTGATGGTGAGGGCGCGGCGAAAGCAGCGTAAGGCGTCCTCGGCCCGGTCCGCCTCGACCAAGGCGTTTCCGAGATTGTTCCAGACCTCGAAGTCCCGGTCGTCCTTGTCGAGCGAGGATTCGAACGCCGCGATCGCGTCGCCGTAACGGCCGAGGTCGAGGAGAGCGTTTCCGAGGTTGTACCAGGCTTGATAGGAATCCGGTCGAATCTCGACGGCTTGCTTGTAGCAGGCGACCGCCGGGTCGAGCCTCCCCAGGTCGGCATGCGCGGTGCCGAGGTTGAACCAGGCATCGGCGAGCCGCGGGTCGGCGGCGACCGCCCGTTCCCACGACTCGATGGCGCCGTCGAGGTTCCCGGCGTCGAAGCGTTGAATGCCTTCTTCCAGAAACAGCGCCGAGTCGAGCGCGCCGGCGGGAGCCGGATCGGACGCACGCAATCGGCTCGCGGCTCGCGGACCGGGGCGCCGGGGCTTCTCGGGCTGCGGGGCTTGGTCGTCGCGGCTCAAGGGTGTTCGCAAGCCGGGCTCAGGCCACCCCGGATCGTTCGCTCTTGTACCATGGGGGCCCGGTCCGGTCAATGGAGCCTCGATGCTGCGGCGGCGCACACTCGCAACTACTGCGACCATCAAAGGGTCCGGACTTCACTCGGGGACCGGCGTGACGCTCGAGATGAGACCGGCACCGGCCGAGACGGGAATCGTCTTCGTGCGCGAGGATCTCGGCGGAGCGCGGATCCCGGCGTCGATCCGGTATTCCGGCCCCAGCTTCTACGCGACCGTCCTGACGCGCGACGGAGCGAGCGTGAGCACGATCGAGCACCTGATGGCGGCGCTCTACGCGCTGCAGGTCGACGATCTCGAGATCGCGCTCGATGCCTCCGAAGTGCCGATCTTGGACGGCTCGTCGCAGCCGTTCGTCTCGGCGATTCTCGCGGCCGGCTTCGCCGAGCACGACACCCCGCGGCAGTACCTGCACATCACGCGTCCCATCGTGGTGAGCCAGGACGACAAGCGGATCTCGGTCCACCCCTGCTCCGAATTTCGCGTGACCTACGCCATCGAGTTCGACCATCCCTCGCTCGGGTACCAGGAGCTGACGGCGTCCTTGTGGCGGGCCGACCAGTTCGTGGAAAAATTGGCACCCGCCCGGACGTTCACGTTCGAGCACGAGGTCGCGCGCCTGCGGGAGCGCGGGCTTGCGCTCGGCGGCTCGCTGGACAATGCCGTCGTTCTGGGGCCGGACGGCGTCCTCAATCCGCCGCTTCGATTCGACGACGAGTTCGTGCGGCACAAGATGCTCGACCTGACCGGCGATCTGTCGCTTCTGGGCCGGCCGCTGCGGGGTCACGTGGTGGCCTACCGCGCGGGGCACGACCTGCACGCCCGCTTGGCGCGGGCGATCGAGGAGACCCGGGACGCCTGGTATCTCGCGCCCTGGGCGGAAGCTCCGATCGAGAGCTCGTCGCCGTGAGCCGTGTCCGGCGGACGCTTCGCTGGACCGCGATCGCCGTCCTGACGCTCGGCGTCACGTGGGGGATCTACCAGTCGACCCGACGTCTCGCGGAGGCGAGCCCGTCGATGATGGCGACGCCGCAGCTGCTGACGCTGCTGACGATCGCGATCATCGTCCTCGCGCTCGGCTTCGTCGGCATCCTGATCCGGAACCTCGTGCGGCTCATCGTCGACCGGAAGCGAGGGGTCCTCGGCGCGCGCCTGCGGACGAAGCTCGTCTTCTTCTTCCTCGCGCTCGTGCTGCTTCCCGCGTTCGTCCTGTCGTTCGGGGCGGGCGCGTTCATCAGGAACACCGTCGAGGGGCTCGTTCACACGCCTCTCGAGGAGATCGGCCGCCAGGCCAAGCAGATCGTCCGCGAGTCCGACCGCCGCGAAGAAGCCCGGCTCGCGGACCACTCGCGACTGCTCGCCGCCGAGCTCTACGCCGTGCCCGCGGCGGCGCCCCCGGACGCGCGCCGGGTCGCCGCGATCCACTGGCGCCAGAGCGAGGGCTTCGACGTCGCCGGCTACGTCCTCGACCCGCAGCACGACGTCTTCGATGCCGGTTCCGCCGCCGATCTGAGCGGCGCGGCGCTGGATGTCACGCACGCGGCGATGCGCCGCGCGGGACTGAAGGCGCTCGCGGCCGGCGGGCAGGTGCTCGAGCAGCAGACGCTCGGCGCGCGCGTGCTGATGCTGGCCGCGGTGCCGATCGATCCGAAGAGCGCCGCCCGTGGTGCCGCCGTGGTGGGACTGATCTCGCACTCGAACTTCCCGGAGCGGCTGGAGCAGATCGACTCGGCCGACCGCGCCTACGACTCGTTCCGCGCGTCCCGGCGCGAGACCCTGCGCCTCTTCTATTCGATCATCACCCTCATCGGTCTGACGATCGTGTTCGTCGCGACCTGGATCGGGTTCTACCTCTCCCGCCGCATCACGGTGCCGCTGGAGAGCATCGCCGCGGCCTCGCGCGAGATCTCGGCGGGGAATCTCGGCGTGCGGGTGCTCGCCAACGTGGGCGACGAGGTCGGGCAGCTCGTCGACGCGTTCAACGAGATGGCGGGCCAGCTCCAGGAGAGCCGCGAGGTCATCACGCGCAGCACGTCGGAGCTCAGGCGCAGCAACCAGGCGCTCGACGAGCGCCGGCGCTACATCGAGACGCTGGTGGCGCAGCTTTCGACCGCGGTGATCTCGGTCGATCGCGACGGCCGCGTCACGACCGTGAACCCGGCCGTCGGCACCATGCTGAAGCTGCGCCTGGCGCTGGGCGACGATCTGCGGACGCGCCTCGCCGAAAGCGGTCTCGAGGTGCTCTCCGCGTGGCTCGACGAGACCGCCGCGCTGGGTCCCCGCGATCAGCGGCGTGATTTCGTCGTCGATCGCGGAACGGGGGTCATGACGATCTCCGTCCACACCGCGCCGCTTCGGGGCACGCAGGGCGAGGGCCTCGGCACGCTCGTCATGGTCGAAGACCTCACCGACCTGCTCGATGCGCAGCGCGCCGCCGCGTGGCGCGAGGTCGCCCGCCGCGTGGCGCACGAGATCAAGAACCCTCTGACGCCGATCCAGCTCGCCGCGCAGCGGCTCCGGAAGAAATTCGGCGAGGGGGCGCAAGACCTGGGAGCGGTCGTGCAGGACGCCACGACGACGATCGAGCGCGAGGTGACCGGGCTGAAGGCGCTTGTCGACGAGTTCTCGATGTACGCGCGGATGCCCGCTCCATCGCCGTCGCCGGTGAACTTCGGCGAGATCGTCCGCTCCGTCGTCGCCCTGTACGACGTCCACCCCGGAGTCCGCTGGGACGTCCGCGTCGATGCCGGCCTCGGGACGGTGCAGGTCGATTCCGAGCAGATTCGCCGCGCGCTGATCAACCTCATCGACAACGCCGTCGCGGCGATCGGCGGGGCCGGCACGATCGAGGTCGTCGCACGGCCTTCGGCCGGTCCGGGCTCGCTGCGGATCGAGGTGGCGGACACGGGGCCCGGCGTCGCCACGTCGCTGCGAGAGAAGATCTTCGCGCCGTACGTGTCGACCAAGCCGAAGGGCACGGGGCTGGGCTTGGCGATCGTGCACCGGATCGTCGTCGAGCACCACGGCACGATCCGCGCCGAGGACAACGTCGGCGGCGGTGCGCGCTTCGTGATCGAGATCCCCGACGCGCGCGTCAACGTGGCGTCGGGAGCCGAGGGATAGATGCCGCAAGAATCGATTCTGGTCGTGGACGACGAGCCGGGCGTCCGCTCGATGCTCGAGGTCATCTTGAAGGACGAAGGGTACGCCGTCGCCGCGGTCGGCACGGGCGAGGCGGGCCTCGCGGCGGCCCGAGACCGGGGCTTCGACGCGATGCTGCTCGACGTGTGGCTCCCGGGCATCGACGGGATCGAAACGCTTCAGCGCCTCAAGCGCGATGGGGTCGATGCCGAGATCGTCATGATCTCGGGGCACGGGACGATCGACACCGCGGTGAAGGCGACGAAGCTCGGCGCGTTCGACTTCGTCGAGAAGCCCTTGTCGCTCGAGAAGACGCTCCTCGTGCTGCGAAACGCGCTGAAGCAGCGCCGCCTGGAAAAGCGCAATCGCGTGCTCCTCGGCCGCCTCACCTCCGACACCGAGATCCTGGGGCACAGCGAAGCCTCCCAGCGAATGCGCCGCGAGAGCGAAGCCGCGGCGGGGACGGACGCGCCGGTCTTGATCCACGGCGAGGCAGGCTCCGGCCGCGAGACGATCGCGCGTCACGTTCACAACGCGGGCCGCCGGGCGGGGGAGGCGTTCGTCCACGTGCCGTGCGTGACGCTGACCGCCGAGAACGGGGGCCGCATCCTGTTCGGCTACTCCGGAGAGCCCGGCCGGCTTGACCTCGCGGCGGGCGGAACGCTGTTCCTCGACGAGGTCGACGCGATGCCGCCGGAGCTCCAGGACGCCTTGGGGGCGTGGCTCGCCGCTCATCCCGACGTGCGGCCGATCGCATCCTCGGGCTCCGATCCGTCCACGATCCGGCCCGGCCTTCGCGAGCGTCTGGACGTCCTGCGCATTGCCGCCGCGCCGCTGCGCGATCGCCGGGAGGACATCGACCTCTTGGCTTCGAGGTTCATGCGCGATCTCGCGCGCGAATACGGACGGTCCGAGAAGCGCTTCTCGGCGGACGCCATGGCGGCGCTCACGAGCCACGATTGGCCGGGCAACATCCGCGGGCTGCGCAACGTCGTCGAGCGGTCGCTGCTGCTTGCTCCGGCTCCGGAGATCTCCGCCGCCGATCTTCCCGCCGAGCTCGGCGGCGGGAACGCGCCCGCGGAAGACCTCTACGCCCGGTTCGCGACGCTCGAAGCCGGGCGGGCGGCGTTCGAGCGCTACTTCCTCTCCAGGGCCGTTCGCGAAGAGAAGGGCGACCTGGCCTCTGCGGCCGCGCGCGTGGGGGTGTCGATCGAGGAGCTGAGGAGGCTTCTGGGCTAGGCGCCCGTCAGGACAGGCGCGAGCGCGTGCGAGCCGCCCAGGCGAGAGCACCCGACAGGAGCACGACGGCGAGCGCGCCCGCGAGCGCGGCGCCGAAGGAGACGGCTCCGACCGTCAACGGGCCGAGGCTTCCGGACGACCCCGCCCACGCGATCGACTGCGCCGTCATCCGGACCCATGAAGCGGCGGCCCCGAGCAAGGAGATCAGACCGTCGGTCTCGTCGGCGCTGAATCGGGGAAACGCTGGCGTTCCGATGTCGAGCCGCAGCGAGGGGATCAACCGGCCGGCGGCCGCGGCACCGAGCGCGGCGATCGAGCCCCACGCCGCGAGCTTCAGCCCGCGCCGGAAACGGACGCGCCGCGGAGAGGCGATGGGCGCCTCGGGAAGGGAGGCCATCACCGATTCGAAAAACGACTCGTCGACGGGAAGCTCGTCGTCGGCGTCGCGCAACATCGACGACAGCCGGGTCTCGCGCGCGAGCACGATGCGGCACGGCGTGCACGTCGCCATGTGCCGGGCAAGCCGCAGGGCCTCGTTCGGCTCGAGGTCGCCGTCGACCGATCGAGCGATCAGCGGACGGGTGTTCCGGCAGCGGCTCATCCCCCGACCTCCGGGCCCAGCACGTCCGACAGGCGCGAGCGCAGGATCTCGCGCGCCCGGAAGATGCGGTTCTTCACCGTGCCGAGCGGCAGGCGGGTGATCTTCGCGATCTCGTCGTACCGGCAATTGTGATTGTGACGGAGATGGATGAGCTGCCGGTAGCCGACCGGCAGCGCGGCGATCGCCTGCGAGATTCGGGACTGGAGCTCGCGACCGCGCAGCACCTCGTCCGGCGAGGGATCGCTGCCCGCAAGAGCGGGAGCCGGCGCGTCCTCGAAACCGGCGGGCTGGCTCAGCGAGAGGATCCGCGGATGCTTGCGGCGGAGATGATCGATCGCACTGTTGGACGCGATGCGGTACAGCCACGTGGTGAAGCGGAAGCGCGGGTCGAACGAGCCGAGCGACGTGAAGACCTTCAAGAACACTTCCTGCGAGAGGTCGGTCGCGATGTCGCGGGAACCGACGAGCCGGAAGATGTAGTTGACGAGGCCGCGCTGGTGGCGCAGAACCAAGGCGCCGAACGCATCGCGATCGCCCGCCAGGGTCTCGTCGACGAGCTGCTCGTCCGTCAGTCCGAGTAAGTCGGCAGCCGTCGATTTCACGGCAGCCGGAACCGGTGCGCGCATGGATCCCATAATGCCCGATATTACGTGCGCCGGCCGAAAAGGTTTACGCATCACCATGCTACGATCCCGGCGCATCTTGGGGTCGCTGATCCTGCGGCGGCCGGAGGGTAGTCGGAGTGGAGGCGTCACGGCTGGGGGATCGAGCCCGCAGCAAGCTGATTCGCCTCCTGTCGGACGATCATCCGGAGCCTTACCGCTGGGTTCTCAGCCTCAGATCGCTCCGCGGGCTGGAAAACACGCCGGTTTTTGCCACTGCGGTCCGGTTCCTCTTCCACCTCAAGCTCGACGACGAAGAGGCCGAATCGCTTCTCGAGAGCGTCCTCCAGCACCGCCGGACGCTCGCCCACGCGCTCTCCAGAGACCCCGGGCTGCGCGTGGCGGCCATGGACTACCTCTCCAACATCGACAAGCGATACGAAAACCCGAAGATCGTCGAGATGGAAGAATTCGAAGAAACAGAGCGATCGGCGCGGACGGACACGCTGACGGGGCTGTCGAACCGGCGGGTGTTCCACGAGGCCCTCGACTCCGAGATCCGCCGAAGCCGGCGGTATCGATGGCCCGTGACCGTTCTGATGCTCGACCTCGATCATTTCAAGGCCGTCAACGATTCCCACGGCCACGTGCTCGGCGACCTCGTGCTCGAGCGGGTCGGGGGCATCGTCCGGCAGGCGGTTCGCGAAGCCGACACGGCGGCGCGAATCGGAGGAGAAGAGTTCGCCGCCGTGCTTCCCGAAACCGCCCGCGAGGGAGGATACGCGGTCGCGGAGCGCATCCGAAGCCGCGTCGAGCAAGGCTTTATGGGGAGGCCGGTCGACGGCCACGACGTTCCCATGACGATCTCGTGCGGGCTCGCGACGTTCCCCGAAGACGGCCTTCACGCGGACGACCTCATCGCGCGCGCGGACGAGGCGCTGTACGGCGCCAAGCGACAAGGGCGCAATCGCGTGTGCATCCACTATCGCGAGAAGCGTGCGGCGGTCCGGTTTCCGGTGAAGCCCGGCACCTCCGTTCGGATCGGGGACGGCGAAGGCCCGGGCGGGCAGGCCGTGAATCTCAGCCGGACGGGGATGTTGCTCGACGCCGCCTCGCCCCTCAAGGTGGATGACGCGGTCCTGCTGCGGTTCGAGCGCCACGCCACCGGCCGCCGGGAGCAAAGCCCCGCGCTCGCCGGGCACGTCGTGCGCGTGATGGACAGCCCCGCGCGTCCGCAGCGGGTGCGCGTCGCCGTCGCGTTCGACGATCCGATCCCCGAGGATGAGCTGTGGGCGCGGGTGTCGCTGTCCCGGTCGAAGGCCGGGCGAGGCGCCGGCCGGTGATCACCCACGAGGAGGCCGAGCGTCTCAAGGAGCAGCTCCTCTCGCTGCTTTCGGAAGACACCCGCAACGCGGAGCGATTGCTGTCGCGCCTCGATGCGCTCTCGCGAGAATCGGGGATCGCCGCCCACGCTGCGCTGCTTCTGATCCTCACCGGCCTCGCGTTCGACGAATCGGCCGCACGGTCTCACTGGGGCGAGATCCTCGCCCACCGCCACGCGTTCTCGCTCGGCCTTGGACGCGATGCCGGGCTTCGTGTCGCGGTCCTCGACTACTTCATGAACGTCAACAAGCGGCTGTCCAGCCCGACGCTGATCGACGTCACGATGGAGGAGGCCGGAAGCCACCCCGATGCGGACCCGACGACGGGCCTCGCCGGCGACCGGGCGTTCCGCGTGGCCCTCCAAGCCGAGATCCGGCGAGCCCGCCGGTATGGCCACGCGCTCGCCATCGCGGTGTTCGACCTCGACGCGTTCGGTCCGGTCAACGAGCGAGTCGGCCGGCTGGTCGCCGACCGGCTCCTGCGCGAGGCGGCGATGCTCCTCGGCAACAAGATCCGGGACATCGATCTCGCGGCGCGCCCGGGCGAGGACGAGCTGGCGGTGCTCCTCCCGCAGACCGGTCGCAACGGGGCGTTCCTCGTCGCCGAGCGGTTCCGCCGCGAGCTCGAATCGCATTTCCGCCGCCGCGAAGCCGGCCCGGGACCCGCCATGCTCACGGTGTCCGGAGGAGTCGCGGCCTACCCGGAGGACGGTCCCGACGCCGAGACGCTTCTGTCGCGCGCCGCGCAGGCTTTGTACCAGGCGAAGAGCGCGGGAAAGAACGTCGTCCTGGTTCACTCTCCCGAGCGGCGGCAGTTTCTGCGGTTCGACCTCGTGCAGCGCAACTGCGAGATCGAGGTCCTGGAGCCGGAGACCGCCGGTGCGGCGCGCGCCCGGAACCTCAGCCGCAACGGCCTCCTGTTCGCGAGCCCCGAGCCGATCGAAGTCGGCGAGAGCGTCGAGATCCGTCTCGAAAGCGGCGGGGCCAACGCCCCGAAGCACACCCACATCATCCGAGGCCGCGTCGTCCGGCTCGAGGAGATCCTCTCGGCCGCGGGCGACGACCGCTTCGAGGTCGGGGTCGCGTTCGACGTCGACCCCGGCACGCAGGAAGAGGACTTGCTCTCGTTCCTCGAGAGCGCGGGATCGGAGCCTCTGTCGGGTCTTCCGTGACGCGCTTGCTCGCGATCGACGCATCGACCTGGTGGGGCGGCGTCGCGCTTCTCGAGGGCGACGGCGGTTCCGCCCGGCTCGTCGCCGAGATCGGCCTGCTCGTTCCGGACTCCCACGCAGGGCGTCTGCTTCCCATCGCCGAATCGCTCCTTCTCGCAGCGGCATGGACGAGGGAGTCCGTCGATGCCTACGCTGCGGTGCGCGGGCCGGGATCGTTCACGGGAATTCGAGTCGGGCTGGGGCTCGTCGCCGGGCTGGCGCTCGTCAGCCGGCGGCCGTGCTTCGGCGTCGACACGCTCCAGGCCATGGCGGAGGCGTACGGCCCGGCCGGCGCCGATCGGGTTCCTCTGCTCGATGCAGGGAGGAACCAGGTCTACGGCGCGCGCTTCGACGCATCCGGGAGCCCGCCCTCCATGATTCGCCCGATCTGGGTCGGCGACGCCGATTCGGCCCTCGAGCCCGGGGCCGCCTCGGTCATCTTCGGCAGCGGTGCCTTGACGCACGCCCCGGCCCTCCGCGCCGCGGGCTATTCCGGGCCCTTGCCGCCCGGACCGACCTCGGTGGCCGCGGCGGCGGGCCGGATCGCCCTCGCACGCCTCGCCGCAGGGGAGCCCGGATCGGAAGCCCTCGCACCGCTCTACGTGCGTCCCGCGGACGCCGAGGTCAAGCTCCGTTGACCGGGGGCCCTCTCACCGTCGAGCCGATGACGCTCGAAGACCTCCCTCGCGTGCTGGCGATCGAGCGGGCGTCCTTCGAGAGTCCGTGGACCGAAGAGAACTTCCGTCACGAGATCGAGCAGAACCCGCTCGCGTGGAACCTCGTCGCGCGGGCGGATCGGAAGGTCGTCGGATTCGCCTGCGCGTACGTGGTCGCGGACGAGCTGATGATCAACGACCTTGCGGTCGACGACGGTTGGCGCCGCCGGGGTGCCGGCGGCCTCCTCCTTTCGACTCTCATCGACGGCGCACGCGCGAGGCGCTGCGCGCGCGCGACGCTCGAGGTCCGGCCGACGAACGACCCGGCGCTCGCGCTGTACACCGGGGCCGGGTTCGTCGTCGTCGGCCGTCGCGCCGGGTACTATGCGGACTCGGGGGAGGACGCGCTTCTGATGTCCTGCACGCTGTGATGCGCATCGATCCGGCCGGCTGGCCGTTCATCCTCGGCGCGGCGGCCGGGACGCTGGGGCTCGTGCCCTTCGCCCCCTTCGTTGCGCTCCTCGGTTTGGCTCTCCTCGCGTTCTGCCTGAATTTCTTCCGCGATCCCGAGCGCACCGCCCCGAGCGATCCCGGCGCCATCGTTTGCCCGGCGGACGGGCGCATCATCCGCGCCGACGCGCAGCGCGTGTCGATCTTCATGAACGTCTTCAACGTTCACGTCTGCCGCACCCCGATCGGCGGCCGCGTCCTCTCCGTCGATTCGCGCCCGGGACGGTTCATCGCGGCGATGAAGGACGAGGCCTCGGATCACAACGAGCGGACGATGATCGATGTTGCGGGCGGCGGCGTCCGCGTCCGGTTCACGCTCGTGGCCGGCTTGATCGCGCGCCGCATCGTGTGCCGCACGGCCCCGGGCGCCGAGCTGCGGGCGGGTGATCGGGTGGGCATCATCCGGTTCGGATCCCGTGTGGACGTCGATCTTCCCGAGGGCGCGGCACTCGCGGTGGCCTTAGGCGACCGCGTGGTGGCGGGAGAATCCGTGATCGCCCGCCTCGCTCCCCTGCGCTCGTAGAGCCTCCGCCTCGAGTCCGATATAGTTCCTTTCCCAAGACGAGGATCCCTTGATGGCCGGCCGTCGCAAGCTTCGCCGAGGTATTTACCTGCTTCCCACGTCCCTGACGACCGGTAACCTCTGCTGCGGATTCTTCAGCCTGATCGAGGCGTCGAGGGGGCGCTACGAGCTCGCGGCGCTTCTCATCATCGCCGCCTCGGTGCTCGACGGACTGGACGGACGGATCGCCAGGTTGACGGGCACGACGTCCGAGTTCGGCGTGGAATTCGACTCGCTGGCCGATATCTCGTCGTTCGGGATCGCGCCCGCGTTCCTCGCCTATCAGTGGGCGCTCCAGCCGTTCCATCGCATCGGTTGGCTGATCGCGTTCCTGTTCGTCGCCTGCGCCGCGACGCGGCTCGCGCGGTTCAACATCCAGCACGGATCCTCCGATCGGCGGTACTTTGCCGGGCTGCCGTCGCCTGCAGCGGCAGGCGCGGTCGCCTCCGTCGCCTTCGCGTTTCCGGAGCCTCCGTCGCAGCTCGGAGCGTCCGTTCTGGTCGGCACGCTCGTCGCGGTCGCGGCGCTCTTGATGGTGTCCCGTATTCGCTACCGCTCCTTCAAGGGTTTCGATCTCAGGAGCCCGCGCAGCTACCTGTCGGTCATCGCGATCGTGTTCGTTCTGGTGGCGGTCCTCGTCCATCCCCGCTCGATCATGTTGATCGTGGGGGCCTATGTCTTGTGGGGGCCGCTCGCGTGGATGGTCGGTTGGGTGATGCGCCGGAGCGGCCGAGCACGGGGGGAGCTGATCTCGAACCCGGGGGAGGTCGCCGATGGCGCGCATCAGCGCTGACGCAGGCCGCGTCGCTGTGCTCGGGGCGGCGTCGCCCGCGGGCTCGTACGTCAAGGCGGCCCTCGCCGATCGCGCCGTTCCCGGCGAGCGCGTCGCGCTCTTCGGGCACGAAAGCGAGATCGCCGTGCTCTCCGAGTACGACGGCGAAGCCCGCCTCGTGCAGCCGGCGGCCGAGCTCGACCCGGAATCTTGCGCCGCAATTCTCGTCTGCGAGCCCGGATACGAGACGGAAGGGCTCGTCCGGGCGGCCGACGCCGGAACGCTGGTCGTGGACCTCTGCGGCTCGATCCCCGGCGCGCGGTTGGCGAGTCAATCGTCCCCCATGTCGCCGTCTCGACTGATCGCGATCCCCCATCCCGTCAGCAGCATCCTCGCGATGCTCTTGGGGCCCGTGCGGGAGGCCGCGGGCCTCGTCCGGGCGTCCGGGTTCGTCCTCCGGCCCGCGTCGGATTTCGGCGAGGCCGGTCTCGAGGAGCTGCGCGAGCAGACGGTCAAGCTGCTGCGCTTCGAGTCGCTGCCGATGCACGTCTTCGGCCGCCAGCTCGCGTTCAACGTCTTGCCGGCGCATCTCTTTCCACAGCAGGAAGACGCGGCCGGGGCGCGCATCGAGCGCGAGTGCCTCACGCTTCTCGGGCCGCCGGACGTCGCGCTCTCCGTCTCGTGCGCGCTCGTGCCGTTGTTCTACGGGCACGCGGTCCTGCTGCACCTCGACGTGCTGCGCTTGGAGAAGGACAAGGTGCTCGCCGCCTGGCGCCAGGCGGCCGCGCTCGATCTCGGCGCCGATCCGGACACCGGGGGCACGCTCGATGCCCCCGAGGGCGGCCGGTTGCTGGTGGCGCGCGTGGATGCCATCCCGCCGGCGTCCCTTCGGGTCTGGGCGGTGGGGTCCGATGCCGGTGCCGTTGCGGCCGCGCAGGCCGTGACGGTGATCGACGAGGCCGGGCTGCTCGTGACTCGCTCGTGAACGTTCCCTACGAGCTGAAGCTCGCCGTCCGCTATCTGCGCGTCCACCGCGGCCGGACATTCCTCTCGGTCATCACGCTGATCTCCGTCGCGGGCGTCGCCGTCGGGACCGCGGCGCTGGTCATCGCGCTCGCCCTGATGACCGGGTTCGAAGACGACATGCGGCAGCGCATCCTGCGGGGGAGCGCGCACCTCCAGATCATCGGGCGCGCCGATTCCGGCTTCGACGAGGCCGATGCGGTCCTGGCGAAGGTGAAGGGAGTCGACGGCGTCGCGGCCGCCGCGCCGGTTCTTTATTCCCCCGCGATGATCGTGAACGATGCCCTGGGTTCGCCGGCTTACGCCGAGATCCAGGGCGTCGAGCCCGAGCTGCAGACAAAGGTCGTCGATTTCGGCAAAGGGGCGGGATCGAACCCGCTCTCGGGCCTGGCCCCGGCCGCCGGGCACGAGCGGCCCGGGATCGTGCTCGGCGCGGATCTCGCCGCGAAGCTCTCCGTGAGCCCCGGTGACCCCGTGCGGGTCACGATCGCCAAAGTCCGGCTGACGCCGTTCGCCCCCATCCCGCGCAGCGTCGTCCTCGAGGTCGTCGGCCTCATCAAGACGGACGCCTACCCGCAGGACTCCCAAAGGGCGTACATCGCGCTCGACGCCGCCCGGCGGCTGCTCGATGCGCCCGGGCGCGCGTCGTGGATCGAGCTGCGCCTGAAAGACCCCCGCGCGCTCGCCTCGATGAAGCGCACGGTCGCATCGGCGATGGGCGAGCGGTTCGTGGTCCTCGACCTGCTCGAGCAGAACAAGGAGATCTTCAAGGCGTTCGAGACGGAAAAGCTCTTCCTGTTCATCGCGATCGCCCTGATCGTCGTCGTCGCGTCGCTCAACATCGTCTCGACCCTCGTGCTCATGGTCAACGACAAGGTCCGGGAGATCGGCACGCTGACCGCGATGGGGGCGAGGCCACTCGGGATCGCCTCGGTGTTCATGCTTCAAGGGACGGTCATCGGCCTCGTCGGCACCGCGGTCGGGCTGACGGCCGGCTCCCTCACGGCGTACGTCCTCGACCGGTATCGCGTGATGAAGCTGAACCCGGACGTCTACTTCATCGACTACGTGCCGTTTGCGATCCGTCCCGGAAACGTCGTGGTCGTCGGAGTCGCCGCTCTCGTGATCGCATTCTGCGCGACCGTCTACCCGGCGTGGAAGGCCGCGCGGCTGAACCCCGTCGAGGCGATCCGCCATGAGTGACGCCGTGCTCGCGGCGCACGGCCTCGTCAAGAGCTATCGGAGCGGAGAGCGCGTGCTCGAGGTGCTCCGCGGGCTGGCGCTCGACGTCGGCGAAAGCGAGGCCGTCGCCATTGTCGGCGATTCCGGCGTGGGGAAGTCGACCCTGCTCCACGTTCTCGGGGGGCTCGACCTTCCGGACGCCGGCGTCGTCAGGTTCCGCGGAGCCGAGACCGTCACCCCGAAAGGCGGCGATTTGGCGGAGTACCGCAATCGCCATGTGGGATTTATATTCCAATTCCACCACCTGCTTCCGGAGTTCACGGCGCTCGAGAACGTCGAGATGCCGTTCCGGATCGGGCGGCGGCCGGAAGATCCCAGGGGATCGGCCACGGAGATGTTGATGCGCTTGGGCTTGTCGGATCGGTTGGCCCATCGCCCGGGTGCTCTGTCCGGGGGTGAGCAGCAGCGCGTCGCGATCGCGCGGGCACTGGCACCGAAGCCCGCCCTGGTCCTCGCGGACGAGCCGACGGGCAATCTCGATCCCGGGACCGGGGCCGCCGTTTTCGCGTTGCTGCGGGACCTTCAGCGTGAGCGCGGCTTCGCGCTGATCGTGGCCACGCACAGCCCCCGGGTCGCTCACGGGTGCGACCGGATGCTCCGGCTGGTGGATGGGCGGCTTCGAACGATGGCGGACGGCGAGGCGATGCTGTATTTCAGTGGTGAGGGAGCGGGGTAGCCATGTTCGAGAAATTCACGGAGAAGGCCAAGCGGATCCTCTTCCTGGCGCGCTACGAGGCGAGCCAGCAGGGGAGCAAGGTCATCGGGACCGAGCACATCCTCTTGGGCCTGCTCAAGGAAGGGGAAGAAACCACGCGCGAGCTGTTCACCCGCGCGAACGTCTCGATGGATCTCCTGCAAGCCGAGCTCGAGCGGCGCAATCCTCCGCGAGAGAAGCTGTCGACGTCCGTCGAGATCCCCTTCAGCGAAGAGACGAAGAAGTCCCTCCAGTTCGCCGAGGAAGAAGCCGAGCGTCTCATGCACCCGCACATCGGGACCGAGCACCTGCTCCTCGGCCTGTTGCGGCTCGAGGATTCCGTCGCCGGACGGATGCTGGCCGAGCGCGGGATGCGCCTGTTCGCGGTCCGCGAGGACGCGGTCAACATCTACAAGCGCCGCGCGCTCCCCAAGAAGAAGAAAGAGACGCCGTTCCTGAACGAGTTCGCCCGCGATCTGTCGGAGATGGCGCAGCGCCGCGTCTTTGATCCGCTGATCGGCCGCGAGATCGAGCTCGAGCGCGTCGTCCAGATCCTCTCCCGGAGGAGGAAGAACAATCCCGTGCTCCTGGGCGAGCCCGGCGTCGGCAAGACCGCGATCGTCGAGGGGCTGGCGACGCGCATCGTCGACGGCGAGGTCCCACCGTCGCTGCTCAACAAGCGCATCCTGGCACTCGACCTGTCGCTCGTCGTGGCCGGCACGAAGTACCGCGGCCAGTTCGAGGAGCGGCTGAAGGGCATCATCTCCGAGCTGACCAGCTCCGACGACGTCATGATCTTCATCGACGAGATCCACTCGCTGATCGGCGCCGGCTCGGCGGAAGGGTCGCTCGACGCGGCGAACATCCTCAAGCCGACTCTCTCCCGCGGCGAGGTGCAGTGCATCGGCGCGACCACGCCCCGCGACTACCACAAGTACATCGAGAAGGACCGGGCCCTGGTCCGGCGGTTCCAGCCGATCACGATCCGGCCGCCGGACGAGATCGAGACGATGGCGATTCTCGAGGGCGTCAAGGAGCGCTACGAGCGATTCCACGGCGTCCGCTTCGACGGCGAGGCGCTCCGGGCGTCGGTCTACCAGTCGAACCGGTACATCACCGATCGGTTCCTGCCCGACAAGGCGATCGACGTGCTCGACGAGGCGGGGGCGCGGGTGAAGCTCGGCAAGCGGATCTCCTACGGCGAGATCAAGAAGGTCGAGCACGACTTGAGGCGCGCCGTGGACGGCATGAAGAACGCGCTGGCGCGGAAGGACTTCGACGAGGCGGTGGCCTACCACGACAAGGAGGTCACGCTCAGGCGCCGGCACGAAGAGCTCAAGCAGCGCTACGAGGACGAGGCGAACCGCATCCTGGACGTCACGCGGGCCGACGTCGAGGAGGTCATCGCGCGCTGGACCGGCGTGCCGCTGCAATCGGTCGCCCAGGAGGAGATGGACAAGCTGCTCAACATGGAGGCCTACCTCCACGAGCGCATCGTCGGGCAGGAAGAGTCGATCTCGGCTCTCTCGCGGGCGATCCGGCGCTCGCGCGCGGGGCTCAAGAGCCCGAACCGGCCGATCGGCTCGTTCATCTTCCTCGGCCCCACGGGCGTCGGAAAGACCGAGGTCGCGCGGACGCTGGCCGAGTTCCTGTTCGGCTCCGAAAAGTCGCTCTTGCGGTTCGACATGTCCGAGTACATGGAAAAGCACGCGATCGCCAAGATGATCGGCTCGCCCCCCGGGTACGTGGGCCACGAGGAGGGGGGGCAGCTCACCGAGCGGATCAAGCGCAAGCCCTACAGCGTGATCTTGCTCGACGAGATCGAAAAGGCGCACCCGGACATCCTCAATATCCTTCTCCAGGTCCTGGAAGACGGCATGCTGACGGACGCCTACGGCGAGGTCGTCGACTTCAAGAACACGATCGTGATCATGACGTCGAACATCGGCTCGCAGCACGTCGCCCGGACCTCGGGCAAGCTGGGCTTCGGATCTGCGGAGCGTGAGCAGCAGTTCAAGGACCGTCGCGATCTCGTGATGGGCGAGGTGCGCCGGACGCTGTCCCCCGAGTTCCTGAACCGCATCGACGAGGTCATCGTGTTCGACGCGCTGACCGAGGAGCAGCTCCAGAACATCGTCAAGATCTTGCTCGGCCGCGTCAATGCGGCGCTCGTGGACCGCAAGGTGGAGCTGATCATCCCGGACGAGGTCTGCGAGTGGCTGGTGCGCACCACGTGCACCGACCGGTCCTACGGCGCCCGGCCGCTGCGCCGCGCGATCCAGCGCTACATCGAAGATCCGCTCTCGGAGGCGCTCATCCGGGGAACCGTTCAGCTCGGGACGCCGATCGAGGTCTTCATGGACGGCGAACGGCCGGGGTTCCGCACGGCCGTACCTACCGCCGCACCCTAGACTCTCGACTCTGAACTCTCGACTCTGAACTCTCGACTCTCGACTATGGGTGGGTCGAGAGTCAAGAGTCGAGAGTCTAGAGGCGCCCCAGCCCCCTCCGCAGTACAATGCCGCTCCTTTTCGATCCCGTCAGCCGGCAGCAGGAGCCGGAGTGTCCCGATTGAATTCGTGAGGGCCGGAGCGCCGACGACGGAATGAGGCTTGGCAGCGTCAAGACCGCGATCGGCGCCCTCTCGATCGCACTCGTTTCTACTCTCTCCCTCGCGCAATCGGGGACCGTCGAGAGCGTGCAGGTGCAGGGCCTCGTCCGCATGACGAACGAGGCCTTCGCGCACGCGTTCGGCATTCGCACGGGCGATCCGTACGACCCGGAGCGGATCCGGATCGCGTTCCGGCATCTCTGGACGCTGGGGCTGTTCGACGACGTCACGATCGAGGCCGAGGACGGGCCCAAGGGCGGCAAGGTCGTCATCGTCAAGGTCAAGGAGCGGCCGAGCCTCGCCTCGGTCACGTACCAGGACAACAAGATCCTGACGCGCACGTCGATCGAGGACGGCCTCAAGGACAAGAAGATCGTGCTCGACGTCGGAAAGCCTCTGAACCTCAAGGCGGTCGCCGACGCCGAGACCGAGATCCGGATGATGCTCGGCCAGAAGGGCTACCTCGATCCCGAGGTCGGCCACACGGTCGAGTATCCGACGCAGTCGACCGCCGCGGTCGCCTTCAAGATCAAGCCCGGAAGCAAGACGCGGATCCGGAAGATCACCTTCGTCGGCAATACCGTCCACAAGTCGAAGACCCTGATGAGCCAGCTCCAGCTGACGGACAGTTACCACTGGTACAAGTTCTGGAGCCAGAAGAACCTCTACCACCCCGCAAAGTGGGATCAGGACTCGAATCACATCCGCGACCTGTACCTGAACGGCGGCTACCTCGACGTCGACCTGCGTCCTCCCGTGGTCGAGCTGAAAGAGGTCGGCGGGAGCTCGAAGAAGCCCAAGAAATCGAAGAAGGAAACGCCGCCGCCCGCACCCGTCCCGCCGCCCGATCCCGAGTCGATGACGGCCAAGGAGCGGCTGAAGGCCGAAAAGGACCGGAAAAAACGCGAGAAGGCGGAAGCCAAGGCGGAGCCGGCCGTCAAACGGTGGGCCTATCTCACCGTGACCGTGGTTGAAGGTCCGCAGTACAAGCTGGGTTCGACGTCCGTGTCCGGAAATACCGTCTTCAGCGAGAAGGAGCTGCTCGCCGACGTCTTCATGAAGCCCGGGTGGATCGTCAACAGCGGCGTTCTGGACCTCGGCGTCAAGAGGATGCAGCGCCGTTATGAGGACAAGGGCTACGCGTACGCCACGGCGCGGCGGGAGATCGACCGCCATCCGGCGGAGAAGACGGCCGACGTACGGTTCATCGTGAACGAGGACAAGCCTTACTACGTCGGGCGCATCGAATTCAACGGCAACACCGCGACGCAGGACAAGGTCTTGAGGCGCGAGTTCCGGCTGGACGAGGGGGACCTCTTCAATCGGAGCGTCCTCGACCTCTCGGTCGCGAAGGTGAATCAGCTCGGCTATTTCGAGGTGAGGCCCGAAGACGCCGTCATCCAGCCGGTCGAGGGGACGAACCAGGTTCAGATCAACGTCACGGGCCAAGAAAAGGGCCGCAACGAGATCCAGATCGGAGGTGGGTACAGCGGCGTGGACGGCGCGTTCTTCACCGGGCTCTACTCGACGAAGAACTTCCTCGGGCGCGGCCAGATCGTCTCGCTGTCGCTGCAGCTGGGAGGCCGCCGAAACCTGTACCAGATCGCGTACCAAGAGCCGTGGTTCCTCAACAAGCCGTACACGCTCGGCTTCACGCTCTTCCGCGGAAACCAGGACTACGGGGCGGCGCAGCGGAGCCAGAGCCAGGGATTCGGCGTGATGCTGGGGCGGCAGATCGGCTACTTCCAGTCCGTCCAGCTGCGCTACGACTTCCAGAAGGTCAAGTCGAACGGGCTCCAGCCGCAGACCGGCTTCGCGACGCTCCCCGGGACGACGACCGCGCTGACCTCGGTCGTGGCGACCAACACGATCTCGAAGGTCACGCCGTCCTGGTTCCGGAACAGCATCAACAATCCGTACCGCCCGAGCGCCGGCTGGTCACTGGTCGCCGACATGGAGATCGCCGGCGGGCCGCTGGGCGGCGATACGTCGTACATCAAGCCGCGCCTGATCGGGACGAAGTACATCAAAGCCTGGAAGCAGACGTTCTTCGGGATCCACGCCGAGATCGGACAGATCAAGACGTGGGCCGACGGCAGCGTGCCGTCGGCGGCCAACGTCAACGACGTCCCGCGGTTCAGCCGGTTCTGGCTCGGCGGCGAGACCTACGGCCCGCGCGTGTTCCAGACGCGGGACGTCTCCCCGCTCCGGTGGGTGCGCCTGAACTCGTTCGGCGAGGTCATCGAGGCGACGGACAATCCGTCGGGCCGACCGACGCGGGAGTTCGACCTCAACGGCGACGGAATCGTGGATCGGAACGACCTGGTCGCCCTGGGCGGCGACCGGTACTGGCTCGGGATGTTCGAGTACACGATCCCGTTCCAGTCTCCGGTCGAGATCGCCCTTTTCACGGACATCGGCGACGCCCTCTACGAAGACACCCCCTGGGGATTCAAGGATTTTCGGGCCTCGGCGGGCGTCGAGGTACGATTTTTTCTGCCGGTCTTTCCAGTTCCGCTCCGTTTGATCTACGGTTGGCCCGTCCGGAAGCTGCCCGAAGACCGGACGAGCGCGTTCACCTTCTCGATCGGGCGTAGTTTCTGACGGGCCGCCGTAATCCGGCGAAAGGAGTTCCATGAGACGGATCGTCACCTCCCTTGCACTCGTCCTCGCCGCGGCGACGGCGGTTTCCAGGGCGCAGGCCCCCCCCACGTTCAAGGTCGGCGTGTTCGACGCGAACCGGGTTTCCGAGGAGACCGACGAGGGCAAGCGCATTCAGGCGAAGCTCACCCAGTTCGGGGAGAAAAAGAAATCCGAGCTCGCCGCAAAGGAGAAAGAGGTCGCGGACCTGCGCGCGCAGCTCGATTCGCAGACGCTCTCGCTCTCTCCGGAGAAGGTCACGCAGCTCCAGAAGGACGCGCAGAAGAAGGGGCTCGAGCTCCAGCAGGCGCAGGAGGCGGCGCGCAACGAATTCCAGATCGAGGTCTCGGACGCCCAGAACAAGTTCCAGGAACAGCTCATGCGCGTGATCACGCAGTTCGGCCGCGACGAGGGGTTCACGATGATCGTCGAGCGCTCGACCGGTGGCGTCGCGTTCGCCGCGGAGTCGATCGACGTCACGACCGCGATCGTCGACAAGTTCAACGAGATGGTGAAGGCGCCTGCGGATGCCGCGGCCCCGGCGGTGAAGCCGGGCGCGTCGCCCGTCCCGCTCGCCAAGCCGCCGGCGTCGCCGCCACCGGCCAAGAAGCCCTAGCCCCGGGGCCGGAGCGTCCGTTGAGCGATGGGGTGCGACTTGCGGAGCTGGCGCAGTGGGTCGGGGGGAAGGTCCAGGGAGACCCCGACCGCCGCATCCGTGCGGTCGCGCGGCTCGAGGACGCCGGGCCCGAGGACCTTTCGTTCCTGACGAACGCGCGCTACAAGCCCGCGGTCGCGTCCTCTCGCGCCGGGGCGATCCTCGTCGGTGACACCGCCGATCTCTCCGGTCGGGACCTGCTCGTGGCGCCCGACCCGTATTTCGCGCTCGCCGAGATCCTCGACCGGTTCTATCCCACGCCGCGTCCCGCCCCCGGCATCTCGGCGGACGCCCGCATCGACGACACCGCACAACTCGGCAGCGAGGTCGCCGTCGCGCCGTTCGCGGTCATCGGTCGGAAGGTGAAGCTCGGCGATCGTGTGAGCGTCGGTGCCGGGTCGGTGATCGGGGACGGGTCGAGCGTGGGAGCCGGCACGGTCGTGATGCCGCGCGTCGTGCTCTACCCGGGGACGGAAGTCGGCGACCGGTGCATCCTCCACGCGGGGGTGGTGCTCGGAGCCGACGGGTTCGGCTTCGCAACGAGCCGGGGGCGGCACCGCAAGATGCCGCAGCTCGGCCGGGTCGTGATCGAAGACGACGTCGAGATCGGCGCGAACACCACGATCGACCGGGGGACGCTGGGCGAGACGCGGATCGGCCGCGGCACGAAGATCGACGATCAGGTGATGGTCGCGCACGGCGTCGAGATCGGGCCGGACAGCCTGCTCGCGGCACAATCCGGAATCGCGGGGAGCACGAGGATCGGCGCGCGGTTCACGGTGGCGGGCCAGTCGGGAGCCGCGGGACATCTTTCGATCGGCGACGGCGTCGTCGTGGCGGCGAAATCCGCCGTGTTCGCGGACGTCGCATCCGGCGCGTTCGTGGCCGGGATCCCGGCCGTCGACCACCGCGCGTGGAAACGCTCGATCGCCCTCGTCAAGATGCTGCCCGAGCTCAGATCGCAGTTGAGAGAACTCGAGGAGCGCCTCCAAACGCTCCTCCCGCCCACGGGGGGAAAGGCATGAGCACGCTCGACGTCCGCGCCATCATGGAGCGGATCCCGCACCGTTATCCGTTCCTGCTCGTCGATCGCGTGATCGAGTTCACGGCGGGAGAACGGATCGTGGCGATCAAGAACGTCACGGTCAACGAGCCGTTCTTCCAGGGGCATTTCCCCGGGGCTCCGGTGATGCCGGGAGTGTTGATCATCGAGGCGCTCGCCCAGGCCGGCGCGGTGCTCCTTCTGACCGACGTCCCGGAGCGCGCATCGAAGCTGGTGTACTTCACGGGCATCGACGAAGCGCGCTTCCGGAGGCCGGTCGTGCCCGGCGATCAGGTCCGCCTGACGATGGAGGTTCTCAAGCTCCGCTCGCGGACGTGCAAGATGCGCGGCCGCGCCGAGGTCGAGGGGGAGCTTTGCGCCGAGGCCGACATCATGTCCGCGCTGGTCGATCGGTGAGGCGATGAGCGGGCCCTGGGTCGATCCTCGCGCCGCCGTGCATCCCGACGCCAAGCTCGGGGACGACGTCTTCGTCGGGCCGTTCTGCCACGTCGGCCCCGAGGCCGTCATCGGCGCGAGGACGCGTCTCGAATCTCACGTCGTCGTCGACGGTCGCGTCGAGATCGGGGCGGACAACTCGATCGCGCCGTTCGCCAGCATCGGCGGCCCCCCGCAAGATCTCAAGTACGCCGGCGAGCCCACCCGCGTCACGATCGGGGACGGCAACCGGATCTGCGAGTACGTCACCGTGAGCCGCGGTACGGCCGGCGGGGGAGGGATCACGCGCGTCGGAGACAAGAACCTCCTGATGGCCTACGCGCACATCGCGCACGACGCCAACGTCGGCAGCCGCATCGTGTTCGCCAACGCCGCGACGCTGGCGGGCCACGTCGAAGTCGGAGACGACGCGACGGTCGGCGCCTTCTCGGGCGTTCATCAGTTCTGCCGGGTCGCGAAACATGCGTTCATCGGCGGCTACTCCGTCGTGACGCAAGATGCGCTGCCCTTCGTGCTCACGGTCGGAAACCGCGCCGTCAGTCACGGGGTCAACCTGATCGGGTTGAAACGGAAGGGGTATCCGCCTGCGACGATCGACGCCGTCAAGCGCTGCTACATGACGTTGTTCCGGTCGAAGATGCTGCTCGAAGACGCCCTGGTCAAGGTCGAGGCGGACTCGGGAGACGTCGAGGAAGTGCGGTACTTCCTGGAGTTCGTCAAATCCAGCAAGCGCGGGGTCGTGAGGTGACGGACGCCGGGATCCCGGTCGGCGTCGTCGGCGTCGGGCACCTGGGACGACACCACGCACGACTCTATGCCGCGCATCCCGGGGCGAGACTGGTCGGGGTCGTCGATCGCGATCTCGCTCGCGCCGAGGCGATCGCGGGGGAATACGGCTGCGACGCCTACGACGACGTGTCGCGCCTGGTCGGCCGCGTGACGGCCGTCAGCATCGCGACGCCGACGATCGCGCATCGCGATGCGAGCCTTCCGTTCCTCGAGGCGGGCGCCGACGTGCTGATCGAAAAGCCGATCGCGCCGGCTCTCGACGAGGCCGACGCGATCCTCGACGCCGCGCGGCGCAACGGCCGGCTCGTGATGGTCGGGCACACCGAGCGCTTCAACCCCGCGGTCGCCGCTCTCGCACGCGCGATCGATGCGCCGCGATTCGTCGAGATCCACAGGCTCGCGGCGTTCAGCGCCCGGTCGACCGACGTCGACGTCATCCTCGATCTGATGGTCCACGACCTCGACCTCTTGCTCTGGTTCGACGGCACCGAGCCGGTCGCGGTGGACGCGGTCGGCGTCGCGGCTCTGACCGACAAGCTCGACATCGCGAACGTCAGGATCCGGTTCGCGTCGGGGTGCGTGGCCAACGTGACCGCGAGCCGCATCTCCGCCGAGCCGCTCAGGCGGATCCGGATCTTCCAGTCGCGGACGTACATCGGGTGCGACACCGGAGAGCGCAAGGTGGAGCGGTTCCGGCTCACGGCGGGGCCGGACGGCCGCCCCGCGATCCAGCACGAGCGCCTCCCGGTCGATGACGCGGAGCCGCTCGCGGTCGAGCTGTCCGCGTTCCTCGACGCCGTGCGCACGCGCAGCGCTCCCCCGATCGACGGCCGCGCGGGGCGCCGGGCCCTGGAGCTGGCGGTCCGCGTCCGCGAGGCGATCGCCGCCTCGGGCCACCCGTGAGCGATGACCCGTTAGCAGCCGTCGTATCGCAGCAGATCGACCGGGGCGCGATGCCGGGGGCGACGTGGTGGGTGGGCTCTTCCGCCGAAGCTCTGCGCACGGGCGCCGCCGGCTCCGCCTGTCTCGAGCCCGAGCGTGCGCCTGCGACCTTGGATACGCCCTACGATCTCGCATCCCTCACGAAGCCGCTGGCGACGGCAGTCCTCTTGACGATGCTCGAGCGCGAGGGCGCGGTCGGCCTCGGCTCGCCGCTTTCTCTCGTGCTACCCGAGCTGCAGCGCTCGCCCTATGGAAACGCCACGATTCGCGAAGCGGCGACGCACCGGGCGGGATTCCCGGCGTGGGCGCCTCTCTATCTGTCCGGGAGAACGCGAGAGGAATACCTGGCGGCCGTTGCCCGCATTCCGCCGGCCGGACCTGCGGGCGCCACGCTGTACTCCGATCTCGGTTACATCCTGCTCGGGATCGCGATCGAGCGGAACGCAGGCCGATCGCTCGACGCGCTGTTCGAAGAGCGCGTCGCGGGGCCGCTCTCGCTCGATCGCTGCGGATATCCCGCACGTGGCGATCGGTTTCGCGCCGCCGCGGCCACCGAGCGCACGCGCGCATTCGAGAGGTCCTTGGCCGGCCTCGACGGCAAGCCCGATCCCGGCGGTTGGTTCGATGCGAGGGTCCCGCGCGGCCAGGTTCACGACGGAAACGCGTGGGGGCTCGGCGGGGTTTCCGGGCACGCCGGCCTGTTCGCGACGGCGGCTGACGTTGCGGCGATCGCGGCGGCGATCCTCGAGCCGCGCCGGCTGGCGCTCGAAGACGGCGCATTTGCCGGGATGTTGTCGGTCGACTCCGGCGCCGGCGCCCGGCGCACCATCGGGTTCCTTCGCGCAGCCGATTCGGACGCCGTCCGCGGGGTTCTGCCGGACGATGCCGTCGGTCACGCGGGGTTCACGGGAACCTCGCTCTGGCTGGACCCTGCTGCAAACCGTATCTACGTGCTGCTGACGAACCGCGTCCACCCGGTCGTTCCGAAAGAGCCGTTCACGGCGCCCCGGCGCGCGTTCCACGCGGAAGCGGTCCGGCGGGCTTGAAGCGGCGAACGAGCCTGCGCCCTACAATGACGGTTCCCATGGATGCCCCCCGCAGGACCATCTCGTTCGGTCCCCTCGAAATCACGATCAAGCGGCGCGGCGAGGGCGTTCGGCTCGGCGTGGCCGGCTCGATCGTCGTCCACATCCTGATCCTATTGCTGTTCATCGTCGCACCGCCGGTTCGGCACGTCGCGCGCGTGAGGGAGGCGCCGCCTCCACCGCAAGAGCCCCACATACCGATCACGTTCGTCGAGCCGCCCCAGCTTCGACCCACCCCACCGGTGGCCGAGATCACGAAGCGGCCGCCGCCGGCGACCGCGAACAAGCCGCTCCGCATGGAGCCGGCGCCGGAGTCCGCGCATGCGACGACGCGCTCGGCGAAGGAGATCGCGCAAAACGCCGGTCGTAACGACCCGAAGCCGCCGGGAGGCGAGCAAGGCGGACCGAAGCCCCAGCCGGCCCCGGGGGTCCCGACGCCGGCGTCGACCACCGCGTCCACGTCTCCCGATGCGTCGGATTCGTCTCCGCTCTCCGAGCCGAAGGACATCCTCGGACGCCTTCGCGAGTTCAAGAAGGCCGTCGAGGCTCCACGGCCCTCGAACGAGCAAGGCGAGGAGGGCGGAGGGCACGGCCGCGGGGGCATCTCGATGCCGAATCTCCCCGCGACCGGATTCGGTGTCGGCAACCTCGAGTTCGAAGGCCGCGACTTCGACTGGGAGAACTACGGACGTCAGATCCACGGGATCATCTGGCGCGCGTGGCACAACCGGCTGCTCGTCACGGCGAGCGTGTTCGAGCGGTGGGCCTCGGAAAACCGCACGTGGATCCTCGACCACCACAACGGGGTCCGGTTCACGATCCTGCGGTCCGGGCAGGTGGTCGACGTCGCGATCGAGACGCCGTCGGGGTGCTATCCGCTCGACGATTCCGCGGTCGACGCGCTGAAGGAAGTCGTGCTGCCGCCGCTGCCGTCGGACTTCACCCGCGACAGCGAGACCGTCCACGCCCGCTTCATCGCGGACGGCGAGATCCGCGTCATGAAGTCGTACCTCCAGCAGATGAAAAACGCCGGATTCTTCTAGAGACGCCCCGCGTTGACGGTGTTTCCGGGTCCGACTACGATGCGTCGGACGAAAAGGGGCGATCTTTCGATGAACGAAGATCTGATTCACGACTGGAACGCGGGCGACGGGACCCCGGTGCGTCCGCGCCAGGTGATGCTCGACGACGAGACGCTGCGCGACGGGTTGCAGTCGCCGTCGGTGATCGACCCGCCGATCGACAAGAAGCGCGAGCTGCTCCATCTGATGGATCGTCTGGGAATCGATACGGCCAACGTCGGCCTGCCCGGGGCGGGCCCGCGCGCCGAATCCGACGTGCTCGACCTGTGCCGCGAGATCGCCTCCGCGCGCCTGAAGGTCCACGCGAACTGTGCGGCGCGCACGATCGTGCGCGACATCGATCCGATCGTTCGCGTCACGCAGCAAACCGGCGTTCCCGTCGAAGCCTGCCTGTTCATCGGGTCGTCGCCGATCCGGCAATACGCGGAAGGGTGGGACGAAGACTTTCTCGTCCGGCAGTCGACCGAAGCGATCTCCTACGCCGTGGGCCACGGCCTGCGCGTCATGTACGTGACCGAAGACACGACCCGCGCACGGCCGTCCACGATCCACCGTCTGTATACGGAAGCCGTCCGCGCGGGCGCCTCGCGGGTGTGCGTCGCCGACACGACCGGCCACGCGACGCCGGACGGCGCACGGCGCGTGGTGCGGTTCGTTCGCGAGGTCCTCGACTCCGCGGGAGGCGCCGGCATCGGCATCGACTGGCACGGCCATCGCGATCGGGGATTGGGGCTGATCAACGCCCTGGCGGCGCTCGAAGCCGGGGCGACGCGGGTCCACGGCACGGCGCTCGGCGTCGGCGAGCGGTGCGGCAACGCCGAGATCGATCTGCTGCTCGTCAATCTGAAGCTGCTCGGGTGGATCGAGCGCGACCTCACCGCGCTCGGCACCTACTGCCGGGTCGCCTCCGAGGCGCTCGGGCGGCCGGTGCCCGAGAACTACCCCGTCGTCGGCCACGATGCATTCGAGACCGCGACCGGCGTGCACGCGGCGGCCGTCATCAAGGCGTTCAAGAAGGGCGACGCCTGGCTCGCCGACCGGATCTACTCCGGCGTGCCCGCGGGAGATTTCGGCTTCCGGCAATCGATCCGCATCGGACCGATGAGCGGGAAGTCCAACGTGATCTTCTGGCTCGAAAGCCACGGGCTCGAGCCGACGGACGAGCGCGTCGAGCGGATCTATGGCGCGGCCAAGGAATCGAACCGGCTGCTCGCGGACGGCGAGATCCGGGCGCTGTGCGGATGACGGAGTCGTTCCGCGCGTTCCACCTCAGGGACGACGTCCAGCGCACACTCGACGAAGCGGGCTACCAGAAGCCCACGCCGATCCAGGAGCGGGCGATCCCGCTGGTGCTCGCGGGTCACGACCTCGTCGGCGTCGCGCAGACCGGAACCGGCAAGACGCTCGCCTATCTCCTCCCGATCCTGCAGGCGTTCAAGGGCGGAAGCGAAGGCCCGTACGCCGTCGTCGTGTGTCCGACGCGCGAGCTCGCCATCCAGGTCGCCGGCGAAGCCGAGCGCTTCGGAAAGCACGTCGGCCTCCGCATCGTCCTGGCGTACGGGGGCACCTCGAGCGGCAGCCAGAAGCTCGAACTGACGCAGGGGTGCGATCTGCTCGTCGCGACGCCCGGGAGGCTGCTCGATTTCCTCGGCCAGGGGTGGGTTTCGATGAGGCGCGTGCGCTTCCTCGTCCTCGACGAGGCCGACCGCATGCTCGACATGGGATTCATCAACGACGTCGATGCGATCGTGCGCCGTGTGCCGATGAGCCGGCAGACGCTCCTGTTCTCCGCGACGTTTCCCCAAGAAATCAAGACGCTCTCCGAGCGTTATCTGATGCACCCCGAGACGGTTCGCATCGATACCGCCGTGCGGGTGAAGGAGTCGGTCGACCACGCATTCATGGAAGTCGCTTCGCGCCAAAAAGTCGACCTCCTGCTCGCCGTCCTCGACCGCGACCGCCCGTCGAAATGCCTCGTGTTCACCGCGACGCGGGAGATGACCTCCGAGCTGTCCCGGCGTCTGCGCGGCCGGAACCACGAGGTCGTCTCGCTCTCGTCCCTCCTGTCGCAGGCGAACCGCGAGCGGGCGCTGACCGCCTTCAGAGAGGGCGTGTTCGACGTCCTGGTCGCGACCGACGTCGCGGCCCGGGGGCTCGACATCGACGACATCGACCTGGTCGTGAATTTCGACGTTCCGATGCACGCGGAAGACTACGTGCACCGCATCGGCCGCACCGGCCGCGCGCACCGGCAGGGAAAGGCGCTCACGCTCGTCAGCGAGCTCGATCGCGCCCGGGTGTCCCGCATCGAGACGCTGCTCGGCCACGCCGTCCGCCGGGAGACGGTCGACGGATTCGAGTACGCGCCGATCGCGCACGGTCATCGCGACGCCCGATCGGCCGGGCACGGCCACCGCCGGGGACCGCGCTTGGACAAGAAGGGAGCGCAAGCAACGCACGGGGCCCCGCGGTCCCGCTCGCGATCCCGCGCCCGCCGCCGGGGCGGCGGCGGCTCGACCTCTTCGGGCTCGTAGAGCGGCACCGAGCGATGGGAACGCTCAGGATCGTCGCGGGCCGCCTGCGCGGCCGGCGAATCCGGATTCCCGAGCACGCCGCGTTCCGTCCCAGCTCCGACCTCGTGCGAGAGTCCTTGTTCAACATCCTCGGACAGGACCTTGCCGGATTCGACGTGCTCGACCTCTACGCGGGAAGCGGCGCCCTCGGATTCGAGGCCGCTTCGCGCGGGGCGCGCCGGGTGACGTTCGTCGAGTCGGAGCCCCGGATCGCCGCGGCCCTGCGCGCCTCCGCCGCGGCACTCGGGGTCGAGCGCGAGACCCGGGTCATCGTCGGCCGGGTCGAGGACGTTCTGACCCGCGCGCGGCTCGGCGGGCCGTACCACATCGTCCTCGCGGATCCTCCCTACGAGCTTCCCGCCGAGGCCTCGCTCGTCGAGGCGGTGGATACGGCCCAGCTTCTCGGCCTGCACGGAACACTCGTTTTCGAGCGCGAGCGGAAGGCGCCGTCCGATCCCGGCCGGTCCGGCCTGAGCCTCGTCCGAACGGCCGAGTACGGCCGGGCCGCGCTCGATTTCTTCAAATACCACAACCCGAATCCCCCCTGAGATTGGGGGTATTGAAAAGAACCCCCTCCCGCTTATATTTGGCCCCGGTTGTCTTGGATCTCTGGATTCGGGAGGAGCGTCGATGAGACTGATATCTAAGGCTGGGCTGCTGGGTTTGGCCGTGGCTGTGGCCGGATCGCTCGTTTCCGTCGCGGCCGACGCTCCGGCGAGCACGTCGACGCACCCGCCGAAGAACCTCAAGAAGGTCGGAGATCACTGGACCCCCTGGGATCCGCCCCAGCCGGCCGCGGGCGCCTATGTCATCCAGAATCACGACACGCTGTGGGACCTCGCCGGCAAGTGGCTCGGCGACCCGCATCTGTGGCCGCAGGTCTGGGACCAGAACCGCTACGTGCTCGACAGTCACTGGATCTATCCCGGCGACCCGCTCAACGTTCCCGCGAAGCCGAACGTCGTTCCGCCCGAGGGCCCGGCGACGTCCTCCCAGACCGGCGCCGAGACCGGCCAGACCGGCCAGGCCGGCGCAGCCCAAACGGCCCAAGTCGAACAGCCGCCCCAGGAACACGCGGCGCCATCGGCGCCTGCGCGCCCTGCTTTGATACGGCTCGCCGACCAACATGATCTGTATTGCTCGGGCTGGGTCGAAGGGAAACATCACCCGTCGATGCTCGTGATCGCAGGTGCTGAGATGGAGAAGGTCGGGCAAGCGACGGGCGATGTCGTCTTCCTCAACCAGGGGCGCAATCAGGGGATCGAGGCGGGCGCCGAGTACCTGGTCGCCCATCCCGATCACGCGGTGATCCACCCCGCGACCCACGAGCCGATGGGTGTCTACATGCAGCGCATGGGACGCGTCCGGGTGCTGTGCACGCAGGACAACACGGCAACGGCGCTCATCCTGGATTCGTGCGAAGACATCCGGCCTGGATTCGAGCTGTTCCCGTGGACCGACATGGACTCACCGGAAGTCGCGCACATTCCCTCGGTCGATGCGTGCACGGTTCCGTCCGGTCTGGCGCAGGGCTGGATCGTCGACGGCGGCGCCGACGAGCTGAACGCGGTCGGCGCGGGTAACGTCGTCGCGACCGACCTCGGGCGGGACGCCGGGGTTCGGCCGGGCTCCCTGCTGACACTCTTCCGGGACAATGGAGATCTTCCGCGCCTCATCCTCGGACAGGCGGTCGTGCTGACGATCGACGGGGACACCTCGACGGTGAAGGTTCTTCACACGTCGCGCGACGTGCGGCGCGGCGATCGTGTCGAGGTCATGCAGCAGTAGATCGGGAGACTCAGATCTCGCGCATCTTGTTCCGAAGCAACAGCATCTCGAACGCGAGACCTGCCTTCGCCGCGACCCGCCGCAGCGCCGGGATGTCCGGATGCGGCATCGGGTTGTCGTCGTCGTCGATGTAGAGCAAGGCGACGGTCCGCTTGTTGACGACGATCGGAAGCAGCATCACGTTGGCGGGAAGACGCCCGCCCATCGCCGTGTAGAGATCCCCGTTGGCCGGAAGCTGGGGAACGACGCCGAAATAGAAATCGCGGCTCTGCAGCGCGGTGTCGAAGATCGTGCCCGCTCCCGCGGGGACGACCACCCTCCGCAGGCTCTCGCCGTCGAAGGCTCGGCCCCGGCCGGCGACGCCGCGAACGCCGTCCTTGCCGACCGCGAACAGACCGCAGCGGCTGGCCCACCCCGAGCAGAACGAGAAGATTGCCGTGGCCATGTCGTCCCGATCGGCTGCTCTGACGAGCGCGTCGTCGAGCGCGTCCATCGAACGGATTGCGGCGATCTCGACGGGCGATGGCGGGGCGGGAGGCGGCTCGTCGAACGTCGTCGGCGCGTCGAGCGGCTGGCCGTCGAACCCGATCTCGGGCGGAGGCAGAGCCCGCGGATCGGGAGGAAGCTCGGGCAGCTCCGGCTTCGTCCGCGGAACCGCGACCGCGCCGGGGGCGAGAGCGATTCGCCTCGCGCCCTCGATCTTCAACCGGTAATGGCGCTCGAGCGCCTGGTACAGACGCGGCTCGATCGCGATCCACGGCTCGATGACGTAGTTCGTCGCGGCCCTCAGGTCGCGAAGCGCGACACCGTCTCGCGGCGCGAGCGTCGCGATCCGGAGACGGCCGTCGTCGAGCCGGAACGGGCAGACGCGGTGGGCTTCGACGATCTTCACCGGGACGGCGCCGAGCGCTTCCGGCGTCGCCGCACGAAGCCGCTCCCACGACGCGTACGGGATCCCCGAAACCTCGGTCAGCGCGTCGCCGAGCACCTGCTCCGTGACGAAGCCGAGCTTGAGCAGATGCGTCTCGAGCCGCCCGCCGAAGAACCCTTGTGTGCGGCGGGCCTCATCGACCTGTCCCGGGGTGAGCCATCCCTGATGGATCAGGTAGTCGGCGACTTGACGACCGAGCTGAGGGGCGCCGGCCAACGTCGGATTACCTGGGGCGAGGTCCGTGGGACGGTCCGCCGCGACCGCGACCCCCGCGGTCGCCGCGCGGCCGATCCGAGCCCCCGCGGCGATCGCCGACGGCGGCGGGCTCCTCCGGCGCTTCTCCGCGCTGCTCCCTGAGAACGGCCTTCCGGGAGACCCGGACCCGGCCTTGCCCGTCGATCTCGATCACCTTCACGAGGACCTCTTGGCCCTCGTCCAGCACGTCGCGGACCTCGTTGATCCGGTGCTCGTCGATCTCGGAGATGTGGAGGAGGCCTTCGACGCCAGGCAGGACCTCGACGAACGCGCCGAAGTTCACGACGCGCACGACCTTGCCGAGGTAGGTCTTGCCCAGCTCGGCCTCCGCGGTGAGCTCCTTGATGATCTCCACCGCCTTTTGCGCGGCCACCTCGTCGGACGAGGCGATGTCGACCCGGCCGTCGTCGTGGACCTCGATCTTGCAGCCCGTGCGCTCGACGATCGACCGGATGGTCTTGCCGCCCTGGCCGATGACGTCGCGGATCTTTTCCTTGTTGATCTGGATCGTGATGATGCGGGGCGCGTAAGCGGAGATCGACTCACGATGCGTCGGCAGCGCCGCGTTCATCGTGTCGAGGATCTCCAGCCGCGCCTTGCGCGCCTGCTCCAGGGCCTTCCGCATGATCTCGGTCGTGATCCCCGAGATCTTGATGTCCATCTGAAGCCCCGTGATGCCCGCCGCCGAGCCTGCGACCTTGAAGTCCATGTCGCCGTGGTGATCCTCGGCGCCGGCGATGTCCGTGAGCACCGCCCACTTGTCGCCGATCATGACGAGACCCATGGCGATCCCCGCGACCGGTGCCTTCTGCGGCACGCCGGCATCGAGCAGCGCCAAAGAGCCGCCGCAGATCGACGCCATCGACGACGATCCGTTCGATTCGAGGATGTCCGAAACGATCCGGATCGTATACGGCCATTGCTCCTCGGAGGGGACGAGGGGGAGGAGCGATCTCTCGGCGAGCGCGCCGTGGCCGATCTCGCGGCGGCCGGGCCCGCGCAGGAACTTCACCTCGCCGACCGAAAACGGCGGGAAGTTGTAGTGCAGCATGAACCGCCGCAGCGATACGCCCTCGATCCAGTCGAGCTTCTGGGCATCGGCGGAGGTGCCGAGCGTCACCGTCACCAGGGCCTGCGTTTCGCCACGGGTGAACAGCGCGGACCCGTGGGTCCTCGGAAGCACGCCGACCTCGCAGGTGATCGGGCGGATCTGATCGAAGCGGCGGCCATCGAGACGCACGCCGCGCTCCAAGATCTCCTCGTGCAGGATCTGGTCCTGCAGGTCGTACCAAAGCCCCGAAGCGAAGCGCTTCGCCTCGGGCTCTTCGGGTCCGAACGTCGCGAGCATCTCGGCTTTGAGGGCGTCCACCTGAGCGTAGCTTTCGAGCTTGGTCTTGATGCGCATCGCATCGGCGAGCTTCGTCTTCCACGCGGAGGTCACGCGCTCCCGCACGCCGGCCGGCTCGGGGCTCGGGACGACGCCACGCTTGGTTTTCCCGATCTCCTCGATCAGCTCGACCTGCGCGGCGACGATCTGCTTGATCGCCTCGTGGCCGCGCGAGATGCCCTCGAGGATCTCGGATTCGGAGACCTCGCTGGCGCCGGCCTCGACCATCACGACGGCATCCGCCGATCCGGCGACGATCAGATCGAACCGGCTCGTCTCGAGCTCGGCGTAGGTCGGATTGATCAGATAGCGGCCGTCGGGAGCGAGCCCGACCCGGACCGCGGCGATCGGCTTGGGGAAGGGGATGTCGGACGCGGCCAGCGCGAACGACGCCCCGGTGAGGGCGAGGATGTCCGGGTCGTTTTCCTGGTCCGCCGACAGCACGAGCGCGATGACCTGCGTCTCGCACGCCCAGCCGGACGGAAACAGCGGGCGGAGAGGCCGGTCGATGAAGCGCGAGGTCAGGACCTCTTTCTCGTTGGGCCGGCCCTCGCGACGGAAGAATCCTCCCGGGATCTTCCCGGCGGCGTAGGTGTTCTCGCGGTAGTCCACGGTCAAGGGGAGGAAGTCGACGCCCTCCCGCGGCGCCTTGGCGGCGCACACCGTGACGAGCACGACGGTGTCTCCGCAACGAACCGTGACCGCTCCGTCGGCCTGGCGGGCGATCTTGCCCGTCTCGACCACGAGCGGCTTTCCGCCGACATGAATCTCCTTGCGTCTGATCAAGGCCTGGCCTCCTGCTGCGCCCGCGCTTGCGGGAGGGACCCGCTCGGTCCCATGGGTTTTATCGTCCGTTGGTTTGATCCGATGTCGAGGGGGCGTGGTGCGGCCCCGGATGCCGGGCAGAGCCCACCCGCGGCGTGCGTCGTGACGCGCCGCTGACGAGACTGCGCGGCATTGCGAGTGATGACCTACTTGCGGATGCCGAGTCGAGCGATGATGCGCTGATAGCGTTCAAAGTCCTTGCGCTTCAAGTAATCCAGCAACCGGCGGCGCTTTCCCACCATCTTGATCAGGCCGAGCCGGGAGTGGTAGTCCTTGGCGTGAGACCGGAAGTGGTCGGTCAGTTGCTCGACGCGGCTGGTCAGAAGGGCGATCTGGACTTCGGGAGACCCCGTGTCCGAATCGTGCGTTCTGTAGTCTTGGATGAGGTTCTTCTTGCGAGCGAGATCGAGGGCCACGAGCATCCTCCTCCGAAGCCGCCGACGTTCGCGAACGGCTCAGATGGGAACGTTCCGGAAATAGACGACCGCAAATCGGCCGGACAGTATCACAGCTCGCCCGAAAGGGCGACGCCCGGCCGGAATCCCGGCGTCCGGCATGAAGTAGCATGCCCCCCCGTGTCGGAGCGGCGCGTGCTTCTCGTCGATTTGGGCCTCCTCGCCGCGGTCGCCGCCATCTATGCACACGTCCTGACGTTCGGCTTCGCGAAGGTCGACGACCTCGTCTACGTGACCAAGAACCCCCACGTGCTTTCCGGGCTCAGCCTCGAAAACATCCGGTGGGCGTTTTCGAGCTTCGAGCAATCCAACTGGCATCCGTTGACGTGGATCTCGCTGATGCTCGACGCCGCACTCGGCGGGGGAGAGCCTTGGGCCTTTCACGCGACCAACGTCGCGCTTCACGCGGCGAACGGCATGCTCCTGTTTCACCTCCTCTTTGGGGGGACGGGGGCGCTCGGACGCAGCGCGCTCGTCGCGGCGCTGTTTGCGGTCCACCCCGCCCACGTGGAATCGGTCGCGTGGATCACCGAGCGCAAGGACGTCCTGAGCACCTTGTTCTGGCTGCTCGCGATCGCGGCCCACCTTCGGTACGCCCGCCGTCCGTCGCCCCGGGCCTATGCGCTCGTTGCGGTGTTCTTCGTTCTCGGACTCCTGTCCAAGCCGATGGTCGTCACGCTCCCGCTCACGCTGCTTCTGATCGACGTCTGGCCGCTCGGTCGATTCGATCTGCGGTCGCCGGGCACGCTCCGGGGCTGGAGCCCGCTCACCGAAAAACTTCCGTTGCTCGCCCTCTCCCTCGCGTCGAGCCTGGTGACGCTCGCGGCGCAGCGCTCGGTGACGGCGCCGTTTTCGACGCTGCCTCTGACGGCCCGGCTCGCGCGCGCGGTGGCGTCGTATGCGACGTACGTCGCCAAGACCGTATGGCCGTCGGGACTCTCGATCCATTACGTGTTCGAAGCGCCGCTGTCCCCTTGGCGGGTTCTCGCGGGACTGATCGTCGTGGGTGGCGGCACGGGACTCGCCGTCCTCGCGCTCGCCCGGCGCCCTTACGTCGCGACCGGCTGGCTCTGGTTTCTCGTCACGCTGCTTCCGGTCATCGGTCTCGTGCGCGTCGGCGAGCAGGACATCGCGGACCGATACACATACGTGCCCCTGATCGGGCTGTTCGTCATCGCGGCTTGGCTCGGAGCCGAGCTCATTCGTGCGCGGACGACGCAGCTCGGCTTGGCGTTCGTCACGATCGTGGCGCTTTCAGGGCGCGCCTACGATCAGACCAACTCCTGGCGCAGCGCGTTCGACCTGTTCCGGCATGCGTTGGCGGTCAACCCGCAGAACTCGCTCGCGAGGCTCGGCGTGGCCGAAGAGCTGGCAGCCGCGGGGCGCGACCAAGAAGCGATCGAGCAGTACCGGATCGCGCTCCACGCCCGGCCCTGGGCGATCCTGGGGCACCGGCATCTCGCGGAGTGCCTCGAGCGCACGGGAAGCCTCGAGGAGGCCGCGGCCGAGTTCGGCAAGGCGCTCGAGCTGTCTGCCGACGACACGGAATCGGCACTCGGGCTCGCCGTGGTGTCGATCGAGCAGGGACACGCGGACGCGGCGCTCCCCGTGCTCGAGCGTGCTGCCGTCGCGGAGCCCGGCGATGCAAGGATTCAAACCACGCTCGGCCTCGCGCTGACGCGCCTCGATCGTCCGTCCGCCGCGGAGGCCGCGTTCGCGCGCGCCCTGAGCCTCGACCCGAAGAGCGTCCTCGCTCACCAGGGCATCGCGGTCGTACTCGCCAACACCGGCAGGACGGACCCGGCGATCGAGCACCTGCGTCGGGCCATCGAGCTTCAGCCGGACTCCGCGGAGGCCCGCGCGAACCTCGAGAAGCTTCTCGGTCAAAAGGGCAAGTAATTACGCGGCGCCTAGTGTTGCTCGATCAGCACGACCCGGGGTTTGAGCACGCTTCCTTCGACGCGGCCTATTCCGAGGAGCCGCCCGCCTCCGTCCCGCACCGATGCGGCCTCTTGGTCGTCCCCCGGCGTCCGGCTCGGCAAGGGCAGCGCGACGCCTGCCGCGAAGCGTGAAGCCTCGAGCGCGCTCGATAGGACGACCGGCGGCATCCCGAGCGGCATGGAGTCGAGCGGGACGAGCCGCGCCCGCAAGACGTCGGCCGCGCTGCCGAGAGGAATCGCATCGTCGACGGAAAACGGCCCGATGCGCAGTCGCCGGAGCGAGGCCACCGCCGCGCCGCAACCAAGGTCCATGCCGAGATCCCGCACGGCGGATCTCACGTAGGTTCCGGCGGAGACCTCGATGCCGTACGCGAATCGATCCGGGGCGCCGGCCGCCGCGACGTCGAACCGGTCGATCCGGACCTGCGCGGGCGCGGCCTCGAGCCGGATCCCGCGGCGGGCGGCACGGTAGAGGCGCGTCCCATCGACGCTGCGCGCGGAATACTCGGGCGGCGCCTGGAGGCGGGGCCCGACCTGGCTCGCCGCCGCGCGGCGCACGGACTCGAGATCCGGGAGCGCGCCGTCGTGACGGTGCGTGACCTCTCCGGCGAGATCGTCGGTCGCGGTTCGAATGCCGAGCACGAATTCGCCGCGATAGATTTTCGGCGCGCTGGGAACGAACTGCGCCAGGCGCGTGGCCCGGCCGAGGACGAGCAGAAGGAGGCCGGTCGCGGACGGGTCGAGCGTTCCGGTGTGGCCGACGCGGCGGGCGCCGGTCGTCCTCCGGATCGCGGCCACGACGTCGTGGCTCGTCGGTCCCGCCGGCTTGTCGATCGCGAGCAGGCCGTCCCACGTCCGCATCATGATTCTCGGCTCCCGCCGTCGTCGTTCTCGTGGATCTCCCGGATGATCGCCTCGACTCGCGACCCGCGCTCGATCGTGGGATCGGAGACGAATCGAAGGGCGGGCGTGTACCGGAGCGCGCCCCGCGCGGCCAGCGCGTGGCGAAGGAACGGGGCCGCGTGGTTGAGCGCGGCCACCGCGGCATCCCGCTCGGCTTCCGAGCCGAGCCTCGAGACGAACACGCGCGCCTGGCGCAGGTCCGGGGAGAGGTCGACGCCGGTCAGCGTGACGAATCCGACCGCGGGGTCCCGCACCTCGCGGACCGCCTCGGCCAGGATCGCGCGGATCGATTCGGCGACGCGCTCGTTGCGGCGGTGGCTCACCGTCCCTCGTCCTCCCATCCCGCCGTGCCGCCGTCTGCCGCGTCGATGAAGTCGCGTCCCGTCTCGATCAGGTAGCCGGGGATGCGGCCCTCGACGTCGCGCACAATGGCCTCGAACAGAGTCTCCAGCGTGTCTCGATGCGAGGCCACGGAGACGACCGCGATGTGCGCCCGCTGCCAGACGTCCGCGTGCTCTTCCAGCTCGGAAACCGCGACGTTGTGCCGCGAGCGCAGCCGCTCCTTCACCGACCGGACGACCTGACGCTTGTCCTTGAGCGACCGCGACTGCGGAAGTTGGATCTCGACGGTCAAAAGCCCGATGGTCACCCTCTAGAGGCTTTCCACCGCCACCTTTTCGACCGTGAAGAACTCGAAGACGTCGCCCTCCTTGAGGTCGTTGAAGTTGGCGATGCCGATGCCGCACTCGAACCCGGCCTTCACCTCGGAGGCGTCGTCCTTGAAGCGGCGCAGCGATCCGACCTTTCCCGTGTAGATGACGACGTTGTCTCGGATGACGCGCACGTCGGCGGTCCGCCGCACCGTGCCCTCGGTCACCATGCAGCCGGCGATCACGCCGACCTTCGGGACGCGGAAGAGCTGCCGGGCCTCGGCCTGCCCCAAGACCGTCTCCTTCGTCGTGGGCTCGAGCAGTCCGATCATGGCCTGCCGCAGGTCGTTCACGACGTCGTAGATGACGTTGTACAGGCGGATCTCGACCTCTTCGCGCCGCGCGAGCTCGGCCGTCGCGCGGTCCGGACGGACGTTGAACCCGACGATGATCGCGCCCGACGCCAGGGCGAGAAGGACGTCCGCCTGCGTGATCGCGCCGGTCGATGCGCGCAGGATGCCGACGCGGATCTTGTCCGACGGAATCTCCCCGACCGCCTTCTGGAGCGCCTCGAGCGACCCCTGCACGTCGGACTTGATCAGGACCGAAAGCTCCTTGATCTCGCCCTCGGCGATCTCCTTCGAGAGGCTCTCGAGCGTCCGGCGGGACGACTTGGCGAGGGCCGCGACACGCTGCTTCTCGCGGCGGAACCCCGCGATCTGCCGGGCCTTCCACTCGTCGGTGACGCCCTGGAAGAGATCGCCGGCCGTCGGCTCGGAATCGAATCCCATGACCTCGACCGGCGTCGAGGGCCCCGCTTCGGAGATCCGCCGCCCGTGCTCGTTCGACATCGCCCGGACCTTGCCGAACGCCGCTCCCGCAATGAACGGATCGCCGTTCCGGAGCGTCCCGCTCTGCACGAGAACCGTCGCGACGATGCCGCGCGCGCGATCGAGCTTGGCCTCGAGCACGACGCCGCCGGCGGGCTGGTCGGCCTGGGACTTGAGGTCCGCGATGTCGGCGACGAGAAGGATCATCTCGAGGAGCTCTTCGATGCCCGTCCGTTTCTTCGCGGAGATCTCGCAGGCGACGACCTTCCCTCCGTACTCCTCGATGAGGAGATCGTGGTCGGCGAGCTGCTGTTTCACCCGATCCGGCCGGGCGTCCGCCTTGTCGACCTTGTTGATCGCGACGACGATCGGCACGCCGGCCGCCTTGGCGTGGTCGATCGCCTCGATGGTTTGCGGCCTCACGCCGTCGTCGGCCGCGACGACCAGGACGACGATGTCGGTGACCCGGACGCCGCGCGCTCGCATGAGCGTGAACGCCTCGTGGCCGGGCGTGTCGAGGAACGTGATCTTGCGGCCCCGCTCTTCGACCTGATAGGCACCGATGTGCTGCGTGATGCCGCCGTGCTCGCTGCTGACCACGTTCGTCGCCCGGATCGCATCGAGCAGCGAGGTCTTCCCATGGTCGACGTGGCCCATCACGGTGACAATGGGGGCACGCGGCGTCGCTATTCCGGTCGACGTCGACGTCTCGGCGACCGGGGCGACATCCTGCCGTTGCTCGTCCTCGAACGAGATGATCGTCGCCTCGGAGCCGAACTCACGGGCGAATTCGATCGCCATCTGCGGATCGAGCGGCTGGTTGATGTTCGCGAAGATCCCCTTGGTGAGGAGCTTGGCGATCACGTCCTTGGACTTGCGGTTGAGCTTTTCGGCGAGCTCCTTGACCGTGACGGATTCCGAGAGCTGGATCGTCGCGGGCACCGGCGGAAGGTCCGGCTTCGGCTTCGCCGGCGGAGGGGGAAGATCCAAGCCCTTCGCGCGGCTCCTGCGGGACTCGCGATCGGCGGCCGGTGTCGCGCGACCGGGGGTTGCGGGCCGGGTGCCGGGGGCTGGAGGGCGTCCCGGAGCGGCCGGTCCCGGAGGGGCCGTTCGCGGGGGGACGGGTCCGAGCCGTGCAGGCTCGCCCGGTCGAGCCATCGTCGTGGGCCGGGATGACGGGGCGGTTCTCTGGCCGTAGCCGGGAGGCGCTGTCCGGGGAGGAACCATTTTCGGGACGAGGCGTTTGGCGGCGAACACGCGCGGCCGCGAGGGATCGGGAGCGGGCGGCGGCGTCGGAACGGGAGCGCCGGCGGCGGGTGGCGCGGCCGCCGGGGTCTTCGGAGTCTCGGGGACGACCGAGGCCACCGCCACGGGCTCGGCAGCCGTCTCCATTGTGCTCGTCTCCACGGCCGGCGCGTCGACGGGCGCCGGAGCGGCCGCCTCCGGCGATTCGACGATCGCCACATCGTGGGCCGGAGCGACTTCCGGCTCCGCCGGCGGCGCGGTGGCGACCACCGCTTCGTCGTCGGATCGCTGTTCGTCTCGCAGCCGCTTCGTCTCGGCGGCGAGCGCGACCGTCAGCCGCTCGCGGACCAGACTCGCCGTCACCTCGTCGATCGAGCTGAGGTCCGAGTGGACCTCCTTCCCGAGGCGGTCGAGCAACTCGACGATCAGAGCGCTCTGAACCTTGAGTTCCTTGGCGAGCTGATAAACCCGTACACCCGGCATGCGTGCTCCCGCGGCCTTCGCCGTGTCACTTCTCGTTCGAGGAGTCTTCGGCGTTCTGGGCGGCCTCCGCCTCGGCGGGGGCGGCGCCATCGTCCGCTTCGACGGCCTGCTCTTCCGGCTCTTCCTCTTGGTCGCGCGCCTCGAGCGCCTGCTCGGCGGCGTCGTGGATCTCGATCGCCTCGTCCTCGCTGATGCCCTCGATCGAGGTCAGGTCCTCGAGCGAGGCGAGGCAGATTTCCTCGATGCCGCGGAAGCCGGCGTCGAGCAGGCGCGCCACGGTCGACTGCGCGATGCCCGGGAGGCTCGACAACTCGCGGCTGGCCTGCGCCATCCGCTCCATCTCGAGCTCGATCTCGGCCTTTTTCTCGGCCTCGCTCTTGATGTCGAGCTTCCAGCCGACGAGCTTCGAGGCGAGGCGGACATTCTGTCCCCGCTTGCCGATGGACAGCGAGAGCTGGTCTTCGGAGACGATGACTTCCATCTCGCGCGCCTCGTAGTCGCGGATGGACACGCGATTGATCGAGGCGGGATTCAGCGCATGCCGGACGTAGAGCGCCGGGTCCTCGTCGTACTTCACGATGTCGATCTTCTCGCCGCGCAGCTCGCGAATGACCGCCTGGACCCGGGAGCCCTTCATGCCGACGCACGCGCCGACGGGGTCGACGTCGCGGTCCTTGGAGCGCACCGCGATCTTCGTGCGCTCGCCCGCGTCGCGCGCGACGCTGACGATCAGGACGGTCCCGTCGTAGATCTCGGGGACTTCCATCTCGAACAGCTTCTTGACGAGCAGCTCGCTCGCCCGGGACAGCGTCAGCTGCGGGCCCTTGCCCAGCCGCTCGACGTTGACCAGGACCGCGCGAATGCGGTCTCCCGGGTTGTAGTGCTCGGCCCGCGATTGCTCGCGCCGCGGGATGATGCCTTCCGTGCGGCCGAGGTCGAGGATCATGTCGCCCCGGTCGAAGCGCTTGACCTGGCCGGTGAGCATCTCGCCGATCCGGTCGCCGTATTCGCGCCAGACGATCTCCCGCTCGGCTTCCTTGACTTTCTGGTAGATGACCTGCTTGGCCGCCTGCGCGGCGATGCGGGTCAGGGGAACGTCGATGCCGTCCTTGACCGTTTCGATGATCGTGCCGACCTCGGCGTCGGGCCGGATCTGGCGCGCTTCCTCGACCGTGATCTCGACGTGCGGATCCATCAGCTCGTCTTCGGTCACGACGGTCTGCTTGGAAAACACGATGAAGCGTCCGGACTCGCGATCGAACCGGGCGCCGAAGTCTTCCTTGCTGTGAAGGTACTTGCGCGAGGCGGCCGCGTAGGCCTCCTCCACCGCCTGGATGATGACATCCGGGTCGATGCCCTTTTCCCGTCCGATCATCTCGATCGTCTGATAAAGCTCGTGGCTCATGGGTCGATGACTCCCGCCGAGAAGACGTTCAAATCCCCAGGCCATCCGCTTCCGGACGCACCCCTCCGACAACCGGTGCACCCAGAAACTCGCGAATGCTCCGTTGGGACCAAATGACTATAGCACGCGCGTTTCATGGCCTTTCCCGTTTGCCGCGACCGACCGCAACGTCCTGTTTCATCAGTACGATGCGCTCCATCGGAACCTCGAGGACGGTACCCTCGGACTCGATGGAAACCGCCCCACTCGACGACCGGCCCCGGAGCGTGCCCCGAAGCTCGCGGACCTTGTCGAGGTCGTCCCGGAATTCGAGCCGGACGGACCTCCCCGTGTTTCGCCGGACGTCGTCGTCGCTGCGGATCGGCCGGTCGATCCCGGGGGACGACACTTGAAGCTCGTAAGGGGAGCCGAAGAACGGAAGATCGTCGATTTCCGCGCTGAGCGCCCGGCTGACGTTCTCACAATCCGCCAGGCCCGCCCCGGGGACACCGGGGCGATCGATGTCGATGCGCAAGAGCGAGTGGCGGCCTTGGCTGTGAAACACGAACTCCACGATCTCCACACCGAACCGGCCCGCGACGTCTCGCGCCATGGATTCGATCTGTGCCAGAAGCTCTTTTCGATCGTCGCTCATGTGGGGCCATGAACAAAAAAGGTGGGCTTGCGCCCACCTTTCGGCGAAACACGAGCGCATTGTAGCGCCGGTCGAACGAAGCCGTCCACGGAGCGGGAGACTGCAGGTCAGCGAGCGTCGAGGCGGTCCGCGAGCTGCCTGAGCGGCGGGCTGTCGGGGAATTTCTTCAGGCCTTCGTCGAGCACGCGCCGGGCATCCGCCGTCCGCCCGGCACGAGCGAGGGCCAGCGCTTCTCCGAGACACGCGGCCGGCCCGGCGCCTCGGGACTCGCGGGCTTTCGAGAATGCGGCGACCGCTCGGTCGGTCTCGCCGAGACGGTCCCACGCGGCGCCCACCGCCATCCAGTCGTCGGAGGTGTGCGGAGGGAAGCGATCCACCCAGGCGAGCGTCTCCTTGGCGGGTTCTCGCTGGCCGCCGGCGGCCTGAGCCGTGGCGAGGTGGCCGAGGTAAGTCGCGTTCTCCGGCTCCACCTCGGCGGCTCGGCGGAACCGATCGACCGCGACCGGGAATTCGCCGCGCGCGAGAGCCATCTGTCCGGCGAGGTCCCAGTACGCATCGAGCTGGCGGTGGGACTCGGCGGTTCGCACCAGAAACGGCTCCAGCGCGAACGGACGACCGGCTGCGGCATCGATCGATTGAAGCCGCAGCGCCACGCGGACGAGCAGCGGGTCGCCCTCGAGCGCGGCCTGGTAGGAACGAGCGGCCCCGGCCAGATCGCCCGCGGCTTCCGCGAGGCGCCCGTCCACCGCGGACTTCACCGGAGCGGTCATTTTCGAGGACCACTTCGCGGCCGCCGCGGAGCCTGCTGACGGGCCCGCCGAGATGAGGCGCAGCTCGACGATCCACAGCAGGCTCGACGGCTCCATCTCCTTGGGAAGCTTGTCCCAACCCTCCTCGAGCGCCGCGGCGGCTTCGTCGATGCGCCCGTCGTCCGCGCGGACCTCGCTGAGCATCGCGTAAGTCTTCGCGCGCGGCTGGCGCTCGTTCGCGCGCAGCAGCTCGGCTTCGGCGTCGCGCAGCCGGCCCTGGCGCAGGTACGAGACGGCGAGATTGCGGTGGTAGAAGAACTGAGTGTCCGCGACCTCCGGCTCGCCGGCGGGGCCCGAAGGGCTCGTCGATTCCCGCGATGCCGGCGCCGGCTCGTCGGAGCCTCCGACGTATCCCAGGGCTTTCAAGTTGGCCATCATCTCGCGCATCACTTCGGGGTCTGCGGCCACCGCTTGCTCCCGCGCCAAACGGGAGCCGACGAGCTCGTACGAGCGCGTGCTCGCCGGGGCGCGCCGCGCGACGACCTTGGATTCGAAGGCGTTCGTGAGGAGCCGCCCCGGCATATCCTCTGCCAAAGGAAGGCCGTTCAAGTACAAGAGCGTGGGCGCGATGTCGAAGATGCTGGACGGCGGCATGTGCCCCTTGGCGATCCCCGGGCCGCCGAGCGCCACGATGCCCCAATCGCGATGCCACTCCTCCGGCTGCCCCTTGATCGAGGGTGCGAATCCAGGCCTGTCGGCGCCGGTCCGGAATCCGTGATCGGAAACCACCATGGCGATGGCGTCCGGGCCGGCGGCCGCGAGGAGCTCTCCCAGCCGCTCGTCCTGCCAGGCGTAGAAGTTCGGTACCGCATCGTGAAATCGCTCGAAGTCCGATGCGGAGACGAACGAGAGCTTCGGCGGCAGGTAGTGCTGGAATCCGTGACCCATCATGTCGATCGCCTCGAAGTACACGGCGACGAACGGGCTTCCCGATCGAAGGCGGTCGAGCGCGATGTTCTGATAGGTGCGCGCCTGCGCGAGCACGCGCATGACGAACTCGATGGGGTCGTCCACCCGGGACTTCTCGTCCTTCTTCGCTGGGCTCGCGATGTTCGCCTGCGCCGTCCGGTACTCGGCGTCGGTCGCCGGGATGATGCGGCGCACGTCTTCGAGCGGGACCTGCGCCGCTCCGATCAGGAGCTCCGGCTTGCCTTGAAGCGCCCCCTTCGGGCTCGCGACGCCGGGCATCGCGGCGGCCCCGGTGGCCCCGGCTCGTCCGACCGCCGCGGCCAAAGAGTCGGTGACGATCGTTCCCCGGATGTCCTCCGCCGGAAACGATGCCCACCAGCCGATCCAGGTCGAGTCCCTGGAGAAATCCGTGAAGATGTTCCAGAGCGCCTTGACCTTCCTGAAATCGCTCGTGATGGGATGGCGCTGGCTCGTCGCTTTGTCCTTCACCAGAAAATCCGCGATGCCGTGCTCCGTCGGAGCCTTCCCGGTCGCGATCGTCGTCCAAAGCAGCGGAGAGAACATGGGATCGTTCGAGCGAAGGTCTCCCCACGCTCCAGCGCGCGTGAGCCGCGCCAGGTTCGGCATGCGGCCGGCCGCCATCAGCGGAAGCGCGGTCTGCCAGTCGGCACCATCCCAGCCGACGAGGAGGATCCGCGCGAGCGGCGGTTTCGCGAGGCCTTGGGCCTCCTGCGTCCGGCGGCGTCTGATGACCTCGTCCCCGAGCGTGCTGCGAAGCGACAACGACTCGATCGAAAGCCCCGCCGCTCCGAGGGCGGCCGTCAGCGGGACCTCGGTCCTTGCCGGCTCGGACAGCAGCGTCTCGACGTCGAGCCGCCGCGCGACGTCCGAGAGCACGGTTCGGGCGAGGGACCTCACCGCGGACGGAAATCCCAGGCGGCGGACGTCCGAGGCGAGCTGAGGTGCCAGCGCTCTTTCGACGGCGTACCGAGCATCGAGCCGAAACGTCAGGCGGCTCCCTTCGCTCGTCTCGAGCGCCACGTCATCGAGGTCGATCTGGCCGCGCTCCGGGATCGTCGGAATGCGTGCGCCCGGCGCATGCAGCGCCCATCCGGCCTTGACCAAGCGTCCGGTGCCGATCCCGACGTGATCCTTGGGGATGCGCTCCACGTTCAGCCCGGCGATCGCCGCAACGAGCGCCGTGGCGGCCGCGATCAGCACGAGCCGACGGACGCCGCGGGAAAAACCCATCATGCGATTCTATCGCGCGGGGTCTAGAATCCAGTCCCTTCACCCGACGGAGGAGAAAACGTGACACACCGATGGATGGCGCGGATTCCGGCCCTCGTCTTCGTCGTCTCGCTCGCGGCGACCGTAGCGTCGGCGCAGCAGGCGAAGATGTACGGCAGCGTCAGCGACGACACCGGAGCGGGTGTTGCCAACGCGAAGGTGATTCTGGAGCCGGTGAGCGCGGGGGCGCGCGCCGAGGTCGTGACGAAGGGAAAGAAGGGCTCTTACCTCATCGGCATCGTTCGTCCGGGACGCTACGCGCTGAAGATCGACGCCCCCGGGCTCGCGCTCGTGAGCATCAAGGGGCAGGCGATGGGCCAGAACGAATCACAGACCGCCAAGGTCGTGAAATGGAAGCTGGACGGCCGCGTCGCTCCGAACAAAGCGACCGAGGTCGAGGTCGAAGACGGTGAGGAGATCACCTGCGACTTCGTGGTCGGCAAAGCCACGGAGATCACGACCGCGTCGGGCGAGAAGACCGTCGCGTCCGGCGATCAGGCGTACGCGCTCCTGGCGCAGCAGGTGCAAAAAGGCGACTGCGCGGGTGCGCTGCCCCAGATCGACAAGTTCACGGCCGACAATCCGACGCACGGCCGCGCCTACTACCTCAAGGGGTATTGCAACGCCGTGCTCGAGCACGACGACGAGGCGATCGCGGCCCTGACGAAATCGATCGAGCTGGATCCCACGTTCGCCGGATCGAACACGCTTCTCGGCAAGATCTATTCGCGCGACAAGAAGCTGCCGGACGCGGAGGCCGCCTTCCGGAAAGAGCTCGAGGGCACCTCCGTCCCCGCCGAGATCCAGGTCGACGCGCTCTTGAGCCTCGGGGCGGTCCAGCGCGATCAGGGCAAGGACGCCGACGCCATCGCCACGTTCGAGAAGGCGATGGCCGCCGCGCCTTCGCGGCCGGAGTCCTACCTGGAGCTGTCGGCGCTCTACTCGAAGACCGGCCAGACGGAGAAAGCCGCCGCGGTCCTCGAGAAGTCGAAGGAGGTCGGTGCGGACGACCCCGTCGCGATGCTCAACCTGGGAATCTCGTACTTCAACAAGAAGGACTACGCTCACGCCGAGGGGATGTTCCGCAAGGTGACGGAGAGCAAGGCGTCGAACTCGGATCTCGGGATGGCCTACGCGCTCCTCGGGAAGCTCCAGCTTCGAGACGGCAAGAACGCGGACGCGATCGCGTCGTTCGAAAAATCGATCGAGCTCGATCCGAACGGACGTCTCGCGGCCGAAACGCGCGACACGCTCAAGGCGATCCAGCCGAAGAAGAAGTAGCCGACTCCGCCTCGCCCGTCAGCGAGAACGAGAGCGACTTCTCCGCGGCGCGGGACGGCTTCGGGCCCGACTCGCTTGCGGCGAGCCTCAGCGCGTAATCGCCCGGCGGCAAGCTCGCGGTGTCGATCCGCGCGAGCACGCGGTAGCCTCCCGACGGCTCGGCGCCGAAGAACAGGACCGCCGTCGGCAGCGGCACCTTTTGCGATCGGGAATCCAGGACTTCAACCGCAAGGTCGAGCTTCGGCGGCGCCCCCCCGGCTCCGGGAAATCCGTGCAGCCAGAACAGCGTGTAAAGGACGCCGCGCGGGAACCGGGACGTCGTGGCCGGGAGGACGCGCGCTCCCGCCTTGAGGAGCAGCGAGTCGGCCGCCTCCGAAATCGACGGGCGATGAAGAAGGGGGGACTGCGACGACTCGTCACCGCTCAAGATGGCCACCGGAAGATCGGCGGCCTGAGCGCTCTTGGGCGCCGGAACGGTGACCGGCTGCGACCACGTCGCGAGCTGGGCGGGGTCCTTGAGCCGCACCGACGCCTGGATCTCGTAGACGCCGGGCGGCAGGGTCACGCGGCCTTCGACGCGGAATCCGCGACGGACCGCCGCGAGGCCTTCGGGTTTGACCCGCGCGGTGAACGAGTGCTCGTACCGGTCCACGATCTCTCCCGCCGCGCGCGCGACGATGTGGATCTCGACGTCGAGCGCTCCGCCGCCGGCTTCATCCGTCGCGATGAGGATCGGGCCGTGCGCCTCCACCACGACCACGACCGGAGTCGTCTTGGGGTCGGCCGCCGGCAGAGGCTGGGCCACGCCCCGTGCGGCCAGCGTGCGGTAGCGGTCCACGGTTTCGAGCGAGGCCGCCCCGCTTCCGCCTTCCCGCGCGAGCGGCGTGATGTCGCTGTATCGTCCACGCCGGCTCTGTGCCGCGAATCCCTTGCGATTGACCGAGACGGTGAGCCGGCGGTACCGGTCGCCGTGAGACACCGGCACGCGGCACGACACCCGGTAGAACTTCGTCGATTCGTCGTGGATCGTCTCGAACGCGCGCGACAGGTCGGAGTTCGTGAGCATGCGACCGCCGGTTTCTCCGGCGATCACGCCGAGGAATTCCCGCCGGGATGAAGCGCTTTGCGTTCCGAGCGACCGTTCGAGGCCGAGGTCGGACAGGACGTTCTCGTCCATCCCGAGCGTCCCGACCGCCACGCGCCAGTCGATGGACTGGGTGACGTCGCCAGCGGCGAGATCGTTGCCGATGTCGAGCGTGTAGACGGCGACGCCGCGCGCCGAGAGCGCCCGGATCAGCTCGCGGAACCCCGGCGTGAAGCCGCCCGAGCCCGTCTGCACCTCGCCGGGGACGGTCAACGGAAAACCCGGAGACACGAGGACGAGGATGCGCCGTCCGGGAAGTCCTTCGAACACATTCGCGATGCCGGTCAGCGATTCGTAGATGTGCTCGCGCTCCCAATCGAGCTGCTGCGCGGCGTTGACGGCTTGGTTGGCCATCCGGCCTTGCCGCAATGTGGCGCCGCCACGCGCCGAGCTGGAAAGGATCGAATCCGCGATGTCGTTCTGGAGGCTCGATGCCGGCATCCACGTCACCTTCCCGATCGCGCGGGCGAGGTCCTCGTGATTCGCCGTCACGCCCGAGAGCGCCTGCAATCGAAGATCGAGCTGGTACACGGCCGCGATGTCGTCGGGGCGCAAGCGGCGTCTCACGAACTCGGTAGCCGCCACCTTCGCTTGATTCACGCGAAGCGCCGTCGCGTCTCCGAGCGCATCGAACACGATGACGACGCTCCGGCGCTCCTGCATCGGTGCAGGAGACGGAGCGGGGGAGGCGGTCGCCGTCGACGTCGTGGCCGCGGCGCCGGCGGCTTCTGCCGGCGCCGGCGGCGCGCCCCACTCGTCGACCGCGACGACCTCGAGCGGCGTCCCTTCCTCGAGAACCGAAAAATCGTCCTTGCCGAGACCCGTCGCCATCGCACCCTTCGTGTCGCGAACCACGACGTCGAACTGTGCGAGCCGGACCTCGACGTGCTCGGTCGCCTCGAACGGACGGGGACCCGGCGAGGGGGGCGGCGGGCTCGCCGCGAGCGCGGTCAGCAGCAGCCAGGCAGCGGGGCGAACGCTCACAGAGAGGAATTCTAGTTCCTCTCCGGATAAGCGCGAAAAATCCATAAATATCGATAATTCAAAAAATTGGATGCACGTCGATGTTCCGCTCTCGTTCATTCTATTTCGCCGACGGATAAGTCTAATTTTTTCAGCAACTTGGCAAGCCGCCATGCCGATTACTTGACTGGCATTGAAGCTGCTTCAATATTGGGCTGCCGACGGGGGCGCCCTGGCCAACAGGCCGAAAGGGCAACGTCGACAAGAGATTTCGCGGTCCGGTCCAGGAGTCCAAATGGTTGATTCAGGAGGAATGGTGATGGCAAACAGAGGGTTCCGGATGTTCGGGCTCTGGGCCGCGACGATGCTCCTGTCGCTGGCCGCTTGGGCGCAGACGTCCACCACGGGCGTCATCGAAGGCAAGGTGCGCGACCAAGCGGGTAACCCGGTTTCGGGCGCGACCGTCACCGGGATCGCGAACCGCGCGCCGGCGGCGGCGGTCACCGATGCCCAGGGACGGTACACGCTCGCAAATCTGCCTCCCGGCCAGTACAAGGTGCGCGCGGAGGCGCCCGGCAAGTCCGCGGTGGCGCTCGACAACGTCGACGTCAGCATCAACACGCGAACCCGCATCGACATCACCCTCGTCGCGGGTCAGACCGAATCGGTCACGGTCACGGCGGAAGCGCCTGTCGTCGACACGAAATCGGTGACGACGGGGGGAAACTTCAAGGTCGAGAATTTCATTGACCAGGTTCCCGTCGGACGAAACCTCGCCTCGACGCTGACGTTGGCGCCCGGAGTCCAGAGCGGCCTCGGGACGGGGGCGGGCAACTACTCGATGTCCGGCTCGTCGGGTCTCGAAAACTCGTACATCGTGGACGGCGTCAACATCACGAACACGGGCTACGGCGGCATCGGCGCGTTCAACAGCGTGTACGGATCGCTCGGAACGGGCGTCACGTACGACTTCCTCGAAGAGGTCCAGGTCAAGACGGGCGGCATCGACGTCGAGTTCGGCCAGGCGACGGGCGGTGTCGTCAACACCATCGTCAAGACCGGCACGAACGATCTCTCCGGTAAGGTTGCTCTCTACACGGGCGGCCCGGTCAGCCAGTACAAGCAGGCCGAATTGTTCAGCGGTGCGACGAACATCGTGAAAGGGTCGTGGAACGACAGCGCGAACTACGACCTCGGGCTGCAGATCGGCGGACCGATCCTGAAGGACAAGCTGTTCTATTTCGTCGACTACAACCCGACGCAGCAAAAGCAGACCGCGCAGATTCAGGACATCCCGCTCCCGGCAAACCTGACCGGCGGGATCACCCAATATCCGCAGGCCGCCGAGGGGTCACAGACGATCAAGCGCACCTCGAACAACTACGCGGCGAAGGTCACGTGGTACGCGAACCCGAATCATCGTCTCGAGCTGTCGGCGTTCGGCGATCCCTCGAACGGCGGCACGGGGCCGCAGAGAGAGTTCATTCCCTTTGGCGGCGCCCCGTTCCCGAACCTCGACTACGACAGCGGCGGAGGTCAGTCCTCGATCGATTACGGCGGGAACAACTACTCACTCAAGTACGACGCGGTGTTCACGCCGACGCTGTTCATGCAGGCTCAGATCGGCCGCAAGGATGCCAAATTCACCGAGACCTCCGTGCTCAACCAGTCGCGCTACACCGATCAGCGCCAGCTTCGGTGCTTCCTGAATCCTGCTTTCTGTGCGCCCGGGCAGTCTCGGGACAACTCCGCGCAGTGGGCGTACGGCGGCGTCGGCTTCTATTCGACGTCGACGGACGTCAACAACCAGGCCAAGCTCACGCTGACGTGGGTTCACGGGAACAACGAATTGAAGGGCGGCGCTTCGTACGACGACATCTCGTACACGGATCTCCAGAATTATTCCGGCGCGGACATCCCGTTGAAGTTCACGCGGGCCGGCACCGGACCCGGAGTCTGCGACAGCGATGGTGTGACCGTCTGCACGACGGACGCCGACTGCAACGTCGTTCCAAACGACACGTGCAATCACACGCCTCCGGGCGGAACGCTGAACAGGCCGTGCGAGAACACCGGCGTTTATGCCTATAACTGCTACGTCTTTCTCGATCTCAACGGCGGGTTGAACGCGCTGGAGCGTCAAAACACCGCCGGCGTCCCGCAATGGCGGTCGAACCGGGGCCGATTCAATCCCAACCCGGGCCCGACGAAGACCAAGGACACCGCGCTATTCCTCCAGGACACCTGGAGCTTCACCCCGAAGTGGACGCTCAAGGCGGGGCTGCGCGCGAGCCAGCAGAAGATCAGCGGATCGGGCGTCTACACCCTCAATTTTTACTACGACGACGGGAATCGCACTCCTGAGAACAGCACCGCGCCGATCGCACCCGGGAGCTACACGTTCGAGTGGGCCTACGCGCCCCGTGTCGGTGTCACGTGGGACACGAAGGGTGACGGTAGGAGCAAGATCTACGCAAACGTCGCGCGCTACTACGAGCGGGTTCCTAACGACCTTGCCATCCGCAGCTTGACGAACGAGGCCGATCTCGGCACCACGACGTTCAACGGCTGGGACTATGTGAACGGCCAGCCGACGCAGCAGGCGCGCGCCGCGTCGATCCGCGGCGGTCAGACCAGTGTCCAGGACGGAACGAAGCTGCCGTACATCGACGAGTACGTCGTCGGCTGGCAGCAAGAGATGGGACGCGACGTCTCGGTCGAAATCCGCGGACTCTACCGCGAGTACGGACGTGCGCTCGAAGATACTCAGTTCAATTCGGTCGAGGCGACGGAGAATTACTACACGGGGTACTACTTCGGTGCCGTGGGCACCGCGGTCAACCAGTTGCCGTTCCCGAACGAGCCCACTCACGCGTTCGGTGAGTACGTGCTCGCGAACCCGGGACAGAACACGCCGAGCGGCTTCCCGAAGGCCAACCGCACGTACAAGGCGCTCGAGTTCGTGCTCAACAAACGGTTCAGCGACCACTGGCAGTTCTACGGCAACCTGCGGTTCGCCAGGGTTCAGGGCAACTACGAAGGTCTGTTCCGGAACGACAACGGCCAGTCCGATCCCAACATCTCGTCGCTGTTCGACTTCCCCGATTCTCCGCTGCTGCACGGCCAGTTCGTGGCCGGACCGTTGAACTCGGACGTTCCGTACTCATTGAAGCTCTACGGCAACTACCAGTGGGACAACGGAATCAACCTGGGGGCCGGATTCACATGGGCTGCGGGCATCCCGAGGACTCCGCTGCTCGCGCACCCCAACGGCTTCTATCAGAATGCGGGAGAGCTCCCCGGCTACAATCCGATCTATTACTGGTACTCGGACAACGGCTCTTGCGGCGTCAACGGGACGGGCGGAAACCTTCTCTGCTTGACGACAGGCACGGCGAATCAGTTCTTCGAGGACCCAAATGCCGTTATCCCCACCTCGACGTACGCGTTCCCGCACCTGTACAGCTCGACCTTGGTCAAGCGCGGCGAGTTCGGAAGGACGCCCGATACGACGTCGCTCGACCTGACGTTGTCATGGCACAAGAGGTTCAACCGCTGGGCAACCTTCGGGGTCGGCGCGACCGTGTTCAACGTGCTGAACTTCCGGGAGACGACGCTCTTCGACGACAACGTCGAGCTCCAGTCCGGCGTGACCGATCCCGACTATGGCCGTCCGCTGGCCTTCCAGGACCCGCGCACTCTCCGCGTGTACGCGACCTGGAGTTTCTAACCCTGGGATTCACGCGATCGACCGCAAAAGGGGGCGCTCCGGCGCCCCCTTTTTCTTGCCCCTAAACCTTTGATTCAGGGCGCTTTGGCAAGACGGCGGGCTCGATTCCAAAGCCCCGAAAAGATAATTTCTGGATTCTCTTGCACGGTTCAAAAAAACCTTGCTATGATGACCGACGCTTCGCACGGGAATGGTTCTACGAACCTTGACGTGGCGAGGCCCCAACGGGGGTCACGGCAAGTCGTTTCTCGTTCGATGTTCTTTGAAAACTAAATAGAACGTGCCAGCCTTGCAGAAGCT
>CAZYHZ010000022.1:0-63203 GCA_964647625.1 uncultured Acidobacteriota bacterium
ACGCCGCTGCGGAACGCGTGCTCTTGCGGGCCCATGCCGACCCCGCCGAACACCGGCGCACCCGACACGGCGGTGTGCACCGCCAGCTCGTCCATGTGCTGGTGGATCTGCGCGGCCAACTCGCGCGTCGGGGTCAGGATCAGCGCCCGGGTGGTGCCCCTCGGTTTTCCCATCAACCGGTGGAGGATCGGCAGCAAGAACGCGGCCGTCTTCCCGCTCCCGGTCATGGCGCAGGCCAGGACGTCCTGCCCGTCCTTTGCAGGCGGAATCGCCCGCTCCTGGATGGGTGTGGGGCGGGTGAACCCGAGCTCTTTGACCGCCCGGAGAAGGTCGGGGTGAAGCTGGAATTTTGAAAAAGGCATGGCCCATCCTACACACCGGCGCCAACGCCGTGGAACGCCGCCCCTATCGACCGAGCAGACGCATCAGCGCGAGCGAGAGGTCGGGCAGGTAGGTGATCACCAGGACGCCGCCGCCCAAGATCGCGAGGAACGGCAGGACGTCGCGGTAGAGCGCGACCATGGGCTTGCCGAAGCGCGATGACGCGAGAAAGAGGTTCAAGCCGACCGGTGGGAAGAGAAAGCCGAGCTCGAGGTTCGCGAGGAAGATCACGCCGAGATGGGTCGGCTCGATGCCGTACGCCGAGGCCAGCGGAACCACGAGCGGGGTCAGAATGACGATCGCCGAGAAGGCCTCGAGCACGCTGCCCAAGACGAGGAGCACCACGTTGAGAGCGAGGAGGAAGACGAGGGGCGAGTGGATGTGGGCGCGAACGGCGGCGAGCATGACGTCCGGGATCTGCGCCTCGATCAGGTACCCGGTGAGGCCGAGAGCGCAGCTCAGCAGGATCAAAACGGCGCCGATCATGGCCGAGCCGCGGAGAAGCGCGCGGGGGAGGCCCCGCGTCACGCTCAAGTCCTTGTGGATGAAGCAGACGATCACGATCGTGTAGATCACCGCGAACGCCGCGGTCTCGAGAAGCGAGCCGAGGCCTGTGGCGAACATGACGATCATCGCGATCGGAATCGACAGCTCCCACTTCGCCTCCCAGGCCGCCGCGATCGCCTCCCGCGATGAAAATGCCTGGCGCGTGGCGCTGACGCGCCGGCCGACCGCCACTCCGTACGCCGCGACGATGACGACGAGGAGGACGCCGGGCAGCAGCCCCGCGAGAAACAGGCGCTCGACGGGCTGCTTGGAAACGACGCTGTACAGGATCACCGGGAGGCTCGGCGGGAAGAGCAGGCCCAGGCTTCCGGCCGCGGTGACGAGCCCGAGCGAGAACGCCTCCGGGTAGCCGTCCTCGCGCAGGATCGGATAGACGAGCCCCCCGAGCGCGATGATCGTCACGCCGGAGCCGCCGGTGAACGCGGTGAAGACGGCGCAGACCGCGGCGACGAGCACGGCGACGCCGCCGGGCAGCCACCCCAGGAGCGCGCGAAACAGACGCACGAGCCGGTGCGCGGCCTGGGACTCCGCGAGGAGATAGCCGCAGCCGGTCAGGAGAGGAATTGCCGGAAGCGTCGGCGAGGCGACGAGGCGGTAGATCTCGGCGGTGACCGCCGACACGGGCGTCCCCTCTCGGAAGAAGAGGAGGGCGGCCAGCCCGCCCATCGCGGCGAAGACGGGCGTGCCGATCAGCGTCGACGCAACCAGCAGCAGGGCGAGCGGAGCGACGAACCCTCGTGAGACTTCCGGTACGTGACCCAGCGCGAAGACGGCGGCGACGAGCGCCGCGGCCAGCGCGCGGCCCTTCCACGAGCGCCCGGCCTTGATGAGAAAGAGAAGCGCCATGCCGGCGAGCGCGGCCGGCATGATGGTTTCGCCGAGCCACTCCGGAGCGCCGAACGGGAGCACGCGCCCCAGCAGCCGGTCGGCGAGCACGACGTGGACGGCTGCGTAGGACAGCACGGCCGACACGACGGCCGCGATGGTGTTGGCCAGGAAGTCCCCCGCGAGCCGCAAGCGCCCCTCGCCGAGGAGCGTCGCGGTGGACAGGCGAAGGTGCTCCGAGGCCGCCGTCGCCGCGAGACCACCTAGGAAAGTGAGGAAGAAGGTCAGGATCTGGACGTACGTGCCGGCGCCGGGGACGTGAAATCGTCCCAGCGGCCGTGCGACGAGATCGATCATCGGCAGAAGCGCGAGCACGAGAAACGCGAGGACGAGCGGTGCCTCCCACGTCCCCTTCGCGATGCGATCGAGCTTCAACGCGTGCCGGTCCCCGGGGCCGGGGGCCGCTGCTTCCTGTACTCGCCCGAGAATTTGATCGCCATGTCGAACGCGTCGGCCGGCATGTAGGCGCCGCGAACGAGCGGGTAGACGCTCTCGGGAAGCTTGCGCCAGGACGCGAGCTCGGCGGGGCTCGGCTTCACGACGATGAGTCCCTTCTTCTTCATGGCCTCGATGCTCTCGATCTCTTCGGCGCGGGCCCGGTCGCGAAGCTGGCGAGCCGTCTCGCGCGTCGTCGCGAGAATGGCGGCGCGCGTCTCGGGCGGGAGCTTGTTCCACGTCCCCTTCTCGACCACGATCCCTCCGAGGAGGAGGGCCCAGTTCACGTCGGTCATGTTCTTCGCGGTCGCGTACCACTGCATCAGGGCCGCGATCTGCGGCGTCGTGCAGATCGCGTTGACGAGCCCCGTCTGGAGCGCGGTCGAGATCTCCGTCGCCGGAAGCGGGATCGGATGGAAGCCGACGCTCTTCCACAGCTCGACGTACTTGTCGTCCCCCGCCCACGCGAAAAGCTTCGCGGATTTCATCTCGTCGGGGGTCTGGGCCGGCGTCTTGGTGAAGAAGTGGGCCCAGCCCGCATCGATCCAGGTCAGGACGACGAAACCCTTGGCGTCGAATTTCGCCTCGAGGTCCGACGACATCTTCTCGGTGACCCAATCGGCCTGCTGGTAGTCGTCGAACAGCATCGGGATCTGGAGGGCGAGAACCGAGCGGTCGATGTCCGCAAGGCCCGCGGTCGCGAGGAAGCCGGCGTTGAGCGTTCCCAGTCGCATCTTGCGGACGACGTCGGCATCGTCGCCCGCGACGCCGCCCGGATAGACCTTGACGACGACCTTGCCCCCCGAGACCTCTTGCCACTTCCGGCCCATGTCTTGCAGCGACGAGCTCCAGCTCGAGCCCGCCGGCACGAGCGTGGCCATCTTGATGACGACCGGGTCGGCCGCCACAGCGACGCTTCCGGCGGCAAGAAGCGTCGAGGCCGTAAAGCCCGTGATGAAGCGAGTGATCGACAAGATCGGGATCCCCCTTTTACTCCAGGAACAGGTCGTCGAGCCGGGACAGAAGCCAGCGCGCCCGCCGCTGAGCGACGAGGTTCGCCAGGCGGTATTCTGGCGCGACGTCCGGATCGACGGCCAGCGCCGAGTTGAGCATCTCCACGAATTCCTTTCGATTCTGGGTTCCCACCGAGACACTCTCCGCGAACGCCAGGTAGGGGGCGGCCCTGCGCCCATTCGCGAGCGCAAGCGATTCGGCAAGCTCCTCCCGCGCCCGGTCGACCGACCCCCCGGCGGCGCCCGCGCGCCCGCCTTCATACGAGATGTAGTAGTCGTGGATCACGCCGTCGGCATAGCCCGGATCGAGCTCGAGCGACCGGTGCATCAGGCTCTCCGCGAGCGGCAGGTTCACGCCCAGAGCGGCGTTCGTCTTGTCGAGAGAGATCGCGAGGCTCCAGGCGGCCGCGGTCCAGTACATCATCGGGACGTCGGCCTTCCCCATGCCGGCGAGCGCCGCGCGCGGGTCGGCATCGAGCGCCTGCCGGAGCCCCGGGTGGTCGACCTCGAGGCCGCGCATCCCATACCCGAGCGCGCGCTGGTACAGGCGCTTGGCTCGCTCGCGCAGGTGCGCGGCGCGCGCGGCGTCGCCGCCCTCGACGAAGTCCGCCTCGCTCGCGAGATAGACGTACGCGTACTGCGTGAAGCCGGACGATGCCGCGAGCAGAAGCCCCTTGTGCTTCGGGGTCGCGTCGAGCAGGCCCTCGATCGTCTTCAGCGCAAAGGGAAGTGCGTCGCCGACCAGCTCGGGATCGTCGTCGCTGGCGTAAGTCGTCCCCCCGGCGGCGAGCGCGTCGCCGAGCTTCCCAGCCGCCCAGCGGCGAACCGAGCAGCCGGACGCCTCGGTCAGGACGACCGCCGCCAGAAGCAGGACCATGGCTCGACGGCGCGGGTGGGTGGGCACGATGCGTTCCCCGAGGATCAAGCGGGTCAGTCTATCGCATCGCACCGGAGGCGCGGAGGCTCGCCGTCGTCAGGGTCTCAGGGTGAGGATCTGGCCTCGGGACACCTTCCACTCCCGGGCGTCGGAGTCGACGTGCTGCGCCTGCCTCAGGGTCGTCAGTCGCGCCAGCGTGACGGCCGACACCGCCAGCAGAAGATCGCGGACCGCGATGTCGTAGAACTTGTGCATCGAGACGAGATTTACGGCGATCGCGACGAGCCACAACGCGGCTACCCATGAACCCAGTCGCGTCCACCGCGTGAGAATCGCGACCCCGACGAGCATCTCGACGACGCCGACACATCGCATGACGGTCTCCGCGTCCAGGGGCGCGTACTGGAGCACGACGGGGTTGAGATAGTCGGTCCACGTCGTGAGCACGTTGAAGAACTTGTCCAGCCCGGCGAGAAGCGGTACCGCCCCGAGCGTGAGCTTCAGAGTCCACCAGATCGAGCCGAGTCTCCGGTCGCCCATGATGTCATTCCTCCCTTCCTGCCCACGCCTTCTTGATTCAGGCAATGAAGGTGCCAATCATGAACAAGGGGACTTTCTCGGGGGCATCTCATGCGGCGCAGGGGAGAGTTGCACGGTGAGCAACTTCTTGCCGCATCGAAATGGACGGCTAGGTTTCGGTGGTCTTCGCCATCCAAGGAACGGGCTTGAGCGTCTCATCGGGCGGCTCCGTCGGCAGCGGATAGCCGGCACCGTCCATCGCGCTGACGACGGCATCGAGGCCTGCCTGGTCGCGAAACGCCACCCACACGACCTGATGATGCTCGAAATAGAGGAGCGCGTGCCCATGCTCGGGAATGACGAGCGTATCGATGAGCACCGAGGGACCGAGGGTGACCAGAAGGAACAGCATGGCGCACAGCGCGTTCCAGTCCGTCGAGTTGAACCCGACCGCGCCTCGAAGGCCGGCCGGTACGCCGATCGCGTGGACTGCCGTTGCCCACACGCGCGTCTGAGGCCACGAGTCCGCCTCTCGCCCGTGGGTCCAGACGCCGCGATCGGGATACACCCAGTAGCGGTCGTTCGGCCGGACGGCGGAAAGCAACGTGCTCACGAAGCGCGGTACGTCCGATGCCGCGCGAGGGAACGGCCAGTACCTGCTGACGCTTTCGGCCGTGAACACTAGATGATCGGACTGCGGGTACTGCGGGTTGCGACCGATGCCCCGATCGGCGGTCCACACAGCGAACGCTTCGGTTGAAAGTGATTTGATGCTCACGGCGCCGGTGCCCCCTCTCCCGTGGACGGCAATGTTATGTCGGAATCGGCTGAGGTGTCGCCTCGTGGCTCGGAGCAGCCTCCGTATCCACCCGGACTGATGAACGCCGACGGAACGAACGCCGTCGCCTTCGGTCCAACGACTGGAGGACGCTTGCATGAAGGGCTCATACGTGATCGGTCGGGCAGCCCGCCAAACGCCGCATGAGGAAGCGGTGTAGAGTCGCGCCGGCTGTTCCGCCGACGCGATGCGAGAAGTCCCTTCGCTGGAGACCCACATGGTTCGAACGTCAAGAGGTCAGTCGCTTTGGCCTGCTGTCGTATGCGGTGCCGTGCTCGTTGCGAGCTCCGTCTTCGCGGCTCCACTTGACAAGCAAGATGTCCCCGCCGGTATCAGGGATTGGATCCCCTGGGCGCTTCACGATGCCGGCGATAAGCAATGCCCGTTCTTTTACAACGACGGCGAGACGCGCCAGTGCAGCTGGCCTTCCCGCTTGACCATTCTTGCGCGGGACAAGGGAGCGACATTTTCCGTGGAGGTCGCCGTCTTTCGCACCATCTGGATCCCGCTGCCGGGCGATGCTAAGCATTGGCCCCTCGATGTTCGACTCTCCGGGAAAGCAATCCCGATAGTCGCGGTGGACGAGCAACCCGGCGTGCGTCTGGCCGCGGGCCATCACCTGATCACCGGGGCGTTCTCATGGAACGAGTTGCCGGAAAACCTGCCAATGCCTTCGGCGGTTGGCCTCGTTGCTCTGACCCTCAACGGGACGTCGATCGCTTCGCCGGCGATCGACGAAGCCGGCCGCCTCTGGCTCAGCAAGACGTCCAAAGGAGAAATCGGCGCCGAACGATTGGACGTGCACGTCGGCCGACTGATCACGGACGACATCCCGGCGACCCTGACGACGAACGTCGAGCTCGTCGCGTCGGGGAAATCCCGCGAGATCTTGCTACCCCACGCGCTGCTGCCCGAATTCGTGCCGATGTCGCTCGATAGCGTGCTTCCGGCGCGCCTGGAACCGGACGGTGCGCTTCGCGTGCAAATACGACCGGGTCGCTGGACGATCCGGGCGACAGGCCGCCATATGACACCGCTGCGCAGCCTGACTCTCCCTCCGCGTGGTGAAGCGTTCGCCGCCACAGACGAGGCTTGGGCGTTCGAAGCACGCGCCCAGAATCGGCTGGTGACCGTCGAAGGCGTGTCGGCGGTGGACCCCCAACAGACGACACTCCCCAAGGAATGGAAGCAGTTCCCGACGTATTTGATTCGGCAGGGCGACACGATGCGGTTGAACGAGACCAAACGTGGCGACCCGGATCCGGCCCCGGATCAGTTGACGCTCGAGCGGAATATCTGGCTCGATTTTGACGGCCGCGGCTACACCGTGCAGGACCGAATCGGCGGCACCGTGAGCCGCTCATGGCGACTGGAGATGGCCCCACCGCAGAGGGTGGGTCGCGTGACGATCGACGGCGCGGCGCAGTACATCACCCGCTTGGCGTCCAGCGGATCAGCGGGAGTCGAAATCCGGCGCGGCCAAGCTGACCTCAGCGCCGACAGCCGGATCGATGAGCCGAACCGTACGCTGTCCGCCACTGGGTGGGGCACCGATTTCAATTCGCTCTCCGCCACGCTTCACCTTCCACCCGGCTGGAGACTCATACACGCCTCAGGGGTGGATCAGGCGTCTCAATCGTGGTGGGAGCAGTGGACGCTGCTCGACCTTTTTCTCGTACTGCTGATCGCCGTCGCCGCACACCGCCTCTTTGGATGGAGGTGGGGTGCGGTGGCGTTTCTCGCACTCCTGTTGTCGTTTCACGAAACTGGGGCGCCAATCTGGGCTTGGCTGAACCTGCTCCTGGCTGCGGCGTTGTTTCGTGTCCTTCCCGTAGGGCGCGCCCGGACCGTCGCGGGCGCCTACGGCGTCTTCGCGATGGTGCTTGTTGCCATCCTGCTCATTCCGTTTGTCGTGAACCAGATCCGTCAGGCCATTTACCCTTCGCTCGAGCGATCCTGGCAAGTCATGACGGCCGAGCGGGCCGAGCACGCGTCGGACGTGGTCGCTATGCGAATGGTACCTCCGCCTCCACCGCCTCCGCCGATCGCTAAGACCGCTCCCGCCACTTCGGCCGTCACCATCGCCAAACAAAGAAAAAACGTGCCTAGTTCAGAAGAGGGTGTTGCTGGCGGAGTCATCGGCGGCGTGCCGGGCAGCGGCGAATCAGAGCCGATGCAAAGTTTCGGCTACGTATCGGTTCCTTCGAAGTCCTCGTCGCTCTATCAGCTGGAACCCGAGACAAAGATCCAGACCGGGCCCGGCTTGCCGACCTGGCGTTGGAGCGCGGTTTCACTCACCTGGAGCGGCCCGGTGGAACACACGCAGATGATCCGCCTATGGCTCGTATCGCCCGTCATGGAGGCGTTCCTTACGGCGTTGCGATTGGTGCTCCTCGTCCTGCTGCTCGTTCGCGTTGGAAGGTCGGCCAAAGAGGAATTCCAGGGTCTCCGCGCCGGTGCCATGGCGACTATCGTCGCCGGCTCCATGTTCCTGGTGACGCTTGGCGCCCCGCCGGCGCGGGCCGCGGAAATCCCGTCGAAGGAGCTGATCGGAGAGTTGCGCGACAACCTGCTGGCTCCACCCGACTGCTTGCCGGAGTGCGCGGATATCTCTCGCCTACGCATCATGGCTTCGCAGAACTCTCTGCAGTTGAGGCTTGAAGCTCACGCCGATGCGGACACGGCCATTCCCCTGCCGTGCGGGGCTCAGCAATGGCTCCCGAGTCAGGTCCTTGTCGACGGTGCGCCTGCCGCCGGGCTCTTGAGAGACGATGCAGGCGGCCTCTGGTTGCAACTCGCGAAGGGCGTGCACCAGGTCACGATGGAAGGGAGTCTCTTCGCACGGGACACGGTGCAGCTTCCATTTCCCCTGCGACCGCGTCACGTCGATGCCGAGCTTCAGGGCTTTACGCTCGACGGTCTCGGCGCGGACGGTGAGCCTCGCGAGAGCGTCCTGCTCACGCGCGAGTCTCGCCACGGCGGTTCTCCCGCGGAGGGACCCGCCGGCAGCTTGCCGCCGTTCGTGCGCGTGGAGCGCACGCTGCTCTTGGGTCTCACCTGGCAGCTCGAGACACGCGTCTCACGTGCCGGCCCCCGCAACGCCCCAGTGCTCGTCGCCGTGCCGTTGCTGCCGGGAGAGTCGGTGACCCAAGGTGAGGTGCCCGTCGAGAAGGGCGCGGCCCTGGTGAACCTCGGCCCTCAGACCAACGAGTTCGTTTTCGGGAGTGCGCTGCGAGAACAGCCGACCGTGGTGCTCGAAGCCCCCACCATGAGCTCTCAGATTCAGGTGTGGCGGTTAAACCTTGGACCGCAGTGGCATGCCACCCTGAGCGGCATCCCAGTCGTCAGCCGGCTCGACGAGCGCTCGCAATGGCTACCGGAGTGGCGCCCGTGGCCCGGCGAGAAGGTCACGCTTGCGCTCGAGAAACCTGTCGGGATCGAAGGCCAGACGCTTACGCTCGACGGCAGCTCACTCACCGTGACGCCAGGTATCCGCGCCACGGACAACACACTGACGTTGTCGCTACGCTCGAGCCTCGGAGGACAGCACGTTCTAAAGCTCCCCGAAGGCGCGGCCTTGCAACGCGTGGAGATTGACGGCGAGACTCAGCCGATCCGCCTCGAAGGAAGGGAGATCAAGCTGCCCATCCATCCAGGCTCTCAGACCGTTACCACCGTTTGGCGCGAAGCCCGGGGGATGGGACTCCGGTTCACAACCTCCGCGATCGACGTCGGAACGCGCGGGGTCAACGGGATGATCGACGTTACCCTTCCTGAGGGTCGATGGCTCTTGTTGGTTGGAGGCCCGACGCTTGGACCGGCAGTCCTGATTTGGGGAATCGTGATCGCGCTCGCGCTGATCGCATACGGGCTCGCGCGAGTTCCGGTGACACCGCTTGGGACCGGGCAGTGGTTCTTGCTTGCGCTGGGCTTGACCCAAGCACCGCTCTCGATCGGAATAATCGTCGCTGGGTGGTTCTTCCTCTCCGGGCTCCGCAAACGCTACAGCACCGAGTTCGTGAAGAGCGGCCTGTTCCACGTCGGACAGGTTGCGCTGGCGTGCTGGACGATCGCGGCGCTGGTCAGCCTTTTCGTTGCCGTGGAAAGCGGCTTGCTGGGTTACCCGGACATGCAAGTGACGGGGAATGGCTCCAACAATCTTCTTCTTCGCTGGTATCAAGACCGCACGAGCGCGGTGCTGCCGACTGCCTGGGTGGTCTCCATTCCTCTGCTCGCGTACCGCGTGCTGATGCTCGCTTGGGCGCTCTGGCTCGCGTTCTCCCTCCTCAACTGGCTGAAATGGGGCTGGGGATGCTTCAGCGAAAGCGGCTACTGGCGGAAGATCCGCATACCCGCTCTGCGCAGATCCGAGAAGAGCCCGCCGCCGCCCGCTATTGAAAACCCGGACGGTGGGGCGTGAATGGACCGCAGCCAGCTCGGTGGCCACGCGTGCTCAGGTCCGAGTGAGCGTAGTCGCGCTCCTCCGGTGCCAATGACAATTCGAATTCTCTGGATCCGCTCCGTCATTGCCCTCGGAGTCGCTGCACTCATTGTGGCCGCTTGCTCCTGGATGCTCGGCTCACAACTCCTTGCGCCAGCCAATCACTCAGTTCCGCTTCCGGTTGGTTTTCCAGCTCAGGTCGTTTCGATTCCCGGAAACGGCCACGCGATCGCAGGCTGGTGGCTGGACAAGGGCCACGATTCGCCGATCGTCCTGCTCCTTCCGGCCATCCGCGCGGACCGCTCCTCGATGGTGTCTCGGGCGCAGCTCTTGATCGGCCATGGGTTCTCGGTTCTCCTAATCGACCTTCAGGGGCATGGCGAGACGCCGGGCGACGCGATCACCTTGGGGTGGCGTGAATCGGCCGATGTCGAGGCTGCTCACGATTGGCTGCGGCGAACCGCGCCCTCGCGTCGCATTGGGGTTGTAGGTTGCTCGCTCGGCGGCGCTGCCGTTCTACTCGGTCGTCAACCCGCGAGCTTTGATGCAGTCGTCCTCGAAGCCGTGTATCCCCGCGTCGACCGCGCGGTCGAGAACCGGATACGAATGCGACTGGGGCCGTTCGCGCCGCTGCTCGCGCCGCTTCTCATCATGCAGCTTCAACCTCGACTGCACGTCTCGCCCCATGACCTCGAGCCGATTCGCTCGATCAACCGCCTCGGGTCACCCGTCCTCGTGGTTGCCGGATCGCGCGACGAGCACACGACGCTCGCTGAGTCCGAAGAGCTATTTCACGCGGCGGTGCAGCCCAAGCGCCTCTGGGTGGTCGACGGCGCGCGCCACCAGGACTTCCTGGCTTTTGACCCCGAAGGATACAGGACCGAGGTCGTCGGATTCCTCCTGGACCACCTGAAGCCTTGATCGCGTTCGTGTGAGCACCTGGAGGCGACGCGACCAAGGATTTCCTTGCCGCCCCCCCGCTTTCGCGATAGGTTCCTGTCAACGGTTTTTCAGGGGCGCACCATGAAACACATACGGGCCTTGAGTTGGTGCGGCCACGGCAGCGTGGCTGTGGCTGCAGCAATCGCCCTGTCCTGGAGCATCGCCTTCGCGCAGACGCCGGGCGAAGTCCCGCAAATCGCCTGGTGCGGCGGGGCGAACGCGTGCCTGCAGTGGGGGCCCGTTGCGTCCGCCTCGCGCTACCAGATCGTCAGAGGCGCGCCGTCCGCATTTCCCGCGTTGCTGAATTCCGGGTTCGATTCGTGCCAGCGCCTCGTCGTGCAGCCGACCGGCACGCTGGGGTTGTCCGAAACACCGCCGGCCGGGGGAATGTTCTGGTATCTCGTCGACGCCGTGAACGTGTGCGGCCAGGGTGCGTGGGGAAACGCGACCGCCGGATCCCGAATCGTCAACCCCGGGTACAACTGCGAGCCCATGTGCGCCGATACGGCGGTGGACGGCGTCGAGACGGACGTCGATTGCGGTGGCGGAACCTGCGCACCGTGCGCGGACGCGCACAACTGTATCGTCGCGAGCGACTGCGCGAGCAATGTCTGCTTCGGAGGAGTCTGTCAGAGCCCCTCGTGTTCCGATGCCGTCCAAAACGGCGGTGAAACCGCAGTCGATTGCGGAGGCGCATCGTGCGCCCCCTGTGCAAACGGCCAGCCGTGTTGCGTCGCGAGCGACTGCCAGAGCGCGACGTGCAGCGCGGGCGTCTGCACGCTCTCCGCCTGCATGAACGGCGTCATCGACGGCTTCGAGACCGATGTCGATTGCGGCGGTGGGGTCTGTCCTCGATGTGGGGACAGCAAGCATTGCGCGCTGAACTCGGACTGCACGAGCAACATCTGCACGCTCGGACTCTGCCGGCCTGCGTCGTGCAGTGACGGCGTCAAGAACGGCAACGAGACGGACATCGACTGCGGTGGGCTGTGCGTTCCTTGCGGCCAGGGGAAGCACTGCAACGTCGGTGCGGACTGCGGAACCGCCAAATGTGTCGACGGTGTCTGCTGCAACACCTCGTGTAACGGACTCTGCCAGGCCTGCACGACGGCGAAGAAAGGCAGCGGCGCCGACGGTACCTGCGGAAACATTCAGGCCGGGTCCGATCCGGACAACGAATGCGCGGGAAGCTCGACGTGCAACGGAGTAGGCGGTTGCGGACCGTGAAACCCGCTGCTGCCTGTCCGTGACCGGGCGCGACGGCCGTTCGAGTTCGATCACATCAAGAAAGCCGAGGACCCAAAGTCAAGAGACGACTTGCCGATGTAGTAACCGTATTTGCGGTCAGCCTGATCGTCTCCGGACTCGTCAGTGTGCTTTGGAGCATCGTCGTCCACGGAATGCGCACCGTAGACTGGGAGACGTCGTTTCGATTCGCGATCGCTCTCGGCATCATCGTCCCATGGATCGGGACGCGAAAGGCTGCGCGCAAGTAACGACCCCGCGTGTCAGGAGCACACACCGGTGACGCACGTCGTTCCGCTTTCGCAAACGTGTCCGCAGGCGCCGCAGTTCGCCGGGTCGGTCGCCACGTTGGCGCATCCCGACGGGCAGGAGACGTCCCCGGCGGGACAGACGCACGTTCCAGACGTGCACGACGCGCCCGAGGGGCAGACGAGGCCGCAGCTACCGCAGTTTGCCGGATCGGTCGCCACGTTGGCACATCCCGACGGGCAGCTGACGTCGCCGGCCGGACAGACGCACGTTCCCGACGTGCAAGACGCGCCCGAGGGACAGACGTGGCCGCAGGCACCGCAGTTCGCCGGATCGGTCGCCACGTTGGCGCACCCCGATGGGCAGCTGACGTCGCCGGGCGGACAGACGCACGTTCCCGACGTGCACGACGCGCCCGAGGGACAAACGTGTCCGCAGCTACCGCAGTTCGCCGGATCGGTCGCCACGTTGGCACATCCCGACGGGCAGCTGACGTCGCCGGCCGGACAGACGCACGTTCCCGACGTGCATGACGCGCCCGCGGGACAGACGTGGCCGCACGCGCCGCAGTTTGCCGGATCGGTCGCCACGTTGGCGCATCCCGACGGGCAGGCGATATCCCCCGCCGGGCAAACGTCCGTGACGAGATAGAAGAAGATCGAACCCGCAGGCGGCGTATTGGTCCAGTTGTGCCCGGAGGTCGCGCCCAGCTCGTCCGCAGTGGAATCGACCGTTGCAGCGTTCGTCCCTCCGAACACGTAGTACGTCGGCGAGCCACCGGTCCATTGAAGCGAGATCGCGGGTGGCGTTCCCTTGGCGACGGTGAGCGAGATGCCGTCGGCCGCCTTGGCAGAGCCGGCCACGATCAGTGCGAGGCTCAGCAGAGCGAGTCGTGCGATCTTGCGGCGCCGCATCATCGAAGGGTTCCTCCGCTTGCATAGTTCGTGTACTCGTGGACCCGCGCCGCGTCAAGAAGCATTGCGGCCGCACCATCCTCGTCGAGTGTGCAAATCCGCCACACTCGGCATCAGGATGCGGTCGGGAAACGCAAGAGCCTCTAGGGAGCGGCGAAATCCCTTGACACCGGCTCCAACTCTGCGGACAAAGGATGCGACGATCGCGCCGGTTGCGCATCGGTGAATCGAGGGGTGCTATGCGTGACGCTTCCATCGTTGGGGCAATCCGTCCGCTGAGCATCGCGGCGATCGCGGCCGCGTGTGTGCTGGCTGCGGTTCCAAGCCTCGCCCAGGTTCCCGGCGAAGTTCAGAACGTGACCTGGTGCGCCGGCGCGAAGGACTGCCTGCAATGGTCGTCGTCGGGAGGTGCGACCCAGTACTTCATTTACCGAGGCGAGCAGTCGAGCGTGGCGTGCCTCGTCAACGCGCCCCTCGATTCGTGCCTGGAAAGCACGTTCGCCACGAACACGACCGGCTCCGGCGCGATCACCGAGAACCCCGCGCCGGGACGGTTCTACTGGTTTCTCGTGACGTCGGACAACGCCAGCGGCGAAGGCCCGAGCGGAAGCGCGCGGCTCGCCGGCGCGGCGCAGCCGCGGATTCGGAACACGTCGGGAACCTGTCCGTCATCGTGCGCGGCCGCCGGCGGCGTCTGCTCGGTTTCGAGCGACTGTTGTAGCGCGCATTGCGCCACGCCGTGCGCCGCGCAGTGTTGCGCGCCGGCGGGTGCGCTGTGTTCGCAGAACTCGGATTGCTGCAGCTCCATGTGCTCCGGCGGCCTCTGCCTGCAATGCCTCGGTTTGGGTCAATCGTGCAGCTCGTCCGCGACGTGCTGCAGCGGCAATTGCGCCGGCGGTGTCTGCGTCGCGCCGTGTCAGCCGAACGGCGCGGGGTGCGCGGGGAACGGCGACTGCTGCAGCGGGGTGTGCACCGGGGGAAGCTGCCAGCCGTGCCTTTCGACCGGGGGTTTCTGCACCACCGGAAGCCAGTGCTGCAGCGGGACGTGCACGGCGAATCAGTGCCAGGCGTGCGAGGCGAACGGATACTCCTGCGTCACGGGGAGCCAATGCTGCAGCGGCGTGTGCACGGGCGGCCAATGCGTTCCGCTCGTGTGCAGCCCGCCGTACGCCGATTGCAACATGAATCCGCTGGACGGGTGCGAGATCAACACGTCGAACGACACGCAGAACTGCGGCAACTGCGGTCACATCTGTTTCACGCAGAACGCGACGTCGGGCTGCGTCAGTGGCGCCTGCACCGTCGGCACCTGCAATTCCGGCTACGCCAACTGCAACGGCCTCCAGAGCGACGGGTGCGAGGTCTACGTCAACGGCGACGCGAACAATTGCGGCGCCTGCGGCGCGGCCTGCTCGAGCAACAACGTCCCCTCACCGACGTGCACCTTCGGAACGTGCAACGGAGCCTGCGCCACCGGTTACGCCGACTGCGACGGAAACGAACGGACCAATGGTTGCGAGGTGAACCTCACGACGAGCCCCACCAACTGCGGCGGGTGTGGGACGGTCTGTTCGGGCAACAACATCCCCACCCCGACATGCGCGTCCGGAACGTGCAACGGCACGTGCGCCACCGGGTTCGCCGACTGCAACGGCAACAAGAAGGTCGACGGCTGCGAGACCGGCATTGCGACCGACCCCGCCAACTGCGGCGGCTGTGGAGTCGTCTGTTCGAGCAACCACGTTCCCACACCGACGTGCAGCTCCGGAACGTGCAGCGGCCTATGCGCTGCCGGGTACGCGGACTGCAACTTGAACAAACAGTCGGATGGTTGCGAGGTCAGCATTGCGACCGACCCCAACAATTGCGGCGCCTGCGGGATCGCCTGCTCGAGCAACAACATCCCCACCCCGACGTGCAGCTCCGGATCCTGCAGCGGGGCCTGCGCCACCGGGTTCGCGGATTGCGACAACAACAAGCAGTCGAACGGGTGCGAGGTCAATCTCAACACCAACAACAACAATTGCGGGAGCTGCGGGCACGTCTGCCCGCCGGCGACCTTCTGCGTCTCGGGGGGCTGCTTCGCCCCGTGAGGGCGCCGCGCGGGGAGTCATCCGATTCGGGGGCGGCTGTCGTAGTCTAGTCAGGCCGACGCCGACCAGGAACGCGAGCCGGCCGAGGAAGGGCGGAGGGTGGGTTTGAGCCCCGGAGCCGATCGGTCTGCCGACGACGATTTCGCGCTGATGGATGCGGTCGCATCCCGCGACCAGGGGGCCTTGTCCCTCCTGTACGACAGGCACGCGTCGGCCGTCATGGGCGTCTGCGTCAGGATCCTGAGGGACCGGGGCGAGGCCGAAGAAGTCACCGGGGACGTGTTCGTCGAGGTGTGGCAGCGAGCGACCCGATACGACCCGACGCGCGGTCATCCCATCGCTTATCTCTTGAACCTCGCGCGCAGCCGCGCCATTGACCGCCTCCGGACGCGGCCGCGCCTCCTGCGCGCCGTCGAGAATGCCGACGAACGACCCGTCGAGGCGGTCGCCACGGGCAGCCCGTTCGCCGACGCGCGGACGGGACAGATGCGCGCCCACATCGAGCGGGCGCTCTCCGGGCTGATTCCGGAACAGAAACGTGCGCTGACTCTCGCCTACTTCGACGGCATGAGCCACGCCGAGATCGCCTCGACGCTCGGCGAGCCCCTGGGCACCGTGAAGTCACGAATTCGGCAGGGCCTGCTTCACCTGCGGGAATCGCTGGATGCCTTGTACGGCGGAGGAGCGCTCTCGTGAACTGCGCCGAACGGAAGGACCTGATTCTCCTCCACGCGTTCGATCAGCTCGAACCGGCGGAGGCCGCGCCGCTCTTGACCCACCTGCGCGACGGATGTCCGCGCTGCGCGGGAGAGCTCGCCGCCGCCCGAACAATTTCGGGCCTAGTCGCTGTCACCGCCCCGCCGGTGGCCCCCTCGCCCGCGGTCAAGGAACGGGTCCTCAGAGCCGTCGCCGGTGAAGCACCCTCGACGCCGCGGTTCCCAATGCGCTGGACCGCCGCGATCGCCGTCGGAGTTCTCGCCGCAAGCGTCACGGCGGTCGTGATCCTGATCCCGGCACGCCGCGGGGTCGAAAAGCTGCGCGGGGAGCTGGCGAGCGCGCACGACGCCATCCGCGCGCTCGAGAACCGTGCAACGACCGCCGAAGCCACCCTTCGCTCGCTGGGCTCGACGGCCACCACGGTGACCGCGCTCGAGAACGCCGGCCCGCAGGCCGGCGCCTCGGGCCGGCTGTTCTCGGACGCCTCGAACCGAACGTGGCACGTGTTCATGACTCACATGAAGCCGTCGGCCTCAGGGCGCACGTACGAGCTCTGGTTCATCACGGCGGATCAGAAAAAGGTACCGGCCGGCACGTTCGACGTCGGATCCGATGGAGGCGCCTTCCTCGACGTCGCCGTCCCCAAGGATCTCGGCACCGTTGCGCTGGCCGCCGTGACGGAGGAACCCGCCGGCGGGGTCCCGCAGCCGACCGGGGCGATTCAGCTGGTCGGGAAGCTCGGCTCGTAGGCCACGATGATTTTTCCTCCGGCGGGTCCGTAACCGCCGGCCTCCCCCACCCCTCTAACTGGCCCAGGAGGGAGACGACCATGACTGCCAGGACATTCCACGCGTTCCAGCTGGCGATTCTCGCCTTTGCCTCGACGGCCGCGCTCGCCGACCCGCCCGAGCTGGCGTCCTGGCTGATCAATACGACGGGCGCGACCGGCTACGCGGGCCTTCCCGCGAACGTCCAGCAGGTGCGTTACTCGGCGGGGTCCGTCTACCTCAACTCCTCCGGGATCCCGGCCTACACGATCGGCCCCTGGCCGGGGAACCCGAACATCCCCTCGAACCAGAGCTACGTCCTACGCATTCCGCGCAATCCGACCGTCAACAACGGGACGAAAACGGCGACGCCCCTCGGCGCGATCGGCGCCTGGATCACGGGTGTGCCGGTCTACAACCCGCTGGATGCGTTCTCGTACAACAACCAGAACATCTGGCACCGGAACGCGATCGTGGTCGAGGGGCCCAGCTTCGATTCCTGTCTGGGCCACCCGGCGCCCGGCGGGCGGTACCACCACCATCAGAATCCAAAGTGCGAGTACTCGACCGACTCGACCCGTCATTCGCCGATCCTCGGATACGCGTTCGACGGCTTTCCGATCTACGGCCCGTACGCGTACGCCGCCGCGGACGGAACGGGCGGCATCACGCGCCTCCGCACCAGCTACCGCCTCCGTAACATCAGCGTCCGTCAGACGCTCCCCGACGGAACCGTCTTGACGCCCTCGCAGTACGGCCCCGCGGTCTCGACCACCTATCCGCTCGGGTACTACGTCGAGGACTTCGAGTACGTCTCGGGGCTCGGGGACCTCGACGCCTACAACGGACGCTTCGCCATCACGCCGGAATACCCGGGAGGAATCTACGCGTATTTCGTGACGATCGACGCCACGGGCGCTTCGGCCTATCCGTACTCCGTCGGACCGAGCTACTACGGCGTCGTCGCCACCGACAACATCACCTCGATGGGCCGCGTCACCGTCTCGGAGAGCGTCGCGACCTACACCCCGGCGACGATTCCGGGTCGCGTTCTCGACACGATCACGATGGCAAAGGTCTCGCCGACCACGATCTCGGTCTCATGGAACGGCAGCTGCTCGAGCGCCGCGCAGAACTACGGGGTCTACGAGGGCACGATCGGCTTCTGGTACAGCCACGCGGCCATCGACTGCGCGGCCGTCTCGAACGATCGATCCGCGGTGATCACTCCCGCAGACGGCGATGACTACTACCTCGTCGTACCGCGCAACGCCAGCGGAGAAGGGTCGTACGGCCAAGCAACCGGCAGCGTCGAGATCCCTCCCGGCTCAACCACCTGCGCCGCCGGGCAAGTGCTCGACGCCTGCGGCTTCTGACCCGGGTCGTCCACGCCCGTGCGGAGCATCTTCATGTTCGGGGCGGTCCTGGGCCTCACGCTCGTCGTGAGTGCGGCCGTCTTGCCGGAAGGGGTTCGCACGGCCGGGGCGCCGGGTGCGGCGGGGACGTATCACTTGGATTTCACCTTGGCTCCGTCCGCCGTGGAGGCGGGCCGGCCGGTCGGCTTGAGCTTCCAGGCGATCGACCCTCGGGGGAAGAGCATCCGGTTCCTGGAGATGATGCACGAGAGGCCGCTGCACCTGCTCGTCGTGTCCGAAGACCTCGCCGACTTCGACCACGTGCACCCGGAGCAGGTCGTCGGCACATCGTATGACCTGACCTACGTGTTTCCTCACGGCGGGCGGTACCGGCTGTTCGCGAGCTACACCCCGCCCGGCTCCGGTACGCTCGTGGAACAGTTCGCCGTCGACGTCGCGGGACCATCGCGCCGCGCGGTGCCTCTCGTCGTCGACGATCACTTGACGAAGGTCGTCGACGGCGTGAAGGCCACGCTGCAATTCGATGGGCCGCTGCACGCCGAGGCGGACCTCAAGCTCGATTGCTCGTTCACCGATGCGAAAACCGGTGCACCGGTGACCGACTTGCAGCTCTACCTCGGCTCCCTCGCGCACATCGTTCTGATCCACGAGGATCTATCGAGCTTTGTCCACCTTCACCCGCTGGACGCCGGAGAGGTCTACGATCCGTTCAAGGACCCGGCGGCGCACTTCCACGACCCCAAGGAGTGGGCCAAGCGGCTCGTCGGGCCGAGCCCGTCCGCCATCACCGCGATCACGAACGTTCCGCGGCCGGGCAAGTACAAGCTGTGGCTGCAGGTCCGGCGCGACGATCGGATGATCACCTTCCCGTTCGTCCTGGATGTCGCGGGAGGAACGGAAGGGACCCGGCCGCATCCCGCTCCGATCCCGCGGGACGCGATCCGGGTCACCGTGAGCGCGTCGGGCTACTCCCCGGCGCGAATCGACGCCGTGCGCGGCCGGCCCGTTCGTCTCGCATTCGTCCGCCCCGACGGCGGCAACTGCGGGGGCACGGTGCGCTTCCCGACTCTGGATCGCGAGTACACCTTGCCCGTCGGCGAGGTCGTCCTCGTCGAGTTCACTCCGACGGAGTCCGGAGAGATCGACTTCACCTGCGGTATGGGCATGCTCAAGGGCGCCGTGTTCGCGAAGTGACGGCGACATGCGCCGCCCGGCTCACTGCCACGTCGGATCGCTGGTCGTCGGGCAGAGGCAGTTATTGTCGGTCGTATTGAGGTGAACGTAGCCCGCCGTAGGGCTGGCGTACACCCAGATTGCGCAAGACGTCGCGGTCTGGCTGTAGACGCACTTTGCGGAGGTGCCGCAGGTGCAGTCGGCCTGGCTTACGAAGGGCGGCCACGCACGAAGCGCTTCGACGGCCATCGTGTGGCTGTACGTCGCACCATTGCCGGGCACTCCCAGCGGCGTGCAGTCGTCGAATGATTGGCCGAGACCGTTGACGTGAGGCGGCTCGCACGACCCGCCGCAGCAGAGATTCCCGGCGCACTCGCAGCCGTCCGCACCGCTCGCGTTGCAGTTCGCGCGGCCCGCAGCGCACGCGATGCCACAGAAACCTCCCGAGCAGGTACTGGTCGCATTCGGCTCGTCGCAACAATCGATGGGCAGCGAGCATGCCCCGCCCGGCGGCAAGCACGGTGCGTGGCAGAATCCGCCGTCGCAGATTCCGCTGCAACAATCGCCGTTCTGCTGACACGCCGCGTTGGTCCCCACGCAGCACCCGGCTTGGCATGAGCCGGCGACGCAGCTCGTGCTGCAGCAGTCACTGGATGTCGAGCACGGCGTTCCCGCCGCCCCGCAGGCCGCCGGACACGCACCATTGTGCTCGGAATCGCGCGGCGCGGCGGTTGCCGTTCCGTACGTTCCCTCGCCGGTTCCGTCGGCGGCCGTGACGAGGAACCAGTAGACCTGTCCGGGAGCCGGTTGCTCGCTCACGGAATGCCCCGTGGTGTTCGTGATGCGGGAGCCGTGGGTACACGAATCGAACGCCGGATTGATGAGACACGCAACGCTCGCGCGTTCTCCGCGGTAGATGTTGTATTGAGTGGCGCCGGCGGCGGCATCCCAACTCAAGCAGTCCTTTGCGCCCGTGCACCAAGTGAGGTTCGTCACCTCGCCTGGGACGGCGAGAGCCGCGGACACCGACGTGGCAGCCACGAAGATCGCGAGAAGCGGTGCCCTCATCCTGAACCTCCGTGATCGATCGGACCACGAAACACGGTCGCCGTAGGCCGGCGGTTCAAGCCGAGCAGCCCGCTCCGAGCGCTCCGTCTTGTCGTGAGCGATCCAGAATCCTGCTGAATTTACGATTGTCGGGACGCACTCGCAATGCAATTCCGGAGTCAACCGCCCCGTTTCACACGGCCCGCGGCAACCGCCGCACCATGTCCGCGTCGAGCGCGTCCATCAACGGACCATAGGCGATTGTGTACGTCCCCTTGCCGTCACCGGCATTAGCCGTGAGGGCGAAGATGGCCGACTCTTCGCTCGGGTCGCTCTCCCCTTCGAACCGGACGATCTCGTCCACGCGGAATCGGTCCGGAGGCAGGATCTCCCCGGTTCGGCTACTACGCAGACCATTGGCCTCCGCCCGGTACTCGTCGGCGTAACCGGCAGCCGTCAGCCGCGCGAGGGCCTCGGAGATCGTCTCCATCGCCATCACGGCTCGCACCGCTCGCAGCCGGTGACCTTGACCTCCCAGCGCACCATCTCGTGGCCGTTCGGCATGTCGTGGTTCAAGACCCTCGACACCGAGCCGTCGCGCAATTCGACTTCGGCTTTCGTCGTGAACGTCTTGACCTTCGTCTTGGAGATGCGTTCGGTGGAATAGAGAGTCACCCCGACTCGTGCGCACGGCTCCTGCGTCGTGACGTCCACGGCGTACGTGTACGTGGTCACGGTCTCCTTGCGCTCGACGTGGCTCAGCTCCCCGTGCGCGCTCGCCTCGCAGCGCGGCGCAGCCGGCGCGGGAGCGGCGGCAGCCCCGATGGCGGCGAGTGCGGCAATCGACGCAACGGCGGTGAGGACGAGTCTTTTCGCGTCCATACGGCCATTGTAGGCCGCCGGGAGCGCGCCGGCACTCACCCCGTTGCTGGTTGCGCGACCGCGTTGCCGACCCCATGTTGACGAGGAGTCAAGTCCGTGCTGAAAGGAGCCGATTCCCATGACAGCTCGCGAAATCTCGAGCGGGTACGGCAACGAGATCATCGTCAGACGCTGGATCGGCTGCTGGATCGACTTCGTCGTCATGATCGGTGTCCTTCTCGCGGCGGACGGGATCCTCGGCAATGATCTCTACCAGAAGACGTTGATCGTCTGGCTCGGTATTGCGGTTCTCTACATCCCGGTGCTCGAAGCAACGACCGGCCGCACGCTCGGCAAGCTCGTCTCGGGCACCGTCGTCGTCGATCATGGAGGGTCCGTACCAAGCATCGGCAAGGTCGTCGTGCGGACGTTGCTCCGGCTTTTCGAGGTGAATCCCTTTCTCGCAGGCGGGATTCCTGCAGGGCTCATCGCGAACTTCTCGAAGACCCATCAACGGCTCGGCGACATGGCGGCGGACACGTACGTGATTCTCCGGCGCGACACATCGCGGCTTGGTCCGCCGTCCGCGATGAGGTCCTGGGTTTCCGAGCTGCGCTGATCGGATCGCAAATGCGATTCGTCCGGACCGAGCGGCGCACGGACAATCTGCCCGGGCATCGGTCGATTCCCTAGGACGGGGGTCTCCTGCCGCGTAGCGGAAATTCCGGTCGGCCCCGATTGTCGGACGCCGCGTCGGCACTTAGCTTCTCGGACGTAACTCGGGAGGTGCCAATGCTGGACTACGACCTGAGCCACATCACAGAGCTCGAAAACGTCGGAACACGCGAAGCGCTCCAACGCCGGGTCGACGACCTCATCCAGAGCAGCTCGTCCGTTCAGGCGGTCGTCGAGTGGACGCTCACCGAGACCGGCGAGTACGCGATTGCGATCCGTGGCGTGGTCGCAACCCAGGAATCTGCGTCGGCGACTGAGGATGGCCGCCTCGACGATGACGGCTTCGACGACGAGGTCCGCTTCGACGACTTCGATGCGATCGACATCGCCGACCCCCCTGGGGGAGAAGGCTAGAACCGACATCGACGACCTCGACAAGACTATCGAGGCATCGAGCGTGCGAGGAGCCAGTCGACCATCAGCCGGCGCGAGCCCTCGGCGGTCCTGGGAAAATCCCAATCTGCGTTTGGAGGCCGCACCACGGTGAGCGTGTGGTCCGCAGTGGAGAACAGTCGCAGCGTGGCGTCCTTATTCTTCGCGCACGCAAGCGCCCGCTCGATCAGTTCTTTGCTCTTCGCCGCCGGAACCGACCGATCGTCCTGTCCCCAGAGCGCCAGCACAGGGACTCGAACCTTTTCCCACGCCGGAATCGGCTCGAAGCCCAGAAACGCCCGTTCGCCATCGCTGACGCCGCGGGGCATCGGAAACGGCAGACCCGACGCGGCGAACCACGGCTTGTCGTGGACTTTCTCGAGATCGGCGGCGATGCGCGCATCGGGCCTGCCGCTCCGGACCACCGCGTATATCCGTTTTCTCAGCCGGATCGCGTCGTCGATGGCCGTGTCCGGGAATCCCGCTGCCGCGAGCCGGTTCGTCACGTCGAAGAGGCTCTGCTCCATCGGATTGATTCCGGACGGCGAGATGACGAGGATGAATCCGACGTCCTTCGATCGGACGGCGGCCAGCGGCGCGATCCAGCCGCCCTGGCTGACGCCGGTGACGCCGACCTTGTTGCGGTCCACATCGGGACGAGCGAGGAGCGCACGGACACCCGCGAGCGCATCGCCGGCCAGATCGTCCATGCTCGCGGCCTGAAAGTCCCCCGACGATTGCCCGACGCCCCGTTTGTCGTAGATGAGGGTCACGAACCCCAGGCGCGCGAAGTAATACCCGTTGGAGTGGTACGAACCCCTCTCTCGTCCTTCGGGTCCCGCGCCATGCGTGCAGACGATCGCGGGGTGTGGACCGGCACCGGGCGGAACCAAGATCGTCCCCGCGAGTGTGACCGCTCCGTTCCGGAAAGACAGGTCTTCTTCCGTCAGCACGGATGGAGGCTCATCGGTTCGCTTCAACGTGAAATCGGCGGTCACGCCGAGTCCGGAGAATCGACCCGAATACGTCCCCCGCTCGAGCGTCCCGTCGAACACGACGGCCGGGCCGCTCGGCTGTTTTCGTTCGAGACGCACCCGGCTTGCCTCGCCCGTAAACGAGAACGGAAGCGCGTAGATCCCGTAGTCCGCAAGGTCGACGAGGGCTGTGTGGTCCTTGATGGCTGACGACACGTCGAGATTCACGTTCCAGAGCTTGCCGTCGCGCGTCATGGCTCCGATCCAGTGGCCGTCGAGGACGGGCGTCGGGCTCGGAGGGGAGGCGACCGCTGGCCCGGCGTACAGCAGCGCCGGCATCGCGATCGCCGCAAGACTCGATACGAGAGCCTTCGCGATCGATCGCACGCCCGAGACGTCCGTCATCGTCTCGAACCTCATCCTGGATTGCGGGCCGTCACGACGTCCGGCCTGAGCGACCCGAATGTGATCACGCACAGGGCCATTCGAGCGAGCTTCGAGCCGACGCGCTTGACGTCGATCAGCCCATGCCGTGTGAGGGCCGACGCGTAGGCGCTGACGTACCGGATGTCGTGGATGACGACGCGTCCTCCCGGCTTCAGCACCCTCGCGATCTCGCGCATCGTCGCATCCCGCCCTTCGTGCTCGTAGACGTTGTGGATCGCGACGTTCGAGACGATCACGTCGAAGCTGGCGTCGGGAAACGGCATCTTCCGCATGTCGCCGGTCCGAACCGTGACCCGGTCCGAGACACCCTCGCGGCGCGCATTCTCCTTCGTCGCGTCGGGCGTGTTCCCGGTGAGATCTTCCGCTTGCCACAGGTCGAGCCCCGTGGCCGTTCCCGTCGAAAGCCTGCGCGCGGCTCCAATCAGGACGAGACCGCGCCCGCACCCGACGTCGAGCACGGCCTCGCTTCCGCGCCACGGGACGAGATCGAGGAGCCTTTCTCGCTCCCGGAGCTTCCCGACCTTGCTGTCGTAGAGCATCCACACGCCCATGAACCCACAGCCGAGGCCCGACCAAAGCCCGGCGTACGACAGGCCGACGTGCGCGATCACCCCGGACCACAATCCGAGCCTCGCCGTGAGGAAAAGGCTGAGCCCGCCCGCGGCGGCGAGAAACAGGTTGCGGACCACGCCGGGGGCGTCGATCCCGTAGTCCGGCGGGATAGATGTCGCAGTCGGCCCCGGTGCTTCCATCCGTTTCGGCCCTCCGGTGGCCGATGATTCTACGCCGCGGGGCGAGGCCGGCCCGTCACCCGATCGGCGCGCGTCCGTCCGCTTTGCCGTCCTCGAGGTCGACTTGCTGGAGCTTGTTGCGGAACTCGTCGGACGTGCAGAGCCCCTTGTCGACCATCATCCGCTGGAGCGTCTTGACGGCCAGCGCCATCTCACCCACCGCCCGCTCGATCTTCTCCGCATCCACCGTGCCGGCGGGGGTGCGCACGCCCATCTCCGCCCGGACCTGCGCGTTATCCCTTTGGAGCTGGTCGATCCGGTACTGTTGATAGAAGTCGAAGATCCAGTTGATCAAGCCCATGCGATCCTCCTCGCGACGCCGGATGATACGCGCCCGAAGTCCCCAGGTTCCCTTCGTCTGCCGGAACGGGAGTAGGATTCGGTCCGGACGCCTCATCCATAAGGAGGACACCTCAATGAAGCTTGCCGTCCGCCTCGCTGCCTCGTTCGCAATCGTCGTATCGGTGGTCTTGGGCATCGCCGCCCTGGTCAGCTCCCCCGCCCGGGCTGTGGACAATCCCTGCGATCCGACTTACCAAATGCTCTTGTCTTGCAAGGCGCAGCACGGAAAGTGGGACTCGTCGTGCTGCTGCTGCCGGCTCCACTGACACGAACTGCTCTGCCGGATGATCGAGCCATCGTCTTCGAAGAGCGTCGGCACTGTTTTTGTCCTGCTCGGCCTCGCGATGGCCGCCACCGCAATCGTCGCTAGCCCTTATCGCATCCTCGGTCCGATCGTGGGACTCCCCTTGGTGTTCGTCGGCTCGAGCATTCTCGGGAGAACGGGCCAGCTCGCCCGTGCCCTGAAGCCTTTCGTCAACTCGACCGTTCGGGTGGAGGTCTGGAACGCGCAGCTCACCGCCTCCGGCGACCGTACGTTTCGAGTCGACTCCGTCACGCTGCTTGGGGCCGGGCTTTGGATCTACCTGCGCTCGAATCTCGGCGCCCGTCGAGCCAAGCTGAAGATCGCCCAACCCACCGCGCTGAGATTCCGCGGCGGCCATGCGGAGATCGATTTTGCCGGGTACGTTCAGTGGGCGAGTAGACGCCTCAAGAGCCCGCGAGGCGGCCGCGCGCCGGGAACGGTCACCCTGTCGCTCGCCGATGCGTAGCCAGCGCGCTGCGCGTTTTCGCGACCAGCCACAGCCAGAACGCCGCGCTGACGATCAGCGCAACCGGCAGCACGATCAGGACGGCCCGGCGAAGATCGCCGAACCGATCGGACAGCATCCCGACGAATCTCGGCGACCAGAGATCGCCGAACAAGTGGATTGCGAAGATCGAGGCCGCCACCGCGCTCGAGCGCATCGCCACCGGAACGGTCTCGACGATCAGCGTGTTCACCGGCCCCGTGGACAGGAACAGCAAGAACATCGACGCGACCAGCGCTGCCTTCGAGAGCGAAAGGTCGGCGGACAGGAACGCGGCGAATGAGACCGGCGCCGCGGCGAGCGCGCTGAGCGCCAGTACCCACGCGTAGCCCGCTCCGGTGCGGCGCTGCCACGCCGTGGCGGCGAATCCGCCGAGCAGCGTCGCCGTGAGCCCGGTCACGACGAGCGAGCCACCGAAGAACGTCCCCGCGGCCGCGAGGTCCATCCCGTGGATGCGGTGGAGAAACGTCGGGGCCCAGAACGCGAAACCGCCCATCGCGAACGTCTGCGCGACGTACCCCGCGACGACGAGCAGATACGCCGGCATCCCGAGGAGCCGCACGTAGACGCGCAACCCTCCTGGGCTGCGTTCCGGCTGAGGATCCGGAGCGTGGTCGCTCGCTCCGCGAACCGGTTCACGAAGGAAGAGCAGCGCGAGCGCCAGGAGCAGACCCGGCGCTCCGGCCCACAGGAACGCGAAGCGCCATCCGTATCGCGCGGCAAGGACGCCGCCCAAGATGTAGCCGAACGCCGACCCGACCGGAATCGCGAGATAAAAGATGGAAAGCGCGTTGTTGCGGCGCCGCGCGGGGAACAGGTCGGCGATCCAGCCGGGACTGATCGTCCCGAAGCTCGCCTCGCCGAATCCCACCAGGGCTCGGAAGCACAGCAGCGACACGAAGGTGTTCGCACGGCCGGAGAGCACCGTGCCCAGGCTCCAGACGAACACGCCTGCGGCGATCAGCCCTTTGCGCGGAAGTCGATCGCCGAGGTACCCGAAGATCGGCGAGGTGAGGAAGTAGCCGATCATGAACGCGGTCGCGATCGTGCCGAGCTGCTCGTCGCTCAGGTGAAGCGCGTCCTTCACCGGCGTCAGGACCGCCGACAGGATCATCCGGTCGAGATAGTCGAGCAGGTTGAGGCCCGTGAGGGCCACCAGCGAGACGATCGGCCAAACCCGCGTGTCGTCCTTCAAGAGCTCGGCGGCCTCCCGGCGTGTCCGCGGAAGCCTACACGACTGTTCCGCCGCTGAGGGATGTTCCCGATCTTCCTGGGCGATCTTCCTCATGGCCGGCGCGCGCGCGGAGCGCCACGCTTCCAAGCGGACGGAGGAGCCTCACTCGTTGTGCCGTCTCGGAGCCTTCATGGACAGCGAGAAGCTCAAGACGCTGGCAGCCCTGATTGCCGAGCGGGACGCCGTGTCGGCGCGCATCGCCGACCTCACCGGCGGGCCCGCGCAGATCGGTCATCTCGGCGAGTTCATCGCCGCAGAGCTTTTCGACATCGCCCCCAACCGGTCGGCCCGGCACAAGGGCTTCGATGGGCGATTTCAACGTGGTCCGCTCGCCGGACGCACCGTCGATGTGGAGTGGTACGCCGTGCACGAGGGGATCCTCAGCCTCCGCAGGACCGAGCTTCCGGAATTCCACCTCGTCCTCGCCGGGCCCGCGTCGTCCCCGACGAGCCTGCGGACGTTCCCGCGGCCGTGGCTGATCGAAGCCGTGTATCTCTTCGAGGCGCGCCCGCTGGTCGATCGCCTCGTCGCGGCCGGCCGGGACCGGATCGGAGTGGCGATGGCGCTGTCGAACGCCGAATGGCAGTCGGCGGAGATCTTCCCCCGGGCGTCGAACGCGACCCTCCGGCTGTCGCCCTCGCAGCGAACGGCGCTGTCGATGTTCGCCGGAGTCAAGGCCTAGGGGCCGTTGGTTGCCCTGGAAAGCGATGCTCCCTCAGCGCATCAATTGCAGCCGCTCGTGCTTCCCTGCCACGTGCCGGTGTGGCTTCCCGACGTCCACGTGCCGCTCATCGAGGGACCGCTGAGCGTTCCTTGCGCGGTCGCACCGGAGGGCGACGTCAGCGAAATGGACGTGCCGCTCAGCGTCCCGCTCAATGTCGCCGACCCTCCGCTCCCCGTGTAACTGCCCGAGAGCGTCATGCCGGACTGCGACAGGTCCCAGGTCCCGCTGTCGCTGCCGGAAAACGTTCCGCAGAAGTTCGTCACGGAGCCCGAGCTGCCCGACACGAGCGCGGTGAAGGAACCGGAAGAGCCCGGCCCCGTCCATGTCCCGGAGAGCGTGCCGTTCTGGAGCGATCCCGAAAAGGTGTATCCCCCTCCGGACACATCGAGGGGCCCCGACGGCGGCGTGAACGTCCCCGAGAGCACGACGTCGACACCGCCGGTGATGTGCAGCGTGCCGCTGACGGTGTCCGTCGTAGCGAGCGGCATGATCGCGGAACCCATCGACGCGACCGCAGGAGTGATCGTCAGCGACAGGGTGCCGCCCGTGCCGCTCGTTCCCGTCACCGTTCCTGCATACGACGTCGGCTGCTGGGTGGGATTGTTCGAATTGTAGTTGCTCGAGCTGCAGCCGATACCGGCCGCCGCGAGCAAGACGAGCGCGCCGACGATCGGCATGACGACGACAAAACGCTCAACCGGATTTCTCGTTCCCATGGTTTCCTCGAAGTGTGTCGAGCGAGTGGCCCGAACGACTCTGGAATGCGAACCCTCGAGGGTTCGTATACCCGGGCGGCGTAGGCGCGTCAAGCGGCAACAGCGCCTCGCTGCCCGTCGGCGTTCGATCACGACGGCGCTCTCGGTTCGCGCAGTGCAAAACTGCCACACTCCCTGTGCCGCGGTGCGCATCGTCGCCTCACTCCGGCTCGATGACTCCGCTCCAGAACGGCCTGCCGATCGTCTTGTGTTCGCCGTAAATTGGTGTGTCTCGTTCGCGCGGCGTGCCCTCCTTGGCGTGGAGAAGGCCACTGTGGGTGGTGCCGGGAGGGCCCATGCGTCACCGACTCGCTTGCGGCACGGTCGTCTGCTTCTTCGTCCTTTATGCCGGAGGGAACGCGGTCGCGCGGGAGCTTCGCGTCGAGGACCGCGTCGCGGCGCAGCGCGCGATCGAACAGGTCTACTGGAACCACCGGATCTGGCCGGCGGAGAACCCCGGCGCGAAGCCGAGACTGTCGGAGGTGATGTCCGACACCGCCGTGCGCGCGAAGGTCGTCGATGCCCTTCGGAAATCCAACGCGCTCGAAACCCTGAAGCGCCGTCCGATCGGTGCGGCCGAGCTCCAGGCCGAGATGGACCGCATGGCGACGCACTCTCGCGACACGCGGATCCTTCGCGAGCTGTTCGGCGCGCTCGGCAACGACCCGTTCCTGATCGCCGAGACTCTCGCGCGAGAGACGCTCGTGGACCGCCTCGTTCGAAACGCCTTCGCCACCACCCCCCGTTCCGCGACGTTGTCGTTCGACGATTGGTGGGCGGAGCAGCGCACGTCCCTACCCGCTGAGACTTCGCCCGTGGAAGGCGCATTCACTCTGCCGGCGATCATCGATGCTCCGGCGTGCACGCAAGACTCCTGGTCTCCCACCCGCCTCGACGTTCCGGACCCGCGCTATTCCCACACGGCCGTGTGGACCGGCTCGGAGATGATCGTGTGGAGCGGAGGAGGAGCTGCATTCAATACAGGGGGCCGCTATAACCCGGCGACGGATACCTGGACGGCAACGTCGATCGGGGCGAACTGCCCGACGGCCCGATCCCTTCACACGGCGGTGTGGACCGGCTCGGAGATGGTGGTCTGGGGCGGAGGCAATGCCGCGACGAACACGGGTGGTCGCTACAACCCGGCGACCGACACCTGGACGGCGACCTCGACGGGAGCCAACTGTCCCGCGGCGCGTGTGAACCACACGGCGATTTGGACCGGTACCCAGATGATCGTCTGGGGTGGCGAGACCAATTCAGGAACCGCGCTGAACACGGGAGGTGTGTACACCCCGTCGACGGATACCTGGTCGGCGACCTCGACGGGAACTGGCGTGCCGGCGGCGCGGTTCGCTCACACCGCGGTGTGGACGGGATCCGTGATGATCGTCTGGGGCGGCAACACCGGAAGCGGCCTCCTGAACAGTGGAGCCCGCTACAACCCGGGCACGAACGCATGGACCGCGACCTCGACGGGAGCGAACCTTCCGGTGGCCCGTGGTAGTCACACGGCGGTATGGACGGGCACCGTGATGTCGGTGTGGGGAGGCTCGGGCTCCTCCGGTGCGGTGAACACCGGCGGAAACTACAACCCGAGCACCAACGCGTGGGCTGCGACGTCGGTGGGAACGAACGTCCCTTCGGCCCGCTATTCCCATACCGCGGTGTGGAGCGGCACGGAGATGCTCGTCTGGGGCGGCGTCGGCGCCGACAACGCGCCCCACCGGTACAACCCGTCCACGAACACCTGGTCGACGGGGGGAACCAGCGCCGCCACGCCATCCGCGCGCTGGACCCACACGGCGATCTGGACGGGCAACGAGATGATCGTCTGGGGAGGGAATGTGGGCATCGGTGCAAATGACGGAGGGCGCTACTCCCCGTCGACCGACACGTGGACCGCGACCTCCGTGGGAACGGTGCCGGGCGCCCGCGCGAACCATGTGGGGGTCTGGACGGGATCCGAGATGGTCGTTTGGGGCAGCGTCGGCAGCACGGGAGGCCGCTACACCCCTGCGACGGATTCCTGGGCACCAACCTCGCAGGGAGCGAACGTCCCCGACGCCCGCACGTACCCGACCGCGGTGTGGACGGGGACGAGAATGATCGTCTGGGGAGGTGTCGGCTCCAGCGTGTACAAGCAGACCGGGGGACGGTACGACCCCGGCACGGACACCTGGCAACCGACCTCCACAGGAGCCAACGTCCCGGATGGTCGCTCGTACCACTCCGCCGTCTGGACGGGAAAGCGGATGATCGTCTGGGGCGGCTTCAACACCGGCGGAGCGTTGAATACCGGCGGCCTTTACGACCCGGTCGCCGACACGTGGTCACCCACCTCGACCGGCACGGGCGCCCCCGCTGCGCGCGATTTTCACAGCGCGATCTGGACCGGCACGCGGATGATCGTCTGGGGTGGCGGGGACTTCCCGCACTACAACGATGGTGCGCTTTACGATCCGGCATCGGACACGTGGAGCGCGACGTCGACCGGTGCCGGCGTCCCCGACCCACGGCAAGAGCAGAGCGCCGTTTGGACCGGCACTGAAATGATCGTCTGGGGAGGGATCGGCGGATCGTTCGATCTCGCGATGAACACGGGAAGCCGCTACGACCCGGCGACCGACACCTGGCAGCCTACGTCCGCCGCGCCCGGCATGCCCAGCGCGCGCGCGAAGCATGTTGCCGCGTGGACGGGCCGCGAGATGCTGGTGTCGTACGGCGGCGAGGGCGACCGGTACGATCCTTCGACGGATTCGTGGCAGCACATGGCGGGCTCGTCGACCATCAACGCGAGGAACAATGCCATTGCGGTCTGGAACGGCACGGAGATGATCCTCTGGGGAGGATTATTCGGAAATTACCTGACGTCCACCGGCGGAACGTATTGCGCGTGCCCGAGCGGTCTGCTCGTCTATCGCGATGCCGACGGAGACGGCTACGGCGCTGCCGGGAGCGCGATCGGGTCGTGCGACGGCTCGATTCCGGCGGGTTACGTGCTCAACGACACGGACTGCGACGACACGAGCGCCGCCGTCCACCCCGGCGCGACCGAGGTCTGCAACGGGATCGACGACAATTGCGATGGCCTGATCGACAACGGCATTGCCGGGCCTTCCGGCCGGCCCACGTTGACGGCCGCGAAGCCGGGGTCCGCGGCGGCTCTCTCCTGGACCGGTGAATCGGACGCCACGGGATACGACGTCGTGAAGGGAAACCTGTCGATCCTTCGCGGCACTGCCGGTAACTTCAGCACCGCCACGACCGCCTGCCTCGGGAACGATCTGACGACGCCGACAACGCAGGATTCCGAGATTCCACCGTCGGGTGATGGCCTTTGGTATCTCGTCCGAGCCGTCAATTCCTGTAGCGGCCCGGGCAGCTTCGACGACGGATCGCCGAGCCAGCTTCGCGGACGGGATGCAGGCATCGGCGCGGCGGCCGGTGCTTGTCCCTGACGATTCCCATGCTCCAGTTTTTGCTTGACATCCTGGGCGTTCGAAGTACCTCGTCCTACAAGGGAAAGCAGGAGGGCGTGCGCATGCCGCCACGGGTGTTTCTGTCGGACTTCGTACGCCGTGCAATCGTCTCTTTCACCGTGCCGTGTCTGGCCGCAGGCTTCGGCGCCTCTGCGGCCACCTTCACCGACGTCCCCTCGAACGAGATCAACGTCGGCGCGCACCTCACTCCGGTCCCGAGCCAGGACGCGATCGGCGCGGCATTCGGGCTGTCCGATGGCGAGATCTCCCTGCTCATGGTCGAGGACACGAGAGTCAAGTCGCGGCATTCGGGGGACGGCGGCGCAACCTGGAGCAGCGAGGTCGAGGTGAGCGGCGTGAACACCCCGCTCGTCCAGGACGTCACCGGAGCGTTCTCGGCGGACAGCAAGATCTACGCCGCGTGGCTCGTCGCGGATCCGGCGGGCTACATCGGCATGCAGTTCGCCCGCAGCGACGACATGGGCCAGCACTGGACCGCTCCGGCGGTTCTCCTCCAGAGCGGAAATCCGTCGTTCGGTGCGACGAAGATCCGCATGGCGACGGGGGGTCCGGGCCAGGCCGCGATCATCTACCGCGGCAACAACGACAGCGACCCGTGGGTCACGGCGACGGCGAACTCGGGTGCGACGTGGACCACGCCGGTGCGCCTCGACACCGGGGTCGCGATCGGCTCGGCTCCGACCAACGGCGAGCGCATCGCGATGGACAGCACGGGCCGGATCTACGCCATCTACATCCAGGGCCGCTCGGGCGGGGCCGCGACCGCCTACTACACACGATCGATCGACGGCGGCGCGACGTTCGCGGCCGAGCAAGCCATCAGCCTCCCCGCGCACGGCAATTCGGACAAGCCCGACATCCAGGTGACCACCAGCGGCGACGTCCTCCTCGCGCTCTGGGACAGCGCGGATTCCGACCACATCTACATCGAGCGCTCGATCGATCACGGCCTGACCTACACCACGGTGCTCAACCGGACGCTCGCCAACAACGACGTCACCGTCGCGCCGGCGCTTTACCCGGACCCGGCCTCCGGTCTGGGGCTCGTCAGCTGGGTTCGCACGACGAACGAGGCGGTCCTCGTCCGCACGACGGATGAGGGCGCGACCTGGGGAAGCGACGTCGTGCTCGTGTCGACGGCCGCAGGAAACTTCAAGCAGAAACGGGCCTACACGCCCGTCGTCGTGACGAAGACCTCGGCAGGTCACCTGGTCGTGGCCTGGTCGGACCAGCGCGCCGACACGTACACCGGACTCGAGGACAGTGTCTACGCCCGTGCGTCGACCGACCTCGGGGTGACCTGGGGGGCCGAGCAGCGCGTGGACGGCGGAACGGCCGGAACGCACCAGAGCTGGATCAACAACATCGCCGCCTACGGCTCGGACAACGTCTTCGTCTTCTACCAGGACGATCGCGACGACGGCGGAAGGTCGTACAACTTCCACGCGAACAAGTCCGCTGCGACGCCGCTGGCATTCGGCGCCGACGCGCGGGTCGATCTGGACGACGGGACGGTGACTCCCTCCACGCTTGCGCAATCGTCGCTCACCACGGACGGCGCATCGCACGTCTACTACGCGTTCGGCGCCGTGACCACCGGGCCTCAGGCGGACATCCTCGTCGCCGCGAGCGCCGACGGCGGCCACACGTTCGGCACGCCGGTTCGCGTCGGCAGCACGGCCGCGGGAACGAGGGTCAGCCTGCTCCCCCAGATCAAGGCCTTCAGCGACGGCAAGGTCTACCTGATATGGGAGAGCGACAATCCGGGTGTCGGCCGGGAGATCCGGTTCAGCCGCTCGACCGACTACGGCGCCACGTGGCAGGCGGCGGACACAGTCCTCGCGACGCTGACGCATCTCGTCGGCTACTTCGAATCCGGCCTCTCGCCGGGGATCGACCTCGAAGCGACCTCCGCCGGGAGCGTGTACGTCGCGTGGTCGGACGGCGCCAACGTCTTCCTCGCGCGCTCGACCGATTTCGGCGTGACCTTCTCCAGCGCCGACGTCGATCAGGACTCACGCGGAAGCAACAAGTTCCCGAGGATCTGCGCGAACGGAAGCTTGCTCATCCTCACGTGGGAGAGCCCGAACGTCGCGCTCACCGTGACGAGCCTGTGGGCGACCGCCAGCGTGAACAACGGGCAGACATGGATCACGAGCACCGAGATCCGCAGCGACACCGCCGGGGGCGGGGTCGACCGGCACGACCTGGCCTGCGATTCGGCGGGACGCGCCGTCGTCGTGTGGCCGGACTATCGAAGCGGAGTCGACGTGCAGCTCTGGTCGAATCGCTGGAACGGCGGCTCGTGGAACGGCGAGATCCAGGACAGCGCGCCGACGGGTGCGTTCATCTCGAACCCTCACGTCCGTTTCGTGGACGCCGCGTTCGACGTCGTCGCCGTGTATGAGGATCAGTCGTTCAATGTGTGGGCCAGCCGCTCGACCGACGACGCGCATACGTTCACGTCGTGGACGAGCCTCGACGCGGCTGCGCCGGTGCCGGGCGCGTACTCGTACTCGCCCCGCCTCACGACCGACGGCGCGGGGCACGCGTGGGCCGCGTGGCTGGACGAGAGCGCCGGCGCCGCCGTGCCCCAGCTCATCGTGCGCCACTCCGGCGATGGAGGCGCGACCTGGGGGTCGGTCTACCGGCTCGATCGGAAGACCCCGCAGGGCGCGTACCCGGACGCGCCGGCGTTCTACGGCTACACCACGAATGCGGCGGCCCTCCCGGGCGCCGGGATGTTTGCGTGGGGAGCGCTTCGCGAGTCCGTGACGCTCGATCCCCTCTTCAACGCTTACGACGTGAACGACTTCGACAGGGACGGCACACCCACGGGCTCGGATTGCAACGATAACGATCCGACGCTGAAGACCGTCCCGCCCGAGGTCGCCGGGGTGGCGATGTCGAAAGTCGCCGGTGCGTCGCGCGTCGCGTGGACGTCGGAGGACGCAACCGCCGGCAGCGCCACGAACTACGACGCGGCCCGCGGGCTCCTGTCCGCCTTGCGCAGCTCGGGGAACTTCAGCGCGGCAACGTGCCTCGCCAACAACGTCGCCGACACGCCTTACGACGATGCCGGCGCGAGCCCGCCCCTCGGCGACGGCTACTGGTACCTGGTGCGGGGGCAGAATACCTGCGGGACGGGAACGTACGGGCGGAGCGCGCTGGACTCCGCGAGTCCTTGTCCTTAGCGGCGCTCCACGAGACCGTGCTGTTCTAATAGTTTCGCCGCCGTCGCGACGGAGTCGAACGCGAGCCCGGACCGCTCCGCGATGTCCAGCAAGCTGTGGCGCTCGTCCGACTGGTTGAGGACCCAAAGCATCGCCAGCTCGGCCGCCTTCGAGTCCCGCAGGCCTCCGGCAGCGCTGTAGAGTCCACGGCGGCCCAGCTGGGGCTCGCATTTCGGGTTGGTGTTCCGGAATGTCGCGTTCCGTTCCAGAACCGCGAAGATCTCGAGATAAGCGCGAAGGGAGTCGGCGAGGCTCCCGGGATGAATCAAATCGAGGTTGTCGGCCGAGGTGTGGTATTCGGGATAGCGGCCGTAGGGAGTGCGCGTCAACGAGCCGACGGCGAGATCGAATCCCGGCGAGCAGTACTGCCGCTCGTCGTACCCGTACGGCGAGAACGGCTCGATCGAGCTTCCGTCCTTGCCGCGTAGGACGACAGCGGCCGCACGGTCGATCTCGGCGTCTCCCCGGCGGCTGCGCTTGTAGTGGAGCGGGCCGCGGTCGCCCACACCCGCCACGACCAGACCGTGCCGGATCCTCGTCGCGGCCTCCTCGTTTCTCGCGAGCCACGTGATCGGGCCGATCGTCCCGGGCACGAAGAGCAGCCGGTAGCCGTAACGCCGCTCGAGGCCGGAAAGGATCTTGACCAGCGACGTGACGAGGCTCACGCCCGAGAGGTTGTCGTTGGCGAGCGAGGGATGGCACGCGTGGCACGACACGAGAATCTCGTCCTTCGTGACTCCGGGAAGGAAGCACTCGCCGTACGTCAGGTGGCCGTCTTCGAGCGACGAATCGATGCAGACCTCGTATCGATCGTCCCGAAGGGACTCGAGCTGCCGCTGCGACAGACAAAAGCCCCAGGTTGGTGCGTAGTAGGACGTTCGATAGGGGATCCAGTCGGGTCGATCCGGGATCGAGTGAAGATGCGGCCCCAGCTCCGGCAGCGAGAGCACCTTCCGTACGGGGATGCTGTAGCTCACGACGTGCAGGCTCGAGGCGCGGAAATCGACGACGCGCGTCCCGTCCAGCCGCGCGATCCACGCGTCGCGGATGTTCCACTCCTTCGGTACGGTCCAGTCGAACACCTGGGTTCCCGACGGAACGTCGTGAGTCGTCAGATCGATGTGCCGCCCCACCTCGCGGAGTGTTTCGCGTATCCCCTCGCCGGTGATGCTCCGGCAGATGGGGAACAGACGCTCGGCCAGCGCGTACATCTCCGTGCCGAGCGGGCCCGGCGCGAACTCCTCGAGAAACCGGTCGATCGTCATGGGCGTGCCACGGGAAGGTTCAGGGCAATTCCCGGACCTCCGGGATCGGGACGACGAACCGCCCTCCCCAGTCCCGGATGAAGGCCATCTGGCGAACGATCTCCTCCTGGAAGTTCCAGGGGAGGATCAGCACGTAGTCGGGCTGCGTCTCGCGAATTCGATCCGGCGGATGGATCGGCACGTGCGTTCCCGGCAGGTACTTGCCGTGCTTGTACGGGTTGCGATCCACGGTGTATTCGAGCAGATCCGTTCGAATTCCACAGTAGTTCAACAACGTGTTCCCTTTGCCCGGAGCTCCGTACCCGGCGACGTGCTTGCCCGCCCGCCTGGCGGCAATGAGGAATTCGAGAAGCTTGCGCTTGGTTTCCTCGACCTTGCCGGCGAACGAGGCGTATCCGTCGAGTCGCGTGAGCCCCGCGGAATCCTCGCGACGGCGCAGCTCCTGGAGGCGCAGCGAGATCGGTCTCGTCCCGTCCTCGGCGTGCCGGGCGAACAGGCGCAGCGACCCCCCGTGCGTCGGAAGCTCCTCGACGTCGAAGAGCCACAAGCCGTGCTTTCGGAAGATGATCTCCGCGGTGTACAGCGAGAAATAGGAAAAGTGCTCGTGGTAGATCGTGTCGAACTGATTCCCTTCGATCAATCGAAGCAGATGCGGAAACTCGATCGTCACGACGCCGTGCTCGGCGAGCAGGATCTTCATGCCGCCGACGAAGTCGTCGAGGTCGGGAACCTGGGCCAAAACGTTGTTGGCGACGATGAGATCCGCGGCTCCGTGCTCGTCTCGTACCGAGCGGGCGAGGTCTCGACCGAAGAACTCGGAGATCGTCGGAACGCCCTTTTCGCGAGCGGTGAGCGCGACGTTGCGCGCCGGCTCGATCCCAAGCGCCGGAACCGCGTGGCGAAGGAAATACTGGAGCAGGTAGCCGTCGTTGCTGGCCACTTCGACGACGTGCGAGGCCGGTCCCAATCCGAAGCGCTCGATCGTCGTCTCGACGTACTGCTCGGCATGGGCCAGCCACGTTTCGGAGAATGACGAGAAATAGGCGTACTCCCGGAAGATGTGTTCGCGCGTGACGAACGCGGGCAGCTGGACCAGGAGGCACCCCGAGCAGATCATCGCGTGAAGCGGGTAGAACGCCTCCATGTCGTTCAGCCGGTCCGCGGGGAGGAAACTTTCGCAGAGCGGTGACATGCCCAGGTCGACGAACGTGCGGTCGAGCGGCGCGCCGCAGAATCGGCACGCCGAAGCCGCATGTCGAGCCGGAGCGAGCGCCGATCCGTGTTCTCCCCGCGACGTCATGCGAGAGCGTCCATGCAGGCTGCAACGAGCATGCGGCGGGCCAGGTCCAATGCGGTGGGACTCACACAGAGCGGCATGAAGCCACCCTCCCGGGGTCCGGAACATAAGTTCAGCGGAATCGCGCGTCCACCTGAGCGGAGCGATCGAATGGCGCCGGCGTCGTGCGCCTACCGGCATTTGGCCCTGCACTGAAGACGGGTGTGGAGAAAATGAACCGAGTGTGGCGAAGATGCTACGGCTCAGCTCCTGGTGCTGTCTTCCTTCGGCTTGCACAACTGGCACACGCCGGTCCCCTCGCACGCCCGGCATTCGGCTTCGCGAGCACGATGGAGGATGCGTGTTTTCACCGTGCGCTGGCCCGTTCCACCGCACTTGGCACACTGACGGCTGTCGTGGCACCAGGGGCAGGTCTTCACGCCACGTTCACGCTCGAGCACCGATTCCATCCCGGATCTCCCACCGACGAACCCGCAGTGTTCGGAAGAAATATGTGCTCCGGCGCGATGGACGCAAGAATGCCCCGATCAGGCTTCAATCTTGTTGATGGCGTACCGCCCGGCCCTCGACGCCGTCAGCGGATCGTCCTCAAACCGCCTTTGCAGCGGCACGAATCACATCGAGCACGCGTTCCGGCTGCGAGAGCATCGGCACATGGCTGCTGTCGAGCTCATGGGTGGTCGCGCCCATCCGTTTTGCCATGGCTCGCTCGAGATCGGGATGCACGGTTTGATCCTTCTTGGCGACGATGTACCAGCTCGGCTTCGACTTCCAGGCCGTTCCCCCGACCTTTGCGTCGAACAGATCGGGTTTCGGCACGCCCTGAGTCGCCCAGACGAGCTTCTGCTCCTGCTCCGAAAGGTCTCCGCAGAAATACTTCGTGCCCGCCAGGCGCAGCCAGATTCGCCCATCCACGACTTCTATTTGCGAGAACACCTCGGTGGTCGGGTACTTGGCCTGTTGGGTTTGAGACGTTTCATCGGCGTCGGGGGCGAGCGCGGCGATGTAAACCAGCCCGGCAACGCGATCGTCGGTTCCGGCACCCGTGATGACGCTTCCGCCGTAGGAGTGACCGACGAGGATCACCGGGCTGCCGACCCGGCCGATCGTCGCTTTCGTCAAGGCGACGTCCTCGGCGGTCGTGTTCAGGCCGTACTGCGCCGTAATGCATTCATACCCTTCCGCCTGCAGAGGACGGATCAGCTTGCTGAAGCACGATCCATCGGCCCAGAGTCCGTGGCAGAACACGATGCTTGGCTTGGTCGCCATGTCTCCACCTCCTCGCACGGTGTGATGAGCAGATTCTCGCCGGTGCGGCTCCGATGTTACCCCCGTCGGACGGGCCGGGCCACGATGGCGGTGATGGAGCCGATCCTGTCGATGAGGTAGTAGTCCGTTCGCGCCCTTGCGCTGTATTTTGTCGCCGCCATGCGCATCGAATCAGAGCGCGCCCTCGTGCGGGCGATCGGCATCCTGGGCCTCGCAGCCGCGATCTTCAACACGACCGTCGGCGGGGGGATCTTCCGGCTTCCGGCGGCGGTGAGCGGCATGATCGGCGCCGCCGCTCCCATCGTCTACGTGATCTGCGCCGTGACGATGGGTCTGATCGTTCTCTGCTTCGCCGAGGCCGGGAGCCGGGTGTCCCGCACCGGCGGGCCCTATTCATATGTCGCGGTCGTGTTCGGCCCCTATGCCGGATTCATGGCGGGTGTGCTGTTGTGGCTGCTCGGCACGACGGCGGTGGCGAGCGTCGCAAGCGCCTGCGCGGGCTTCGCAGCCGCCGTAGCACCCGCCCTTTCGGGCCCCTGGGCCCGCGCCCTTTTGCTGGCGGGCGCGTTCGCGGTGATGGCCGCCATCAACGTCACCGGGGTAAAGCAAGGCTCGCGGCTCATCACCCTACTTGCGGTGGCGAAACTCTTGCCCCTTCTGGTGCTGGTCGGCGTCGGCGTGCTGGCGATCGAGCCGTCAAATCTGGCCATTCCCGAGATGCCGTCCGCATCCAGCGTGGCCCGCACCGCCATCGTGCTGATCTTCGCATTCACCGGGGTCGAGTGCGCCCTCGTGCCGAGCGGCGAGATGAAGCGCCCCTCGCGCACCGTGCCCTGGGCCATCGCCATCGCGATGAGCGGCATCACCGTGCTCTACCTCGCGATTCAGCTCGTCGCGCAGGGCGTGCTCGGTCCGGCGCTGGCCGGCTCGAAGACCGCCCCGCTCGCGCTCGTCGCCGAGCATCTCATGGGCCCGCCCGGCCGGACCCTGCTCCTGGGCGGCGCGATCGTCTCGACCCTCGGCTACCTGAGCGCGATGACGCTCGTCGTGCCGCGAGCCCTGTTCGCCCTCGCGCGCGACGGCTTCCTGCCGAGGGCGATCGCGAACGTCCATCCGCGATTTCACACGCCGTACGTCGCCATCGTCGTGCAGTCGATGGTCGTGTGCGCGCTCGCCATCGGGAACGAGTTCGAGGCGTTGGCGGTGCTCTCGAACGTCTCGGCGCTCCTTCTGTATTTCGCCAGCGCGGTCGCGGGCTACCTGCTCAAGCGCCGCGGCATCCAGGATGGCGATGCGCGGCCGTTCTCGCTGCCCGGCGGCCCCACGGTGCCCCTTCTGACGTGCGCCATGATCGTCTGGCTTCTGACGAGCATCACGCCGGGCGAATGGATGAAGGTCGGACTCGTGCTCGCCGTCGCGACGGCGATCTTCGTCGTCGTCCGCGGAAGCGGCGCGATGAAGACCCCCGGCTCACCGGTGAGGGACCGCTCCGAGAGCGGCTGAAGCGACGCCGGTGGGTGGGGTCAGACCGTTGAAGTCGCCGACCACCTTGGCGTCGTAGGGCCCATTCATCCCCTGGTTCGCGTTCTCGCTGCCGAAGCCGCTGTTCAGCCCGTCGTCGAGCGGCAGCCCGTAGGTCGCCACGATGTGACACGGGGTGGCATGATCAACGATGAAGACGCGATTGTTGTACTGGTCGCTGATGATCGTGTTCCGATTCGACAGGCGGATCGCGCGCGAGGGCTGAGGATCCGTATTGCTGTTCGGATCCGTATTCGTCGCGCACTGCCACACGGGGTTGTCCGCGGCGTCGACCTCGACGGCCCTCGCGTTCCCCGCGTCCGTCAGCAGCGTGTTGCCGTTGTCGAGGCGGCTGGCGAATGCCACCGCGCCCACCGATCCCTTCGCGCTGAAGCTCGCGACGACGTGGTGGTTTCGGTCGACCTCGATCGCCCGATCGTTGTTCTCGTCGGCGATGAGGATGTGCCCATTCTCGAGCAGCTCGGCGCTGTTCGGATTGTTCAACAGATTGTCGCCGGTTCCGGTCGCCCCCGTCTCGCCGTATTGCCAGGCGATCGTCCCGCTCCGCATGACTTCGATGACCCGCTCGTTCGCCTGATCCGTGATCAGGACGTTTCCGCTCGGGAGGTAGGTCGCTTGCACCGGCGTGTCGAGCTGATTCCGCTCGGAGCCGCTCACGGCGAACTGCCCGTACTGCCAGACAACCTGCCCGACCGGATTCACGAGCATGACGCGGTTGTCCGGACAGGGACCCGGATTGCAGTCACCGAACCCGCCCGGATTGCCCGTACCGGCGACCAGAGTGAGGTCGCCGACGCGCTGCGCGTCATTGACGCCGACCGGGGACTTGCCGGACGTCAGGTCCGCCGGGCCTTTGCCGAACGACCAGACGATCTTGCCGGACTCGTCGATTTCGATGACCCTGTTGTTGTACTGGTCGGAAATGAGGATGTCCCCCGCCCTGTTGAACCCGGAGCCGGGCGGGGTGCCTCGCGTGGGGCGAACATCCTGGAACCGGTTCGGCCCCTGGCCCGTGACTCCGGCCGCGAACGTGACGACGCCGAGAATGGCACCCGCGATCCCTGCTGCAAAGAGCCGGCGAACCGATCCGATGTCGTTGTGAGCCATGTGTTCCTCCTCCGGATGAAGCCCGTGGGAACGGTTTTCAGGCGTTGCGGTACGAATGGAGAGCACGTTCCGGACCAGGGACCGTTCTCCGGTCTTCGAGGTGCAGCGCATGCGTTGAGCTCGTGGGTGGGTTCGACGATTTAGCGCGGCATGGCGAGCCGTTGCTCCGGCTGCGCGTCCCGCATCGAGCCTTCACCTGACGGCGACCGGCGGCGCCCCGGTGTCGCTCCCACGTTCATTCTCGCCACACCATGGCGGCCGGCTGCGCCGTTTCCGCCCCGGTCTCGGCACCTGGATCTAGCTCCGGTCCGATCCTCGCTGCGTCCCGATTCGCGCCACCAAGTACACGACGGCGACGAGGTTCACGGCCAAGGTCGCGCCGCGCAGCGGCGTCCAGTGGTGCCAAACGGCGACGGCCTCGACGGGCAAGAACAGGCTCGTCGCGGCCACGGTCAGATACTCAGCCCAACGCTTGGCCAGAGCCAGGCCGACGCCTTCGACCAGGAACACGGTCGCGAACAGAAAAGCACCTGCCGCCAGCTTGCTGAATCCGGTCGGCCCGGCGAGATCGAACAGGGCCAGCGCGCGCTCTGCGGCGATTGCTGCGATGTGACGGTCTCGTTCGAGAGAAAGCCCCACGAGCCAGCTTTGGACCATGGCGGCGCGGTCCGCGCGGAGCAGCTTCAGCGCGCCCACGCCGGCGGCGAGGAGCACGGCGGCCTTCCCGAACTTGAACGCCGCTATCAACCGTAGGACGCGGCGTGAGGCCAGCCCGGAATTCAGGAACTCCCCCATCGAGTGCGCGCGGGACGGAGCATGGAGTTCCTAAGGATTCGAGGGCGCCGTGCTCGCCGGCGCTCCCGTCTCGGGGTATAGAACGCCAACGACCACCCTCTCGTCGTTCAGATACTTCTTGGCGGTATCGCGGAGCGAGTCCGACGTGACCTTCGCGACGAGCTTGCCGTACTCGAGGAGCAGCCGCGGGTCCTCGTTGAACCGGGCGGCATCGAGAATCTGGCCCAGCCAGAAGTAGTTCTCCCGGAGCGCCACCTCACGATCGCGTGTCTCCTGCTCCTTGACCTTCCCGACGATCTCGTCGCTGAAGCCGTCCTTCTTGACCGCGTCGAGGACGCCGGAGACGGCCTTCTGCAGCTCGGCGACGCGCTCGGGAGCGCAGCCGAACGACACGGTGAACGAGTATTGCTCGATCGGGCGCCGCGAGATCCCGCCGGAAGCACCGACACCGTAGACGCCGCCCAGGTCTTCACGCAGTACTTCCCGCAGCCGGATCCTGAGCGCGCCGGAGAGCGCGTCCATGAGGTGCGCGCCCTCCCGGGTCCACTTGGCGGGCCCGGTGAACGCGATCCGCACCTGGCTCTTCGGTTCGACCCCCTTCTTCACGTCGACGTTGACGACCCCCGGCGGCGGGCGCACGCCGACGTCCTTCCATGTCTCGACCCGGCCGGCCGCGGGGAGCCCCCCGAGGTAGCGGAGCACCAGCGGCTTGATCTCGTCCACCTTGAACGCTCCGACCACCCCGAACGTGAAGTCGCCCGCGTCCTTGAATCGATCGCGCCAGATTTCTTCCGCGGCCTTGAGGTCGATCTCGTTCACGAGGTCCGGCGACATGGGACGGCGCCTGAAGTGCCCCTGCGCCATGGTGACCTGCATCTTGTCGTTGAAGACGGTTTCCGGGCGCGCGAGACGGTTCTCGATCGACGCCTTGGTCCGCGCCTTCCATGCATCGAACGCCGCTGCGTCCGCGCGAGGCGCGACGAAGCCTAGATAGACGAGCTGGAACAGCGTCTCGAGATCGTCCGGCGACGCGCTTCCCCGGACCCCTTCCTCGAGATCGCCGACGAACCCCGAGGCCCCGACGATTTTCCCGGCGAGCGCTTTCGTCAGCTCGACGCGGTCGAAGTGGCCGACGCCGCCCTCGGAGAGAACCTCCCCTGCGAAGCTCGCGGAGACGTACCGGTCATCCGGAAGGAGCGAGCTCCCGCCGGGGCTGAACGCGGACAGCACCACCTGGTCGTTCTTGAAGTCCGTCGGCTTGAGATAGATGACGACCCCGTTCGACAGCTTCCAGCGCGTCACTCCGATCTCTTGGATCGCGGAGGCGTCTGCGATCGTGCCGGGCTCGGGAGGATTCGGAACGAGCGCTTCGTTGCGCACACGGTCGACCCAGGGCTCGACCGGCTTCGAGGAAGCCGCCTGGAAAATCCCGCGAATCCCCTCTTCCGTAGGAAGCGATGCGGCGACCTTCTCGGGCCCGTTGACCAGAATCACCCGGTTCTTGCCGCCGACCCACCCCTGCGCGAGGTGGTTGACGTCTTCGACCTTGATGGCGGGAAGAAAGCGTCGTGCGAGACCCAGCTCGACCTCGATGCCGGGCATCGCCTCCCCCTCCAGGAAGTGATTCAGGATCTCGCCCGTGAATCCGATCGATTCTTCCTTGTCTCGCTCCTTGTACGCTTGCTCGTAGAAGCGCAGGGATTTCGTCTTGGCGCGCTCCAGCTCGCTCTCGTTGAAGCCGTGCTGGTCCACTCGGGCGAGCTCGACGAGGAGCGTGTCGAGGCCGCGCGCCAGCCCGGACTCCTGAACGCCCGCGGTCTGGAAAACGACATCCTTGGTGCGAACGAACGAGCCGGAGCTCGAAAACGCGAACAGGAACGGCGGATCCGGCCGCTGGCGCAGCTCATCGAGGCGGGCGTCGATCATCTGATGGTAGAGCTGTTCGACGAGCTGACGCCGATAATCCGCGACGAGCGTGTTTCCCGCCTTCGGCAGCTTGTAGTAGACCGACACGCGCGTCGAGGTGGCCTCGGTGTCGGTGGCAATCGACACGAGCGTTTCGTCGTGCCCCGGGACGGGATAGAGCTCCCGCGGTCGCTCCTTTTTCGGGCTCTTGAGCTTGCCGAACCGGCTCTTGATCGCCTTGACGATCGCATCGGGATCGAAGTCGCCGACCGCGATGACCGCCATGCGATCGGGAACGTACCAATCGCGGTAGAACCTGCGGATCGCGTCGTGAGGCGCGTTCTCCAGAATCTCCTTCTTGCCGATCGTCAGCCGCTCGGCGTACCGCGACCCCTTGAACAGGACGGGGAACTGCTTGTCGCGCATCCGTGCCTCGGCGCCGCGGCCGAGCCGCCACTCCTCGACGACGACCCCGCGCTCCTTGTCGATGTCGGCGTCGGCGAACGTCACGTTGCTCGACCAATCGGCCAGGATACGAAGCGACGTGTCCACGATCGCCGGATCGTCGGTCGGCACGGTCAGCTGGTACACCGTCTCGTCGAAGCTCGTGAAGGCGTTGACGTCCGGTCCGAACTTCATCCCGATGCGCTCGAGGAAGTTGATGATCTCGAGCTTCTTGAAGTTCTTCGTCCCGCGAAATGCCATGTGCTCGACGAAGTGCGCGAGCCCTTGCTGGTCGTCGTCCTCGAGCACGGAGCCCGCGTCGACGGCGAGCCAGAAGTTGGCCCGCTTCTCCGGCCGGGTGTTGCGCCGGACGAAGTAGCTCAGCCCGTTCGGCAGCTTGCCGGTCCGGACCGCCGGATCGATCGGGAGCGGGGCCGAGTCGGGGAGCATCGCAGCGGCCGGGGGCGGCGCGGCCGCAACGGGCGTGTCGGCCGCCCGCACCGGCGCCAACAGCACGACGAGAAGCCCGAGACCGCACGGCCGTACGGCGAGTCGATGAGACATGGAGTGTCTCCTCTTCGAAGGCTCTAACTCTACCGTCCTTTTGATGGTCTAAGACGACCGGTCACCTGAATTGGCCCATCCAATCGCAAATTCGGCTGCATAATCCCCGCCCATGCTCCGTCGGCTCATCGATGTGTGCGTGCACCGCAGGCTCCCGGTGCTGGCGATGGTGCTTGCGATCGGCATGTACGGCGTCTTCGCCTATCGCGATACCGCGATCGAGGCCTTTCCGGACGTCACGAACATCCAGGTCAACGTCATCGCGCAGATGCCCGGCCAGGCCCCTGAAGAGATCGAGCGCCAGGTGACGATCCCGCTGGAGCGCGTCCTGAACGGCACGCCGGGCATGATCCAGATGCGCAGCGAAAGCCTGTTCGGGCTGTCGCTCATCTGGCTCACGTTCGAGGACGGCACGGACGGCTACCGTGCCCGGAACATCGTGACGGAGAAGTTTCAGGAGGCCGACCTCCCGGCGGGGGTTCAGCCCAATCTCGCTCCCGACGACACGCCGCTCGGCGAAATTTACCAATACCACCTCGTCAGCGACCGGCACACCCCCGAGCAGATCCGATCCGAGCAGGAGTGGACCGTCTCGCGGCTCTTGCGCCAGGTTCAAGGCGTTGCCGACGTGGTCAGCTTCGGTGGCTTTCTCAAGGAGATTCACGTTCTCGTCGACCCGTCGCGCCTCATCGCCCACGGACTGGCGCTTCAGGACCTGTGCGATGCGATCGCGCGCTCGAACGAAAACGTCGGCGGCGGATTCCTCGAGCATGGCGAGCAGGAGCTGGTCATCCGTGGCGTGGGCTACCTGCACGATCCCCACGAGATCGCGGAAACGGTTCTGAAGAACGAGGGCGGCACGCCCGTCACCGTGGGAGACGTCGCGACCCTCGTCGTCTCCCACATGCCGCGCCGCGGAAACGTCGGGTACAACGACCTCCTCGACGTCACGGAAGGGTTCGTCCTCCTCCGGCGCGGCGAGAATCCCTCGACCGTGCTGGACGGGGTCCACGCGAAGGTCGCCGAGCTCAACCACCGCATCTTGCCCGAGGGAATGAAGATCGAGCCGTTCTACGACCGGACGACGCTCGTCGATCTCACGCTCGAGACGGTCCACCACAGTCTGCTGTTCGGCGCGCTCCTCGTCGCCAGCGTCGTGTGGCTCTTCCTGAGGAGCTTGCGCTGCTCGTTGATCGTGACCTCGGTCATCCCGCTCGCCCTCCTCACTGCGTTCATCGGCTTGAAATGGCTCGGGCTGCCGGCGAACCTGATCTCGATGGGCGCGATCGATTTCGGCATCCTCGTCGACGGCGCGGTCGTTCTGGTCGAGAACATCCTGCACGAGGCTGCCGCGACGAGGCCGCGCACGCGGCGCGAGCTCCTCGAGGTCGTCTCCCGCTCGGCGTTCGACGTCGCGACCCCGACCTTCTTCGCGATGGCGATCATCATCGCCGCGCTGATCCCCGTGTTCACCCTCGAGAGGATCGAAGGGCGCATCTTCCACCCGCTCGCGATGACCTACAGCTTCGCGCTGGGCGGCGCGCTCGTGTTCGCGCTGACGGCCGTTCCCGCGCTGTGCGCGCTCTTGCTACGCCCCCACGACGTCGACCACGGAGAGCCCCGGTTCGTCGTCACGCTGCGCCGCCTCTACGGACGGGCGCTCGCATTCTCGATGCGCCGGGGAAAGCTCGTCGGCTTTTCGGCGGTCGCGCTGCTCGCGTTCGGGCTGTTCGGGCTGTCCCGCCTCGGAAGCGAGTTCCTTCCGGAGCTCGACGAAGGCGATTTGGTGATCTTCGTCGAGATGCCTCCGAGCATCTCGCTCAATCTCGGCGGGACGATCCTCACCGACGTGCGCAAGCGCCTCCTCGCCTTTCCCGAGGTGATCGAAGTCATGAGCGAGCAGGGCCGGCCCGAAGATGGGACGGACGACGAAGGCGTCAACATGAGCGAGACATTCGTCCATCTGAAGCCGCACGGTGACTGGCGCCCCGGCTTCGACAAGGATCGCCTCGTCGAGGCGATGCGCGTTTCTCTGACCGAGATTCCGGGGGTCTCGTTCAATTTTTCGCAGCCGATCAAGGACAACGTGGAGGAAGCGATCAGCGGGGTGCGCGGCAAAGTGGTCCTCAAGATATTCGGATCCGATCTCGAAGCCATGCGGCAAACGCTCGAGAAGTGCAAGTCGACCCTGGCGTCCGTCCCCGGAATCGTCGACCTCGAGCTGTACCGCGACGCGACGGTCCCGCAGCTGCGCGTCAACCTGGATCGGCCCGCGCTCGCGCGCGCGGGAATCACCGTGGGCGCGGCCCAGGACGTCGTGGAAACCGCGCTCCAGGGACGCGTCGTCACCACCATGTGGGAGGGAGAGCGGCCGGTCCCCGTGCGCGTTCTGTTTCCCTTGACCGAGCGGGGCGATCCGGACGCCATCGGAGCCATCCCCGTGCCGTCGGCGGCGGGCGGCCGGATCCCGCTTCACGAGCTCGCCAAGGTCACGACGGACACCGGACGGGCGTGTATCAATCGAGAAGCCAACAGCCGGGTCCTCGCGCTCAAGTTCAACGTCGAAGGACGCGACATGGGAAGCGTGGTGAAGGATGCCCGGGCTGCCGTCGATCGCGCGGTGAAGCCTCCGGCAGGCCATTATTTCGTCTGGGGCGGCGAGTTCGAAAACCAAGCCCGCGCGATGCGCCGCTTGGCGATGATCGTCCCGGTGTCGCTGCTCGCGGTCTTCTCCCTTCTCTACATGGCGCTGCAATCGACCCGGAGCGCCGCCGCCGTCCTGGCCATCGCTCCGTTCGCGATGACGGGCGGCGCGTTCGCGCTGCTGTTCGGAGGGATCGACCTTTCGGTGTCCGCGGCGGTCGGGTTCATCGCCCTCCTCGGCCAGGTGTCGCTCTCCGCGCTCCTCGTGATCAGCGCGATCGAAGCGCGCCGGCGTGAAGGAGAGCCGCTGGACACGGCGATCGTCTCGGGGGCCGTCGGGCGGGTTCGCGCCGTGCTGATGACGGCGCTCCTCGCCATCCTGGGACTCACCCCGATGGCGATCTCGCGAGGCGTCGGGAGCGAGATCCAGCGGCCTTTCGCGCTCGTCATCATCGGCGGGTTGGTGACGTCGATCGCAGTCGTTCTCTTCTTGTTGCCGCTCTTCTACCGGATGTTCACGACGGAGACCCTCCACACTCCCGGCGACGAAGACTTCCTCGAATGAACGCTTTCGATGGTCTCTCGGCGTAGAGCCTCGCGGCGATCGGCTCGAAAGTCGCAAGCCCTCTTCGGGCTCGTCCTCGTTCTGGTCACACTCGCGGCCTACGTCCCGGCGATGCGGAACGGGTATGTCTGGGACGACGACCTTCACGTCAGCGAGAACCCGGTGCTGCGGTCCGCAGCGGGGCTATCGGCGATCTGGTTCCATCCCAGCGCAACGGTTCAGTACTACCCGCTGACCTTCAGCGTCTTTTGGATTGGTTACCACCTCTGGGGCCTTCATGCCGTGGGGTTCCATGTCCTCAACATCGGGACGCACGCCGGGGTGGCCCTCCTACTCTGGAGGCTCCTGACATGCCTGCGCGTCCCCGGCGCGTTTGCGGGGGCGTGCATCTTCGCCGTTCATCCAGTGAACGTCATGAGCGTGGCCTGGATGACGGAGCTGAAGAACACGCTCTCGTCGGTGCTGGCGCTCTCGGCGTGCTTGGCCTACCTGCGATTCGCCGGAATCGACGACAAACCCACGAGCGATGCTGACTCCGACGGCGACGTCCCCCACAGGTGGCGTTGGTATGCGGTCGCCCTCGGATCGTTCGCTCTCGCGATGCTCGCCAAGACGGCCGTCTCGTTCCTGCCGGTGACGCTCGCGCTGATCCTCTGGTGGAAGGACCGGATCCGATGGCGCCACGCGCTGGCCCTGGCGCCGTTCGTCCTCGTCTCCGCAGGGATGGGAGTCGTCACGATCTTGGTGGAACGCATGCACGGCGGTGACGTGGGCGCGACCTACGCGCTGGGTCTTGCGGAGCGCTGCATCGTGTCGGGCCGGTCGTTCTGGTTCTACCTGAGCAAGCTCGCGGCACCACACCCCTTGGTGTTCATCTACGATCGCTGGTCGATCGACCCGCGCGATCCCCTGCAGTACGTTCCCGCGCTCGCGACGGCCGCTGCGCTCGTCCTGCCATTCCTGGCTCGCAGGCGCATCGGAAAAGGACCGTTCGTTGCGGTCGCGCATTTCTATATCGCGACGTCCGCCCTGATCTTCTTCGTGGTGACGTTCTTCACGCGCTATTCCTGGGTGTCCGACCATTGGCAGTACTTCGGGTTGATGAGCATGGCAGCCATGGCGGGGGCTGGCCTCTCTCAGATTCCCCTGTTCAGCCCTTCCGCGCGAGGTACATCGGTCATTGCCGTGACCGGCCTGCTCGCCATCCTGACCTGGCGGCAATGCCGCATCTACAAAGACGAAGTCACGCTTTGGAACGAGACGCTCGCCCGGAATCCTCGCGCGTGGATGGCCGACAGCAACCTCGGAGCCTTCTACTACAAGCGCGGTGACGTCGTCCGGGCAGTGAGCTACTTCCGCGAAGCCCACCGGCTCGCGCCTCAGGACGCCAACACGCACTTCAGCCTCGCCCGCAGCCTGATGGAATTGGAACGGGCAGACGACGCGGCGCCTCTGTGCGCCGAGGAGCGATCGCTCTGGCCGGCGGACGAGCGGACCCTCGAGAACGCGGCCCTGCTCGCTCTCCTGCAAGGGAGATCCGACGACGCGGAACGTCTGTTCGACAAGGTGCTTCGAGCGTACCCCGACTCCCTCACCGCACATGCCAATCTCGCCGATATTCTCGACGCGAAGGGACGCAGCGAGGAGGCCGATGCGCACCGCGCGGCCCTGGCTCGGATCATCGGCAACGAGAAGGCGACACAGATCGCTCCGCTGAATCGGTCCCGATAGGTCGATCCAGCGGGACGATTGGATCGACACCCCCCACTGGCGCGATCGCGCGCGTCACGCACGAGTTCGCAATCACCAACGCAAAGCAGGAAAAAGCGCTGATTTCCCGTCGAGAGTCCGTTTCATGCGCATGGGTGTGGCGTAAATGCACACAGGAACCGTCACCGGCGAACGGGCAGCGCCCATGGGCGGGGCCGGCGTTCGATGTGGCACGAGCTTTGCCGCGTTCCGTCGACCTCCGCGATGCGATTCCGCTACATCGACTTCTCACGATCCGTCTTGTTCAGCCTCGGGCTGCTCTTGCATGCCGCCTGGCTGTTGAGGGAACGGAGCCGCACGCTCGCCGGCGTCCACGACGTCATTCACAGCTTTCGCATGGAGTGTTTCTTCGTCATCGCCGGGTTCCTCGCGGCGACGATGCTGTCGGCTCACTCTCCGGAGGAGTTCCTCCGCAGGCGTCTGCGCCGCCTCGCGATCCCGATGATCTTCTGCGGGTTGACGTTCAACACGCTCCTCGCGTGCGCGCACCAACCCACCTGGTACGACGTCTCGTTCCTCGCCACTCCGAGCTACTGGCTGGAGCGAAACTGGCTGGGCCATCTCTGGTTCTTGGGCACGCTCATCATCTATGTCTGTGTCGTCTATGGGGTGCACAAGATCTGGCCGCAGATCGATTCGGTCGTTCGCCGGCGCAAGGTCGGCTTTCCGGTCTTCTTTTGTCTTCTGGTCGTCACGCAGTACGTCTTTTCCCAAGCGGACCGCTTCGTACCGTCGACTCCGTGGGGGACGAGATGGATCATCTCGGACAAGACCGACGTGTTCGAGTACTGGACCTACTTTGTCGCAGGCTACGTTTTGTTCCTCGACAAGGAGCTGCTCGAGGAGCTGATCGACAACAAGCTCTTCAATGGCGCGTGCGTCGCGCTGTACTGGCTCGCGGTTGCGTTCGCATCCGATCGACGATTCGGCAGCCACGCGGTCCTCCTCCTGGCGGGAGCCAACAGCCTCGCGATGTGCGGACTCCTCTTCTGGGTGGGGAGGCGATACTTCGACGCCGAGAATCGACTCGTGCAATCCCTCTCAGACATGTCCTATACGGTCTACTTGGTGCATTGGCCGGCCATGGCGATCCTCTACAGGCTCGTGGCGCCGCTCGGCCTTTCGGTCGCGACGACTTTCGCGGGCCTCGTCATCGTGACGGGAGCCGTGAGCGTCGGTTTTCACCGGTACGTCGTGAGGGGGTCAGGATGGCTGGCGTTCCTTCTCAACGGACAGCCCCGTCAGTGCACGCTTCCGCTGCTAGGTCCGCGACCCCACGTAAGCTGCGAATCTCTCGTTGAACAGCGCACCGGGACGTCGAGCCCTCAGCCGTGAAACGGCTTCGGGTCCGGTGTAGCCGAGCTCACAAAGGATCAATCCTGCGATCAGAGCGGAGCGGTTGAATCCCATGCCACAGTGCGAGAGGACGCGGTGCCCCGATCGAACGAGCGAGGCGCCGAGGCGCGCGACCGCCTCCAGCTTCGCGACGTTCGGCAAGTCCTCGTCGTAGATCGGGAAATAGACGTAGAGCCACTTGTCGGGAATCGTGGGCACGCCGGCATCGAGCCCGCCGTCGAGGTCGATGACGGTGTCGATTCGATGGTGCTTCAGGACGCTCCAATCCTCGATCGCGGGCGAGATGAACAGGTGGCCGGCGTCGTCGATCTGGAACAGCTCCATGGGTTCACCGTCCCCGAGGAAATCCCTTGCCTCGCCCGCTCCCCCGGGAGTACAAATTCAGGGCGATGGCAAGATTCTTGATCGAGCTTCCCCACGAGGCCGACGGGAAGACGTGCGCCGCGTTCGTCAAGCTGGCGCTGAAGTCCGGCTCGCACTTCCTGACGCAGGCCGACTGGGGATGCAAGGCCGGCGTGCACAGCGGGTGGGTCATCATCGACGCGGACAGCAAGGAAGAAGCGCAGATGGTTCTGCCTCCATCGTTCCGCACGAAAGCCAAGATCATCGCCCTGAACACATTCACGCTCTCCGACTTCGACGAGGCGAGCGGCCGTCACGCCTGAATCAGGCGGCTCCGTCTACTTCTTCGCGTAGAGCCCGTCGAAAGAGACGGTCCACGTCTTGCCGCCGTCCGAGGACACGGTCCACGTTTGCCGGACACGCCCGTCGACGAGCTTCTCCCATGAGATGCGATTCGTGACGCTCTCTCCCTTGGGCCCCTTGCCGGGCCCCGCGAGAACCATGCGGCCGTCGACGAGCCCGCCGTCCAGGAGGAGCAGCGTCCCCGAGTTGTCGACCCAGGTCTGATGCCAGTGCTTCGTGGCGGCATCAAACAGGTTGAGGCTCGATCCGGTTCCGCCCTTGGCGCCGATCCAGTGCTCGTGCAGCACGCATCCGCCATGTTCGAGCGTGATGCTGTTGGATCCGACGACCTTGCCGCTCGGGTTCGTGACCATCCAATCGCCCAGCCAGAAGTCGAACTGCCGGAACTCTTCGGTCGCACACGCCTGGGGCGGGCGCGGCGGCGGTGCGGCCGGCACCCCCGTGTCCGCGGATCGCGCTTGCCCAACCGAGATGGCGGTGGCAGCCAGCAGGGTAACGATGAGACGGGATCGAGTCATCGGGACCTCCCATGGGACTGAGGCTGGGACTCCGCGAGCGGGAAGCTCACGACCATGTCGTCCGCCGGAATCTCGTTCCGGTGCAGGACGTCGGGATGGTGGTCGGGTTCGTAGTCCTTCCCAAACCCCAGGACGTGAAACTCCGAGAATACCCACGGCACGCCCTCGGCGGCCATCGCGGAGTTGGCGTCCATCACCTCGAAGTGCACGTGAGGCCCGGTCGTGTTGCCGCTGTTGCCCAGCTGGGCGATTGGCTCGCCTCTTTTCACGCGCTGGCCTTCCTTCACGCGCACGCTCCCCTGCCGGAGGTGAGCGCACATGACGTAGAGATTCGGAGCGAAGCGAATGATGACGTGATTGCCCGCGATGTTGGCGACCGTCACCGGCGGCGGGCTCGTGCGCGGCACGTTGTCCGGGTACGTGTCGACGACTCGCGTCACCTCGCCGTCGGCCGCGGCCAGAATAGGTTCGCCGAACCCCCACCAGTTTTCGAGCTTCGCCACGTCGTCATGCCAGGTGTTGCCGTTGGCGCCGATCAGAAGCCAGTCGATCGCGAAGCGCTGGGAGATCGAGGCGCGACCGGCAAGGGCAATGACGGAGCGCCGGTGCGCGGAGGCATTGGAGGGCCCGTTCCCCACGAGCCAGGTGCCTCCGCTGAAGGGTGGATCGAGGACCGGCGGTCGCGGCGCTTGCGCTGCATCCTTGCTCGCCCCGGTGGGCACCACGATGCCGTCGAGCACGGAAACATGGTCGCCGAGCTCGAACGTGAACCGGTGTCGCAGAGTTGCGGGAACCATGGCGCGTGTCACGCCGACGGGCGACACCGGGAGCCACACGAAGAGGATCGCGCGGCGCCCGGGCTCCAGACGCTCCGGGTCGTCGCCCGGGCCGACGAGCTGCAGGCTCTGCGCGAGGTTCTTCCCGTCGATCGTGGCCAACGGCGCGGCCTTGTCGCCGCCGGCGATTTCGACGCTCCGAAATATCAGCGGTGCCGTGCCGAAGTTCGTCACATGGAGCTCATAGGCGAGAACGAGGTTCCCATCGGCAGGCACCGCCGCCGGCGGCTTCGGGCATACGACCTCGATGGGGCTCGGCCGGTCATCCACGTCAGCCCACGCGTTCAAGGATGCGAGAATCACGGTGGTGATTGCCGCCGGCAGCGCCAAGCATGCGATGACGCGCAGAATCCCGACAGACACGGTCATGCCGATCCTCCCGGCGTTGTGCGGATGCTTGATACGTTGCGTGGCGTCTGATGGTCGAGTTTTCGCGCGGAATCCCCGACGTCACCGATCGCGGGCCCGGTCTTACTTCTTGGCGGGGATGAAGTCTCCCTTGCCGTGCTGGTGGATGAAGATGATGCAGTCCGTCGTCCCCTTGCACTCGTCGTCGTGCAGCTGCTTGCCCGGCTGGAAGACGTAGCTACCCGGGGTCAGCTCCTTGGGCTGTCCGCCGTCAAACGTGTGGACCCAGCTGCCCTGGACCAAGACCGCGTAGTAGTCGGCCGTGTGGGAGTGCAACCCGGCGTGCGCGCCGGCGGGGAGCTTGAGGAGCATTGCGTAGTCGGGGCCCTTGTCGCGGTCGCCCCACAGCGCGACCTTCGACAACGGGCTGTCCTTGGTCAGCGGCACCCACGTCTCCTCGGAGGCCGCCCACATCACACCCTGCTTCTTCGCGGTGGTGCCGGCGGCGAATCCGAGACCGGCCGTGGCAACGAAAGCGAGACCCATACCCAGCGTCTTCATGCGCATGAAAGCCTCCTTGAGCTGAGGCTATGTTAGTGCAGCTTGACGTCGCCGGATGAGGATGAAGCTCGATTCTCCAAGGCGCCGAGCAGAACGGTCATCATCCGCTTGTTCGCTTCGGCTTCCGGAGTGAAGACTCCGCCGCAGAACGCGCCCCCGGCGGAATCCTGGGTGACGTGAACCACGCGGACGCTGCCGTTGAAGCGGACGTCCCCCACCTGCACGGTCGCCGTATCGATTCGCGTTCCGGGCGAGAGCGCGGGGCGGCCGTCGTGAACCTTGAACCGGATTCCGCCGGCGCTGATCTCGGTCACGACCAGCATCCACCGCGAGCCGTCCCGAAGGTCGAACTGAATGAACCCGGAGGGTCCTTGGTCGAGCCTGAAGCGGGGCGCGCGGCGCCGGCAGGCTTGGGTGTCGGTGGCATCGCCCGGCATGGTCCGATCCTCTTCTCGTCTGGAAGCGGAATCTAGGATCCGCGGGCCCGTGCGTCCAACCGCAGTCGTGGCCGGCGCGGCCGGCCTCGCGCGGGCGCCTCCCCCCGGTCCCGTTCCGGAAAGTTCACGACTGACGCACCGGATTGCCCGCCCCGTCGACCGAGAGCCGGCCGGGAGGGCGCGGGGGTGGGAGTGCCGACGGCCGGAATCGATTTCGTCTCCGTTCCTTCGACCGATCTGGCGTATATCTGCCCACGCATTCGTGCGCGGGGGTGACCCGTTTTCCTGAAGGCTATTTCACCGACGACGACATCGAGGACACCGTGAAAACAAGCTCCGCAAACGCCGCTCGCAGTCTCCTGGCCGGGCTTGCCGCGTTGCTGGCGTGCTCAATGGGACTTAGCACCGCTTCACCGGCGAAGGCGTCCGGCTACGTGCGGCTCGATCGCGCGGCGCACCCGCTGGCCTCGCCCGAGCTCGACAGGGGCCGGCTCGCCGGCACGAAGGTGCTCCACAACATGTCGCTGGTGTTCAAGCTCACGGCGGCGCAGGAGGCGGACCGCGAGGCGCTCCTCACGGAGATCCAGCGGCCGGGCTCCCCGAGCTACCACCGCTGGCTCACGCCCGAACAGTATGCCGCGCGCTTCGGCGCCGGCGAAGAGACGGTCGCCCGGGCCACGGCCTGGCTGGCCTCCCAGGGCTTCACGGTGCACGGGACATCGGCGCTTGGGGCCCGCGTCACGTTCACCGGCACGGTCGCCCAGGTCGAGGCGGCATTCCGGACGGAGCTGCACGCGTACGACGTGAACGGCGAGCGGCATTTCGCGATGGCCCGCCCTCCCTCGGTCCCCGCCGAGATCGCGGACCGGGTCCTCAACATCACGAACACGCACGATTTCTACCCGCGCCACCCCAAGACCGAGTTCCGCGTCGTCCCGCAACCCGACGCGACTTGCCCGGCCGGGGATGTTTACTGCAGCGGCAACGGCATCGGTCCCCCGGACTGGGCGTTCATTTACAACGTCAACGCGCTCTACAGCCCCGGCATCGGCGGGACCCCGATCACGGGCGCCGGTGTCACCATCGCCGTCGTCGGCATCACCGACGTCGCCCAGGCGGACCTCACGTCGTTCCGCACGAGGTACGGTCTCGCCGTCAACAACATCACCAAGACGCTCGTGCCGAACACCGGCGCGCCGCAAGCAGCAAACGGCGCGGGACTCGAGGCCGCGCTCGACGTCGAGTGGGCGGGCGCGATCGCGCCGGCGGCCACCATCGACTACGTCTACACCGGTGCGAACGACCAGAACGTTTTCGACGCCGTCTTCTACGCGATCGAGCATAACTACGGCGGCGTCCTCAGCGTGAGCTGGGGGGGCTGTGAGATGGGGGCGGCGCCCGCGGATGCCGACTTGTTCCAGGTGTACGGCGCGGCCGCCGCGCTGGAAGGCATCAGCTTCATCGCGGCCGCGGGAGACTCGGGCGCGGCCGATTGCCAGGGCAAGGGCGGCCTTTATGTGAACATCCCTGCGTCCTATCCGCAGGTCACGGCGGTGGGGGGCACGGGCTTCTCCAAATCCGGAGGACTGACCTTCACCGCAGGCACCGTGAGCGCCGTGGGCACCGAGCAGGTCTGGAACGAGTTCCATAATGCATATTCGGGAGGAGTCTCGGCGACCGGCGGCGGGATCAGCTCGGTCTTCTCACGGCCACTGTATCAGAGCGCAATCCCCACGTGCGCGATAGTCGGAAGCCTGCCGACACCGGTGATCCCGGCCAATCAGCGCCAAATTCCCGACGTGTCCTTCACCGCCGGAGAGGGCAGCACCCAGTACGGCACGTTGATGACGTGCACCCTCGACCCTGCCGTCAGCGACTGCACGAACACCGGCGCCACCCCCCAAGTCATCCAGATTGGGGGCACCTCGGCGCCCACGCCGGCATTCGCCGGCGTCGTGGCCCTCGCCAACCAGGCCACGGGCGGGCGTCTGGGGAACATCAACCCGCTGCTCTACGCGACGAGCGCCTCGGTGCCGGCGGCTTTCCACGACATTACAACCGGCAACAACGAGGTCACTTGCCATTCCGGCGTCGACCCGGGCTGCCCGGCCGGCCTGCTCTACGGATTCGCGGCAGCTTCGGGATACGACTGCGCGAGCGGGCTCGGATCCGTCAACGCCACCAGTCTCGTGAGCGCCTGGGCCGGGCTGACCCCGACCACGACCGCGATCGGCGCCGTTCCGATCAACACGACGGAGGGGGGCAGCGTCAACCTCAGCGCGACCGTCAACGTCAACGGGGTCAACGCTCACAATCTCGCCGGGATCGTGTCCTTCGTTTTCCGTTCCCACCTGACCAACCAGGTGCTCGATCTCTCCTGGAACCTCGGCGACGTGACGATCACGAACGGCACGACCACCGCGGCCACGGTCTTCCTGACGACCGCGATCCCGCCGGGGATGGTGCAGCCGAGCCAGTCCGTCGACGTTTACGCCCAGTACAACGGCGACGCCAACCACCTGCCCTCATTCTCCGGCGCGAAGAACATCGTCTTCGCTCCCGTAACCCTGTGCATTTCGCCGCCGACCACGAGCGTGGCCGCGGGCGCCACGGTCAACTACACGGCGGCCGGCGGCGTGCCCCCACTACGCTGGTACATCTACTACGACACGACCTGCAATGTCTCCGGCGCGGGCTGCACGTTCATCGACATCAGCACCGGCGTGCTCACGGCCGGCAACGGAGCACCCGGCTACGTGATCGTGGGGGCGGTCGATGCCGACGGTGCGGAGACCTTCAGCGAGGTGACGGTCGCCGGCGGGTCGGGCACCGTGCCCTGGTCGCCTTCCGGTCCGTCGAACTATGCGGGCATCTTGCCGGGCGGCGGCCCGCCGGCCGCGGTCGACGCCGGGCTCCACGTCGCGCAGTCGGGCGGAGTCTCTTCGATCTCCTGGAATGTCCCGCCGACCGCGACATCCTCGGACATCCTGCGGGGTCTCGTGAGCGGTTTGCCCGTGGGTCCGGGCGGTGGGGACGAGACGTGCCTGGCCTCCGCGGTCGCATCGCCCACATCGACGTTCAACGACGCAACCAACCCGGCAGCGGGCGCCTGCTTCTGGTACGTGGTCCGCGGCAGCAACGCGTGCGGACGCGGACCGTGGGGGGCGCAGAGCAACGGGATTCCGGAGACGAGCGCGACCTGTCCGTAGGCGGGGATCGACGGGCATTTCAGGCGGCGGGCAGGAGGATCGGAGCGCCGTCCGCGCGTGAGCTCCCGTCCGTTCGCCGGCTCGTAGACGTTGGGAACACGTGGTTCCTCGTGAATCGTGCGCCCCATGCCGTGCTCATCGACGCCGCGAACGCGGGAGAATCCGGCGGTGCCGCCATTCGCGCTTGCTATCGACGGCTACGGCGCGACGTAAAGGTGCCCGGCGGATGAGTCGTCTCGACATACGCGTGTCCCAACGCGCGAGCGCCGGCGCGCAAGGATCAACGAACACGTCGCCAGGGACGGCAAGAGAACGAGCGTCAGAAATGTGGGCGCATGGAGGATCGCCGACGCGACGATTGCAGCCGCCCAGAGGATGGAGTTCGCGATCACGACTTCTCGATTCATAGCCCGCTCCTCTTGCCTCAGCTCGCCGCGGCAGCGGCGGCCACCCCACCATCGCTTTGCTGCTGGCGGCGCCTGGCTGCCGCAACCGGAGTCTGCACCCCCCCTGCGATCGTCATCAGCCCGCGGCCCAGACCTTTCAACGTGTTGTGCCACAGCTGCGCTCCCGTGGCCGAATCGAAGGCGAACAGCTCACCCTTGGTGGCGGCATACACATGGCCGTTCACGACCGTGACGGTCACAAAATCGGCGCCCCTCAAGTCCGCTCGCCAGAGCTCCTCGCCCGTCGCGACATCGAGTGCGACGACGGTGCCTTGAATCCCGATGAACACGGCCTCCGATGCTGCCATACGGTCCCCCTTTCTCGCTCTAGGACTCCCCATCGGATTCATCCCCGCTGGTAACGGATATACCGCCCCCCTGTTGAATTCCTGTTACTCCACTGGCAATTTGGTGTAACTAGGGAAGGACGAGTCAGGACAGCTCGACGTATTCCGTTCGCTTCGTCTGACCCGGAAGTCGAACGACCGTCGCTCGGCCCGAAGATTCGACGATCGTCGCGCGAATGGCCGTGGGTCCCGCGGACACCCGCTCCCGAAGTTGATTGACATCGACCCGGCCGTCCCACGTGCCGCTCGCCAACCGGATGCTGACACGGCGCTCGTCCGAGAAGACGCTGGCTGAGGCTTCACACGGAATCCAGACGAATTCGTCCGACTCACGCGACATTGTTGTCAATCTCCGAGACCCCTGCCAAGCCTACCCCAATTGAGGGGTCTTCGAAGCGTCAATCTGTGCGGGCGAGGAATTGTTGTCGGCCCAAACCCGTGCCGCCGCAAGATGTAACTCCTGTATTGTCATGGGGGTTGTTCGGCGGAGCGGTTGCAGTGACCATTAGGATCGAGCATGGGAGGAAACGCGTCTTGAAGAACTTCACCAAAGCGGGCCCGCTCGCCGTCGCCTGCGCTTTCGCGCTCGCCTGTTGCCTGACCGCTCTCGCGGGCGAGCACGGAGAGCAAGGCGAACACGGAGAGAACGATCAAGGACACCACCACGGCTACAAGCACGGGCACCACTCGGACCACGGGAAGCACTACGCGAACGGTCACCACAAATTCGATGATCACGACCGGGTCGTCGTGGAATCGTGGTGCCGGGAGAATCGCGAGAGCCTGCCGGTCGGGTTCCGGCCCGAAGACCGGCTCGCGCCGGAGCTTGAAGCGCATCTTCGCATCGGCAACACGCTCGACGTGCGGCTCCAATCGTTGGCCGCCCCATTGCCGGGCAACCTGGTGAAGTTGCTGCCGCCGCCCCCGCCCGAGCTGAGCTACCTGGCGATCGGCGGCCACCTGGCGCTCTTGGACGCGGCGCACCGGCTGCACGACCTGCTCCCGTTGCCGCTGCCGCCGCTACCGCCGCCCCCTCCGCTTCCGCATTGAATCGACCGTGACCGCGCCATCGCAGCCGCGTTCCGATCCTCCAACCGAAGCCTGGCCCGCGCTTCCGCTCGAGGCGTGGCAGGACACCGCCGCGACGCTGCACCTCTGGACGCAGATCGTCGGGAAGGTTCGGCTCGCGCAGACGCCCTGGATCAATCACTCGTGGCACGTCACGCTCTACGTGACGCCGCGGGGCCTCTCCACGTCCCCCGTTCCGCACGGGACGCGCGAGTTCGCGATCGACTTCGATTTCGTCGACCACCGGCTGCTCGTGCAGTCGAGCGACGGACGAACCGGCGGTTTTCCCCTGACCGCGATGACGGTCGCCAAGTTCTACCGGCTCCTGATGGAAGCGCTCGAGAGACTCGATCTTCCCGTCGCCATCGTTCGGCGCCCGTGCGAGATCGCCGCTCCGATCCCGTGCGACCGCGACGAGACGCACGGCTCGTACGATCCCGAGTACGTGAACCGCTACTGGCGGATCCTCGTCCAGGCCGAACGCGTATTTCGCGTCTTTCGAGCGCCGTTCATCGGGAAGGTGAGCCCCATCCACTACTTCTGGGGCGCGCCGGACCTCGCGGTCACGCGCTTTTCGGGACGCCCCGCCCCCGAGCATCCCGGCGGCATCCCCGGACTTCCGGACCGCGTGACACGCGATGCGTACTCGCACGAGGTCAGCAGCGCCGGCTTCTGGTACGGCGGCGGGGCGGTTCCGCGCCCGGTCTTCTACTCGTACGCGTACCCGGAGCCGCCGGGCTTCGCGCAGGCCAAGATCGCCCCTGCCGAGGCGTTCTACAGCAGCGATTTTCGCGAGTTCCTGCTGCCGTACGACGCGGTGCGTACGGCTTCATCGCCCGACGAGACGCTCCTCGCGTTCCTCCAATCGACCTACGAAGCCGCCGCGGACCTCGGCCGCTGGGACCGCCCCGCGCTCGAGCGGCGTTGGTGAAACCGATCCTTTTCGCCGCGTCGGTCGCCCGAAGGTCACGCCAATCTGAATCCTTCGGGCAGGCAACTCGTAGAATCTCAGCAATGAAGCTCCTCATTTTCGGCGCCACCGGTGGTACCGGTCGCCAGCTCGTGCAACAGGCCCTCGCCCAAGGACATGTGGTCACGGCGTTTGCCCGCGATCCCAAGAAGATTCACGTGACGCACGACAACTTGCGAGTCGTGCAGGGCGACATGCTCGACCCTGGCTCCGTTGAAACCGCCGTCGCGGGGCAGGAAGCCGTTCTGTCCGCGCTCGGCACCCGTTTGCCCGTCGGTGTGTTGATTGCGGTCGTCGTCGTATGCCAGATCATCGCCCGAACGGTTCCGCTCTCGAGGTGGGGTGCCATTTTTGTCGAGCTCGGCGTGCCGATCCTCGCAATCCTGGTCCTGGGTCGGCGGAAGACCGTTCTCTCCGACGGCACGCGGAACATCGTTCGAGCCATGGAACAAGCAGGGATCAAGCGATTTGTCTGCGAATCTTCACTCGGTGTCGGCGATAGCAAATGGAGACTCGGCATCGTCCACAACGTCCTCGCCGTTCCCCTCTTCCTGCGGAACATCTTTGCCGATAAAGAAGTGCAAGAGCGGATCATCATGAGCAGCGCCCTCGATTGGGTCATCGTCCGCCCCACCGCTCTGACCAATGGCCCACAACGCAACGTCTATCGTGCGGGTGCCGACATCGGCCATTGGTTTTTCCCCTCTAGAATCTCACGCTCAGATGTCGCCGCTTTCATGCTCGAGCAACTCACGGACGGGGAGTACTTGAGGAAAACCCCCGGCGTCGCGTATTGAGGGCGAGAACACGTGACCATCGAGATCAGACGCTGCTTCACCTGATTCAACCTGCTCGTGGAGGCGGGACGCCTCAAGCGGGAAATCAGGAACGAGTTGAAACTCTCTCCGAAGATGAAGTTCGCGGGGACCGGCGTGCTGGACGTGGTGCTGGACGGCAAGACGATCTTCTCTTACCAAGACGCGGGCCGCTTTCCGAAAAGCGGGGAGATCGTGCGGCTGATTCAGACGTTGATGAAGCCATAGCTGGAGAGAGCGCATGACGACACGGCGTGAGCGCTTAGCTCATGGGCAGGTCGTGGTCGTGCGTGGTCCGCTCGTCGCGTTGCCCCACGACCCGATCCCGCATGCATTTTCGCCGCGCGAGAGGTACCAGTAGCCGGAGCCGGGGGGCGGCACGGTCGGATCGGACAGAGTCGTCGCCGCGAGGTTGTCGAAGCAGGTTTCGTCGCCCCCGCCGGGGCCGACGGGAAACGCCGCGAGGCTTCCGCGCGCGACGTCGTACTGTGTTGAATAGGTCGCCGCGGACCAGCTGAAGCTGGATTTGTTCGCCGCCGCGGTCAGGTTCTGCGCTTCCGGTGGCGCGGTGATCGGGGTCCCGACGCAGCCCCCGTTGCTACAGGCGTCGCCCACGGTACACCCGTTGCCGTCGCTGCAGGAGGCGGTGTTGTTCGCGTGGATGCAACCGGCGGCCGGAGCGCAGCTATCGTCGGTGCAGACGTTGCCGTCGTTGCAATCGAGTACGGTCGCAACACCCGCCTGGATCGACACATTGTCGAGCTGGAGCAGGTCGCCGTTGCTGCACGAGACGTTGCCGAACGTCAACGAGGTCGTCCCCGCGGGCACGAAGATCGGCGCGGCCGAGACCAGCCCCGCCGGCAGCACCACGCTGCCCACCGAGACGACCGTGCTTCCCGGGCCGAAGCTGACCGTGTAGCTGCACGTTGCGCCCCCGGCGGTGCCCTGCTGATAGCTCAGCGTCCCCGGCCCCGGTGTCGCGGGGAGCAATTGCGAGATCGTCCCCGGCGCGGCCCCTCCGGGGTATCCGAGGCTGACGGTGACGTTCGGGCCCGACCACGGACAGCCGGAGTGCTGAAGCGCCGATCCCGTCCCGATCCACGCGTCGCGCTGGAACGGGTTGGGCGCGCAGCCGGTCGAGCCGGCGCCGGTTTCGAACCCG
>CAZYHZ010000023.1:0-63189 GCA_964647625.1 uncultured Acidobacteriota bacterium
AAAGGGGAGTGTCCCCTGATTGCGTGAATAGAAAATTGCCTACTTCCTCTTGCGGAGCTCCGCGCTGCGGAAGGCGGCGTACGTCGACGGAGCGAGGTAGCTCCAGGCGAGGTAGATGAAGCCGCGGTAGAAGCGCGGCCACAGAGAGATCGCGGTGCGGAGGTGGCGGCGGGCCTCGGCGAGCTGCGCGGGGTCTTCTGCTGCGCGCACGAGCAGGTCGCGCCCGATGCGCAGGTGCTGCTTACCGCGCGTGCGGCGCATGACGCTGCCGTGCGACGCGGCGAACTCGGGGTGCGCGCGCTCGACCTCGTCGAGGATGCGTAGCCACAGGATCGCGTCTTTCGTGAAATCGGCGCTGACGTTCCCCTCGTGGACGCGGCGGAGCACGTAAGGCTCCGGCAAGACGGCCATCGGAAAGTTGAAGCTGTGCCGGATCCACATCTCGCAGTCCGCGAAATTGCGGAAGCTCTCGTCGAACAACCCGCGCGAAAGAAGGAGGTCCCGCCGCGCCAGCGGCGGCCGGCCGCACCCGACGCCGGTGTCGCGGCCGATCATCCCCTCGGGCGTGAAGAACGGCCCCGGCGTGCGCTTGCCGTGGACGGTCGGGTCGATCGTTCCCGCAAGGTCGATGTCGCGCTCGGCGAGGAACACCGCGCCGACCTCCGGGTGCGCCGTGAAAACCTTCAAGGCCTCCTCGACGAGCCTCGGCTCCCAGAGATCGTCGGAGTCGAGAAATCCGACGTACTCGCCGGACGCGGCACGGATTCCGGTATTGCGGGCGCCGGAGAGCCCCTTGTTCTCCTGGCGGATGGCTGTGATCCGCCCCTCGTAGTGGGTCAGAACCCCCGGGGTCCCGTCGGTCGACCCGTCGTCCACGACTATGACCTCGCAGGCGGGGTGGGTCTGGGCGAGGGCGCTGTCCACGGCCTGCCCGACGAGGTCTTCCCGGTTGAACGTAGGAATGATGATGCTGACCTTCGGGATTTTCGGCATCTCGACCAGGAGTCTATTACTCATCTGTAATTTTTACTAGGTTTAATCGGTTGCAACATCTATGTATAGACAGTATCTTCAACATGCGAGTTTATTGAGATTAGTAGTCAAAACTACGTCGTGTCGGAGCAGATAAAATGCGTGAACGTATATACATAATGATCGGCAAGCATCGCCATGATGGATTCGGAGACTCCGATTCGCGGCAGCGGGGGTTCAGCATCAGCGAGATGCTGGTCGTGATCGCCTTCATCGCGATCACGGTCGCGATCGGGATCCCGCTCGTCAGCGAGCAGATGCGGATCGCGCAGATCCGCGCAGCCGCCGATCAATTCGCCGGCCATCTGCGGGCGGCGCGCCTGATCGCCGTGGCCAAGCGCGCGAAGGTCACGGTCACGGTCAACAACGAGAACGCGGGGACGACGGCGAACTCGATCTCCTACCCCATCGCCTTCGACTACTCGACGACACCCAACCCGACGGCGACGAAGACGACGTCGATGACGATGCCGCCGACCGTGAAGATCAAGTCCACCTCGACGGCGAACGTCCAGTTCAACACCGACGGCTCCGCGTCCGCGGCGGCGACGTTCACGACCGAATCCGTGGTGTCCACGAGCACCGAGCGTTGGACGCTGTCGGTCAACACGATGGGTCTGGTCACGGTCGCACACGTTCGGGTCTGACACGGGGGTGTCATGAAGCGGCGGGAAGAAGGATTCAGCTTGATCGAGGTCATCGTCGCGATCGGCCTCATGGCGGGGGTTCTGATCTCCGTCGCCGGCCTGTTCATCATGGGCGGCCGCTCGATCAAGAGCGGCCGGACGTCGAGCGAGGCCCTCGCGATGGGCAAGCAGATCGTCGAGACGATGGACACCTGGGGGTTCACTCAGCTCTGGGGCAATTTCGGCTACGACGGCCAGGCGACGACCTACACGGTCGACACCGCGAGCTGCGCGACGGCGGATTGCACGACGTGGGCCAGCACGCTGGCCGCAAAGCTCGGCCCGACGGCGCACGCGACGATCAAGCTCGACTCCGTCGCGCAGGGCGCCTTGACGGTGCCGAACTTCGTGACATCCGGCAACACCACCGCGAAAAACGTCCGGATCACCGTGAACGTCCTGTGGACGCAGGTGATGGGCCGCGCGCGATCGGTGACGGTCGTGACGACGCGAAACTGAGCGAATACAGCAAAGCGCGGGCGGGCGCGATCGGGGAGCCTGACCGCCGCGAGAGGAACGACGATGCGAAGCGGAACGAGCCACGAACGAGGGATGACGCTGATCGAGGCCCTGGTCGCCACGGCGATCCTTGCCGTCGTGATCCTGGCGGTCCTGGGCGTCTACGAAGCGGCGCGCGGAGCCTTCAAGAAGGGCGAGAACGCCGCGAACCAGCAGGAATCGGTCCGTATCGCTTTCGACCGGATCACGGCCGACCTCCGCATGCTCGGCTACAACGTCAACCCCGACGGCGTGGCGCGCCCCGACGAGCAGCTCGAGGTCGGACTGGCGCACGCGATCATCTTCCGCGGCGATTTCGACTCTGAGGACCTCAGCAAGAAGAACGACGTCGAGGGTGCCTTCGCGGGCGGCGCGTTCGACACGATCTCGACCGGCAACGACGAGGTCGTCGGCTACGTGCTCGAAAAGCCCGACGGCACGGGGCCGGATACGATCACGTTCCAGGCAGATGTCGACGACAGCCCGCGCGATGGCAACGTCGCGACGGTCACGGTCAACAACGTCGTCTTGAACCCGACGAGCCCGCCGTACACGCTCTACAAGATCTCGCTCAGCAACAACGTGGGCCTGTGCTGCGGCGGCAACTTCATCGTGCGGACGCCGGTCGCGGAGAACATCCGGAACCTGACGTTCGGGTATTACGACCCGACCGGCTCGGTAACGGCCCCGGGCTCGGACGAAGCCGCGACCACCGTGGCCGCGCGGAACGCGATCACCAAGTTCAACGTCTCCCTGATCGGCATGACGGCCGACTCGGACATGAATTACAACGACACGTCCGACCCGGCCGCGCGGACTTACCGCAAATTCGAGCTGACGGGCGACGTCGTCCCGCGCAACATGCGCATGAAGGGCCAGCAAGACCTGTCGGCCGTGACGGGTCCGCCGTCCCAGCCGGCGACGCCCGTCCTCGTCGCGGGCCACTGCGGCGGGCTGCTCGTGACCTGGACGCTCAACCCCACCCGTGAAGGTGTCGTCAACTACAAGGTCAATTACGGGCCGGCCCCGGGGGCGTCGGCGGGGAGTGCGGACGCTCCGGCGTCCCCGTACTTTCTGTCGGGGCTGACGACCGGCTCGACGTACTACGTCAACATCCAGGCGGTCAATTCCGCGGGCCTCGTCAGCGGCAAGAGCACCGAGGCCAGCGCGGTCGTGACGAACACGAACACGCCTGCCGCGCCGGGAACCGGAACGGGGACGACGACGCAGATCAACCACGTGAACTTGAACTGGACGGCCGTGAGCACCAACACCGCGTCCGTGCCCGCCGCCGACCCGATCGCTCCGACGATTCGGGACCTCGCCGGATACAGGATCTATCGATCCGACACGTCCTCGTTCACACCCGCCGTCGGCAACCGCGTCGCGGACGAGACGACGGCGATCGCGCCGGGGTCGCCGCCCTACATCGACGCGACGACGGTCAACTGCCACCAGTACTACTACAAGATCACCGCGGTCGATAAGTGCGGCACCGAAGGCGCGTCCAACGCGGCGTTCGGCGGCAGGTCGACGACGACGATCGCACCCAACCCGCCGACGAACATCAACGCGTTCGCGATCGCCGGCGGCGCCAAGCAGATCACCTGGACGGCGCCCACGAAGGACGTCAACGGCAACGACATCACGATCAAGGCCTACGACGTCTTCCGCTCCGACGTCGGAAACAAGAACCGCCCGGCCTCGTCGGCCGTCTGGTCGTCGACGCCGATCGGCTCGTCGTCCAGCCTGACCTACACCGACAACGCCGTACCGTCGATGAACAACGGCCAGTCCGTCTTCTACGCGGTCAAGTCCAAGGACGAGTGCGTCAACTACTCCGCGCTGTCGTCGCCCGCCGAGGGCTTGTGCTCGTTCTCGGGCAACATCGCGATCAACCCGCCCGTCGCGAACACCAACGTTGCCGGCGTCGTTTACACGACCGTCTCGATGTCCGGCGGCACGGACACCTACACCGGCGTCACGATCACCTACACGCACCAGAGCGCCGGCGTGACGCGGACGTGGACATCGAACACGACCGCGACGTCGTGGCAGGATACGGGCTGGCTCGCGAGCCCCGCCGGCATCTACACGATCACCGCCGTCGTCACGAACACGGCCGGGTGCTCGGCGACCTTCTCGATCCAGGTGACCGCCGGAAGCACGGTCGGGTGCTGCTTGAGCACCTTCCCCACGACCCTGACGACGATCTCCTGCTCGAGCGGCTCGGTCAAGTGCAAGGAAGTCACCTACAAGCTCGGGAACGACCGCTGCCTGACCGCCGTCCAGGTCACGCAGATGACGGTCGGCTGGACCGACTACTCGGGCAACAAGCCGCAGTGGCAGACGGCCAGGTTCAACGGGACCAACATCGCCGGCGCGGGATCGTGGACGACGACCTACGGGGCGGCGACGCCGCAGACGGGCACCGCGACCAAGAACAACTTCACCGCGCCCGCACCGACCGTCCCGTACGCGACGCCGATGACGAACGGCAACACGACGAGCGTGACCTACGTGTTCAACGGGTTCACCGACTCGATGAACGGCTCGAACCGCGTCGTCGACGTCTTCGGCACGAACACGTACCTCTTCACCCTGCTCGACAGCGCGGGGAACCCGTCGAACATCACGACGACCTGCCCCCTGCAGTCGCTGACGGTGAACTGATGTCCCGCGTCGGGGGAAAGATCGCGATGAGCGAGGAACAGCCGAAAGGCGAGACCGTCGAGCGCGGCTCGGCTCTCGTCATCTCCATTCTCGTCACGGCCATCATGAGCCTGCTCGGGATCTCGTACCTGCTCATGGCCGACACCGAGAACAAGATCGCCGAGAACGAGCGCCTTTCGGGACAATGCCTCTACGTCGGCGAAGGGGTCGTTCGCGAGGTCAAGCGCTGGTTCGATCGCCCGCCGTATCTGGTGAACGGCACCAAGAACCTCGTCCAACCCACGACGGCGATCGTCGATCGCACGAAGCGCATGATCGATACCGACGGCGACGGCCCGACGTCGGCCCATCAGGCGGACGGCTCGGCGACGTATCCCTACTACAAGGTCGGCGTCGACTCCGACGGCGACGGCAACGACGACATCTTCGACAAGCCGTACCGGGCGTTGAAGGCCGACATGCTGCTGGGCACCGAGCTCAATCTCAGCACCGGCCTGGGTCCCGACATGCTCATCGATCGAACGAGCAGCGCGGCCCGTGCGACATTCCTGGACTCGCTCACGGCGAAGATCGCGCCGAACTTCCCGACCTCGAACGGAACGACCGTGCGCATCAAGCGGATCGAGATCTACGAGCCCCCGTACCTGACCGTCAGCGGTGTCTGGACGCGGTACGGAATGGCGACGGTCAAGGTCGTGGTCGAGATCGTGAAGGGGGCCACCCCGGACGTCATCGCATCGCGCGTGGTCAAGGCGGTTTTGAACGAGACGCCCTATCCGGGGCCGTTCGGGCCGCTGCAGTCGTGCGACACTCTCGCCTGGAACGGAAGCTTCCGCGTGCACTGGGGCCCGGCCACCGCGCGAACGACTGCCGATCCCAAGGCCAACACCCTGCCGACGTCGATCCCGCGGGACGTGCCGACTGCCGAAAAGCTCGATCTTCTCCACGGGACCAATCCCCTGAACGACCCGGTCTGGACCACGCTGAAGGCGAGCATCGAGGGCGGCAAGTCGATGGACGACCCGTGGTGGCGCCTGCTCAGCAACGGGGCGAACACCCTCGGCGGAGGCAGCCCGCAGCTCAACCCGCCGAGCCCGACCGACCCGGACCATTCGAACATCTTCCAGAATCTCGGCTCGGTCGTCGGCTGCCCGGCGTTCGACTACAACACGTGGAAGGACATCGCGAAATCGGGCGACAGCGACACGCACTACTTCACGTGGTCGACCGGGGACACTTTCGTGGAAAACGGATCCGGGACCGCGACGACTTTCCGGACGCTGACCGACAACCAGAACGGCCTGTTCTTTTTCGACACGCAGGATCAGGCCGAGCCGAACAGCGCCAATCTGACACCGCCGATCTCCATCAGTGGCGGGACGTACGGCTCGGAAGGGTTCATCTACCTCAACGCGTCGGATTTCGAGGGCCATGGCATGAACGGCCGGTCGATCGACATGGTGTGGCCCGGCGAGCCCTGGCGCGACGTCAACCAGGACGGCCTTTACGATTCGACCGAGGGGTATATCAACCTCAACTATTCGACGATTTCCACGACCGACCCGACCGTCCAGGCGACCGGCTCCGCGGGTGACTCCTACGGCGGCGCCATCATGCGAAACAACTACGGGCCGCACATTACCGGCCAAACTGCGGTTATGTGGGGTGTGCTCTATTTGTCGGGCACGTTCGACTGCAACGGCAACGCTTGGTACTACGGCAGCGTGGTCACCAAGGGCGGGATGAAGGACACCATGACCGGGACGCCGGACCTTTGGTGGGATCCGCGTCTCACGGACAACTGGCCGCCGCCGAGCTGGAACCTTCCCCGCGTCATCATCACCCGCTGGGAGACCGACCTGTAGGTCGTGACATCCGGCCCGCTTGGGGTTAAAACGGAGGGGTATCGCTGAAGGAGCCCCCGATGAGCCGACCCTCCGTCCCGCGAATTCCGATCGTCCTGGCCGTCATCGCGGGCGCGGTGCTCGTCTCCGCCTGCAATCGCAACACGACCCCGCAACCGGCCGCCGCGACACCGGCGGGGGTTCCGGACGGCAGCCCGATGCCTTCGCCGGTCGCGACCCCGAATCCGTCACCGATCCCCTCGCCGGTTCCGTCGCCCCCCGAGGCGACGCCGCTGCCGACTCCCGCGGCGACTGCGGATGCCGGCGCGACTCCGCCGGACGCAAGCGCCGCCCCCGCCGAGGCCAAGCCGGTCGACTCGCTCAAGTGGATGCAAGATGCGCAGGCCCGGACCGACGACTACTACCGCCGCATCAGCGATGCCGAGGACGCGCTTCAGAAGACGCAGCCCGCGATCGCACTCTGGGAAAAGAACATCCTGGCGTTCAGGAACCCCTTCGTGCGGCCTCCGCAGCTCACACCGGAAGAACAGCAAGAGATCACCGGCATGGACGCCATCAAGCGCGTGGCCTGGGCGCAACAGAAGCTGGACGCGGCCAACGCCGCGCACGACGCCGCGCAGAAGACGCTCAACGACCTCAAATCGAACCCCCCGAAGGATCTGCTGAGGTAGGGGACACTCCCCTTTTCCATCCAAAACTGGCCAATAGGGGACAGTCCCCTTTTTCTTCTAAAGCTTCGCACTCTGAAGCTTTGTAAGAAAAAGAGGACTGTCCCCTATTGGCCAGTTTTGGATGGAAAAGGGGAGTGTCCCCTACCTCTTCAGGAGCTTCTTGAAGAGGTCGGAGCCCTTCTTCTTCAGGGTGTCCTCGGCCGCGTGCTTGAGCATGTCGGGGTCGAGGCCGATCGACGGCTTCTGGAGCGTGCCGCCGAGCTTGAGGTCGAGCGCCAGCTGACCCTTGCCGTTCATCAGGGCGCGGAGCCTGTCGGTCTTCGCAACCATGTCCGCGCTGACCGGCTCCGAGAGCACGACGCCGACGCCCATCGCGAGCGACAGGTCGAGGCCGATCGATCCCTTCCCGTTGATGACGAGGTCGGGGGAGTCCAGCTTCAGGTCCTGCGTCGTCGCGCGGCCGTCCTTGATGTCGAACGTCCCCGTGAGAGCCTTGAACGGCGTTTCGTCCTGGCCGATCCCGCGGCCTCCCACCGCGGTCAGCGCCGCGGAAAGTTGCTTGATGAACCCGAACGACGTCAGCTTGCCGTCGCGCAGCGCGATCGACGCGTTCCCGGTCAGGTGCTCGCGAAGCCCCTGCGTGTCGAGGCCGCGCCCCTTGACCGACATCGCGCCTTCGAACGTCCCGTGGATCAGCCCGCCGAGGTCTTTCGAGAAATCGGCACATAGCCCGTTGAAGTCGATCCCGTGGAGCTTCGCGTCCAGCGTGAACGGAGGCCCGGTCTCGACGAGACCGGCCGTCACGTCGCCCGTCAGCCCGCCGCCGTAGAGGCTGGCCGACACGCCGCTCAGGTGGGCCCGGCCGTCGGCGACGTCGAGCGTCGCCTTGGCTCCGGTCAGCTTCAGGTTCATCGCTCTGGCTTCGTTGACCGAGAGCCGCCCGCGCACGGTCACGTCGCGGATCATCGAGGCTCCTGCGTTCCCGGACGACGCAGGCTGCGGCGCCCCGCCGCTCGCGGGAAGGAACGACAGGATCTCGTCGACGTCGAGCAGCGGGACGGTGAGATCGACGTCGATGACCGGATGCGCGAAGCGCGAGACGGCAGCCGAGCCCTGCACACGGCTCCGCCCGAGCGCCGCCTGGAAGCTCTTCAGCTCGGCGCGGCCGTCCTTCAGCGTCAGCGACGCCGCGATGTCTTTGACAGGCTGCTTGAGCGACGGATCGGACAGCTCGAATCCGCGGATCTCGGCGGTCCCGTCGATCGCCATGGCCATCGGATCGTCGATTGGCCCCGCGGCCCTGGCGTCGATCGAGATCTCGCCCTGCCCGCCGAGGCCGGCAGGGACGACCGAGCCGAACATCCCGAGAATCGGCGCGACGTCCTTGAACGCGACCTTCGACGCGACCGCGCGCAGGTCGGCCTTGGGCTTCCCCGAAAGATCGGTGATCGCACCGCTCAACGTCACCGCGGCCTTGCCCGCCCGCACCACGGCTTTGCGCAGCTTGGTCTCGGAAGGCGTCAGCGCGGCGTCGACGTCGACCGACCCGTCGAGCGGCGGCATCGACCGCGTGAGCTTCAGCGCCTTGAGGTCCACGCGACCGGAGACGGACAGGTCCTTCGGCGCGGTCCCCTTGACGGTGGCGTCGAGGTCGAGCGATCCGCCCGCGAGCGTCACGCCGCCGTAGTGGGTCAGATAGGGTCCCGCGGGGCCGGAGCCGAATCCCTTCACGGTGACGTGCGCGTCGATCGGCCAGCTCGTCTCCTGCGCCGGAAGCGGTCCGAGCTTGCCGTCGATCGTCACGTGGCCCGAGCCCGCGAGGTCCAGCGCCAGCTTGATTCCCATCGCCGACGCCGTGGAGAAATCCGAAAGCGTCAGGTCGATCTTCCGCGCATCGAGCGTGATCGTCTTTCCGGGGACGACACCGGCATCGGCCACATCGACGGTTCCGTCCATCAGGCGGAACCGCTCGATCACGACCGCGAAACCGCCGCCTCCCGTCGTCTGGGGAGCCGCCGGGGTGGAGGAGGCGCCCGCCTGCTTCATGAGGCTGAGCAGGTTCCATTGCCCGGACGCCGAGCGCTTCAAGTGCGCGGTGGGACGGTCGACATCGAACGAGACGATGTCGAGCTTACCGGACAGCAGCGGCAAGAGCCGCACCCGCGCATCGACCCTGGCCGCGGTCAGGAACGGCTCGGCCCCGGAGGCCGGATCCTCGCCGACCGAAAACCCGTCCGCCGAGACCTCGGGGAGCGGGAACACCCGGAGGCGCATCGGACCGATCGTCACCTTCCGTCCGGTCATGCCGGACAGCAGCTGCTCGATCCTGGGGCGATACCGCTCGGGGTTGATGAATCCCGGAAGGATGAAGGCCAGCGCGACGGCCACGACCAGGACGACCGCGAGCGCGATGAGAGCGGCGCGCTTCATCGGTTCCTACCCTACCACGGGGGGCGTCCTGGGCTCGATTTGCGTCATTCCCCAGGGGGAAGGTATAGTTTGCCCCACGTTCCGCTGCCAGGAACGATGGAGGACACCTTATGAAGCGGATTGCGACCCTGGTCTTGATTGCTGCTCTCGTCATTGCGTTCCCGCTCGCGGCCTTCGCCGCCGGGAAGACCCACGACATGATGGCTGAGGTCGTCTCGATCGACGCCAAGGCCAAGACCATCACGGTCAAGGACGACAAGGGCGAGAGCCACACCGCCCCGCTGATGGGCGCGGCGATCAACCAGGCCAAGATGATCAAGGCCGGCGACAAGGTGAATCTCACCTGCCAGGACAACGAGAAGGGTGAGCACCAGGGCGTGACGGCGATCAAGAAGGCCGCCTAAGAGCTTCAGAAATCGTGGAGGAGGGGGGGCAGAAATGCCCCCCTTTCTATTTCAGCTCCGAGAGAATCCGCTCCGCCCCGTCGACCTCGGTCATCACCCACAGCATGTAGCGGACGTCGACGTTGATCGCGCGGGTCCGCACGGCGTCGTAGATGACGTCCGATGCGACCGTATCGTAGGTACCGTCGAACGACAGGCCGACCAGCTCGCCCCGGGCATTCAAAACCGGCGACCCCGAGCTTCCGTTGGTCGTGTCGAGCGTCGCCAGGAAGTTGACCGGCACGTCCTTGAGCGCCGGATCGAGGAACGGCGTCTCGCGCCCTTTGCGGAGGGCGCCGGCCGCCTCGATCTCGCGCGCCGGGACCTGGAACTCCTTGTCGCTCGAGTTCTTTTCCAGAACGCCGGCGAGCGTCGTCTGCGGCTTGTAGAACAACCCGTCGCGCGAGTCGACGCCCGTCACGGTGCCGTAGGTCACGCGGAGCGTCCCGTTGGCATCGGGAGCCAGGAGCCCTCCGGACATCTGGAGCAGCACTTGAAGGTAGCGAGGGACCAGACGGTATCGCGCGCCCTCGCGCGTCTTTTGCACCTCGCGGAGCTGGTCGCGGAACGGGATCAGCGCCGTCGCGAAATCGATGGCGGTGTCGCCCGATGCCGCAAGCTCCTTCGTCGATTTCTTCAGGAGGGACAGCCTGTAGGTCTTGTCGAAGAGCTTGGTCCCCGCGTACAGCCGGTCGCAAAACGCGTCGACCGCCTTGGTGGCGTCCGCCTCGCTCATCCCCGCCCGCAAGGCCACCGCCGTGTCGATGACCTCGATGCGCTCGCCGGCGCCCAGCCGTGAGGCTTCGAGGAGCTGGTAGCGCAGGATCGCACGATCGGCGGTCTTGTCGAGCGTGCGCTGCATCCGGTCGAGCGACTCGCCGATGCGGTCGAGGTTGCGCTCCTGGAATTCGGGCTCGCGGTCGGCGTCCTTCTTGGGCCGGTTGATCGCGACGTCCACGATCGCGCCGGCCGCCCCGACGACCGAGCCGCCGCGGATGCTCCCGCGGATCGCGGCGAACACGGCGTCGCGCTCCCGGGTCTTCTGGATCTCGGCCGTCATCGCGTCGAGATCGGGAAGGACCTGGCTGTACAGCATCCGGCGCTCGGGGTTCGCCGCGATCCATCCGGCGACCGATTTCTGCTGGCGCAGCTTCTTGTCGAGGATGCCGCCCTTGGTGAGGCCCAGGAGCACGCCCTTGTCCTTGGTCAGCGTGTTGTTGAGGCCGCGGATGCGGGTCTCGAGCTTGATCGCAAGCTCCGGCGAGGTCGTCGCGAGATCGTTCAAGATCGCAAGCTGCTCGGTCGAGCGCCGGATCGAGCGCGGGAGCTGCCACTGGGTGAGCTGCTCGATCTCGGCGTACGTCTGGTGCCGCTCCGTGGAGCCGGGATAGCCGACGACGAAGACGAGGTCGCCGGGAGAGGCGCCCTTCGGCGAGACCTTCAGCCAGTGCTTCGGGTGGTAGGGGACGTTGGTGGGCGCGTACGTGGCCGGCTTGCCGTCTTTCCCGGTGTACGCCCGGTAGAACGAGAAGTCGCCGGTGTGGCGCGGCCACTGCCAGTTGTCGGTCTCGCCGCCGAAGTTTCCGATCCCGCGCGCGGGCGCATAGACCAGCCGCACGTCGCGCAGCTCGAGCTGCTTGATCTCGTACCACGTCAGGCCGCCGAAGAACGACGCGATGCGGCAGCGCGATCCGTCCTTCTCGCAGGCCGCCGTGCGCTCCTTCGTGTAGCGCTCGACGACGTCGTACCGCTGCCGGTCGGTGAGGCCCGGCGTCATCTTGGCCGTCAGGTCGTCGGTGACCTCGACGACCTGCGTCACGACCGTCGCGCGGGATCCCGGGCCGTTCGACGGCTCGTCGGAGAGCGTGCGCGCGAGGAAGCCGTCCTCGATCAGGTTGCGCTCGGGCGTCGAGTTGAACTGAAGCGCCCCCTGGACGCAGTGGTGGTTCGTGACGATCAGGCCGTCGGCGGAGACGAAGCTGGCGCTGCACCCACCGAGGGACACCATCGCCCCCATCGGCTGCCCCGTGAGGTCGGCGAAGGCGGCGGGATCGCCTTCGAAGCCGGCCGCTTTCAGGCGGGCGGCGAGCGCCGGGAGCTGCTTCGGCATCCACATCCCTTCCTCGGCGCGGGTCGCACCGGCCGTCGCAAAAACGGCCGCCAGGATCGCAATCGGGATCGTGCGCACGGCGAAACCTCCTGCTGGTCTTTGGGGGGACATGAGCATACATGGATACAATGCCGGTTTCACCGGCGGGAGATCGGCGTGGTCGACGAAAACGAAGATTTTGCAAGCATGTTCGAGGCTTCGCTCCAGGCGAAGCGGTTCGACGAAGGCCAGACGATCCAGGGGACGATCGTCGCCATCACCTCCGAGGTCGCGTTCATCGACGTCGGGGGGAAGGGCGAGGCCACGATCGACATCGAAGAGCTCAAAGGGGAAGACGGCGCTCTCGAGGCCGCGGTGGGCGACCGCATCGAGGCGATGGTCGTCTCGACGGCCGGCGGGTTCAAGCTGTCGCGCCGGCTCGCGCGCGGCGCCGCCACGCTGCGGCAGCTCGCGGAGGCCTTCGAGACGGGCTTGAGCGTCGAGGGCCGGGTCGAGCGCGTCGTGAAGGGCGGCTACGAGGTGCGCGTCGCCGGCCAGCGCGCGTTCTGCCCGATCTCGCAGATCGACATCGCGCGCGACACGTCGCCGTCCGAGCACGAGGGGCGCGTCTACACGTTCCGGATCCTCGAGCTGAAGGACGGCGGGAAGAACCTCGTCGTCTCGCGCCGCGTGCTGCAAGAAGAGGCGCAGCGCGAGGACGCCGAGGCGCTGCGGCAATCGATCGTCGCGGGTGCCGTGCTTCGCGGACGGGTCGTCTCGGTGCGCGAGTACGGGGCGTTCGTCGATCTCGGCGCGGGCGTGCAGGGGCTGCTGCACGTCTCCGAGATGGCGTGGACGCGGACGTCGAGCCCCAGCGAGATCGTCAAGCCGGGTGAAGAGATCACGGTCAAGGTGCTGCGCGTCGAGGACGACGGCAAGAAGATCGCGCTCGGGTTGAAGCAGCTTCAGACCGACCCGTGGGCCGCGGCCGCGGAAGCGTTTCCCGTCGGGCGCACCGTCTCCGGACGCGTGACGCGGCTTGCCGATTTCGGGGCGTTCGTCGAGCTTCAGCCGGGCGTCGAGGCGCTGGCGCACGTCTCGACGTTCCCGCCGTCGGCGGCCGGCTGGAAGGCCGGCGTCAACACCGGGATGACGGCACGGTTCGAGATCTTGAGCGTCGACCCCGCTGCAAAGCGGATCGGCGTCGCGCTCGTCGCGGAGGGCGCGCCCCAGGCGGCGTCCCCGGGGGCGCTGACGGTCGCACCCGGCGCCCGGATCACCGGCAAGGTCGAGCGCCACGAGAAGTTCGGCGTGTTCGTTTTCCTGGCGCCCGGGCGCACGGGCTTGATCCCGATGAAGGAAACCGGCCTGGCGCGCGAGGCCGACCTCGCGCGGACCTTTCCGATCGGAAGCGACGTCGAGGTCGAGGTGCTCGAAGTCGATCCGGCCGGAAAGCGCATCCGCTTGAGCCGCCAGGCGGTGATTCAAGCGATCGAGCGGGCCGAGGTGCGCGAGTACGGCGAGCGGCAGGCCGACAAGCCGTCGCAGGCGTTCGGCTCGCTCGCGGAAAAGCTGGCCGGGGCGCTCAAGGCGAAGAAGTAGCTACTCGCCGATCACCTTCACGAGCACGCGCTTCTTGCGCCTTCCGTCGAACTCGCCGTAGAAGATCTGCTCCCAGCGGCCGAAGTCGAGCTTGCCCTTCGTCACCGCGACGACGACCTCGCGTCCCATGATCTGCCGCTTGTGGTGCGCGTCGGCGTTGTCCTCGCCGGTGAGGTTGTGCTGGTACCGGCCGGGATCGTGCGGTGCCAGGTGCTCGAGCCACACCTTGTAGTCGGCCTTGAGCCCCGATTCCTCGTCGTTGATGAACACGCTCGAGGTGATGTGCATCGAGTTGACCAGGCACAGCCCCTCGCGGATCCCGCTCTCCGCCACGACCGCCTCGACCTCGTCCGTGATGTTGACGAAGTCCATGCGCGCCAGCACTTCCAAGGTCAGATACCGCGTCGTCGCTTTCACCCCGCCAGTGTAGGCGACCGCCCATAAGGGGACATTCGTCTTTTTCTTACAAATTCAGATTTCATTCGATCGTCTTCTCTCGCGGACGCTCGTCGCATGCGGACCGTCCCGCGCTCCTCGCTCCGCGATCGCTCGCCCGCAAGGGAAGACGCGGGCTCGCTCTCGAGGCCGCGTTCGAAGACGATCGAGTGAAATCTGAGTTTGTAAGAAAAAGACGAATGTCCCCTTATGGGCGGTCGCGCTATCCGCCGCGGTTGCCCGAAGGGAAGACCTTGTTCGTGCTGTGCGCGTGGCCGTGGGCGAGCTCGCGGGGGGCACCGTGCTCGTGGCCTCCGGAGTCGGCGTGGGCGTCGCCGCCCTCGAGGACGATCTTCTTCGACTTCAACAGCTTCTTGACGCTCGGGCTGTCCGTGGCGTCATCGGCGATCTGGCCGGTCTGGCCCGGATTCAAGTGAAGGACCTTGCCACCGCCGAGCGAGATGCGGAGCGGCTCTTGCGTGTTGTTGTGGATCGACTTCATGGGCGACCTCCCGCGGGGGCCTTCCCCTCGCGCTTGTCGAGAATCCGTTCCATCGCATCGATCGTCTCGTTCATGTCGCGCATCGCGGCGGCGAACGGCGCGGAGGTCGCCATGTCGACGCCGGCTTCCTTCAGCATGTCATAAGCGTACCGCGACGACCCGGCGGACAACATCGCGAGATACGCGTCGCGCTTCACGGTCTTCGGCGGGTTCGCTTCGGCCTCGGAGCGGATGCCGTCGGCGAGCTTTACCGACGCGATGACGCTCGTCGCGTACTGGTAAACGTAAAAGTTGTAGAAAAAGTGGGGGATGTAGGCCCATTCGGCGCCGTAGGCGTCCTTCACCTCGCAGATGCCCTTGTCGTGGCCGTAGTACTCGCGGACGAGCTTGAGATAGAGGGCGGTCAGATTCTCGCCGTTGAGCGGCTCGCCGTTCGCCGCCATCTCGTGGATGCGCAGCTCGAATTCGGCGAACAAGCCCTGGCGGAAGAGCGTCGTGCGCAGGCCGTCCAGGTGGCTGCCGAGGAGGAACAGCCGCTCGTCGTCGGTCTTCGCTTTCGCGAGCATCGAGTGGACGAGGAGGTTCTCGTTCAGCGTCGAGGCCACCTCGGCGACGAAGATCGGATAGTCGTGCGTCGGGTAGGGCTGCGTGCGGTCCGACAGGTACGAGTGCATCGAGTGGCCGGATTCGTGGGCCAGCGTCGAGACCTCGTCGTACAGCCCGGTGAAGTTCTGGAGCTGGAACGGGTGCGTGCCGTACGCGATCGTGCTGTAGGCGCCCGAGCGCTTGCCGGTGCGCGGGAACCAATCGATCCATCCGCTCTCGAACCCTTTCGACAGCGTGTCGCGGTATTCCTTCCCCAGCATCGACACGGCGTCGAGCACGACGGCCTTCGCCTCTTCGGGGGTGAACGTCCGCTCGAATTTCTGCACGATCGGGGCGTAGAGGTCTTCGTAGCCGAGCTTGTCGAGGCCCATCATCCGCTGCCTCAGCTTCAGGTAACGGTGCAGTGTGCCGAGGTTGGCGTGGATGTCCGAGATGAGCTGCGTGTAGACCGCGGTCGGGATGTTGTTGTCGAACAGCGCCGCCGCGGCGGACGAGTCGAACTTGCGCGCCTTCCGGTAGAACTCGTGGGCCTGCACCTCGGCGTTGAGCGTCGTGCCCAGCGTGCGGGTGAACTGGCCGTAGCGAGCCCAGAACTCGGTAAACACTTTCAGCCGGTCCTCGCGGTTGCCGGCCGCCCGGTACTTCGTGTACGCCGCGGCGTCGAGCGTCACGGTCTCGCCGCCGGCCAGCTTCACACTGGGGTAAGGAAGCTCGGAATTGACGAAGACGTCGCGCACCGCCTGCCCGGCGCCCGACATGATGGCGGTCTCGGCGAGGAGCTTTTCGGATTCGGGATCGAGGGTGTGGGCGGCGCCGCGGACGATGTCGTCGAGCGGCTGGCGGTATTTCGCGAGCCGGTTGTCCTTGGCGACGAGCCCGTGGATCTTGTCCGGGCCCGCGGCCAGGATCTCCGGACGGAGCCACGCGGCGGCCGAGATGAACTTCGTCCGAGCCTCCCGCGATTGCTCCTGCATCTGCTGCGCCCGCCCCACGCGCGTGTCGAGGTCGAAGTTCATGCCCGCGTAAACGCCCACCTGGGTCAGTCGCCGGTCAATGTCGAAGAACGTCTCGAGGCACGAATACAGGGTCGCGGACGATTCGGCCAGCTTGCCGTGGCACGGCTCGAGCTTCGGGATGTCGGCGACCGCGGCATCTTTCGCCTTGACCCACGCATCTTCCGACGGATACAGCTCGGTCAGATGCCAGGAATACCTCGGATCGTTCTTCGGATCGTTGGCCGCCAAGTCGGCGAGCGCGACCGTGGCGGCGAGAACGGCGACAGGAATCATGGGCTCCTCCCCCTCATAGCAAAGCACAGGCCGAGCGTGCGCGACCAGGCCGAATCTCGACAAGTCGGACCTCATATACGTAACGAGCGGCGTTACGATTCAGCCGGGAGAGGTCCATGGAGCTGCGCTGGGTCCGCGAGGACACGCCCATCTGGGACGAGGGGAAGGAACGGATCGCCGGCGGTGCTCCCGCGGGATCGCTCGGGCTGCCGGAGCTCGCGTCCGGCGCGCTCGTCCCCGGCGAATGGTTCCGCGTGGAGAGCTCCGGCTCTCCGGTCGGGTACGGCTGGATGGACTGCACGTGGGGCGACGCCGAGGTCACGATCGTCGTCGACTCCGCGCATCGGGGGCAGGGGATCGGCGAGTTCATCGTCCGACAGCTTGAATCGGAGGCCTCCGCCCGCGGCGTCAACTACCTCTATAACCGGGTCCGGGAGACGCACCCCGCACGCGAGGCCGTGACGCGGTGGCTGGAGGCCCTAGGCTTCGAGCCGTCGGGCGATGGCCTGCTAAAAAAGCGTGTCGGGCGCTGATCCGTAGTTGTTAAAATTCATTAAATAGCCAGCGGATGGTTTGGGTCGATGAATGATTGACCCGGGGCGCGGATTTGCGTACCTAGGATCGTGGTTCGGACTGTTCGGCGCGGGCTCGATGTTCGAGACGAAGGGGGTACGGCGGGTGTCCAGGCGAGTCCATGTTTCGAGGATTCGCGCGGCCGCCGCCCGGAGTTTGGCGCTTTTTGGCCTCCTGGGTCTCTCCCTGGGATGGGGTCCTGACATCGCCGCCGACCCAGGTCCCGCTCCGGCGGCCGAGCGCTCGGGTGAAATCCAGTCGCTTTCGCTCGACCGGCCCGCCCCTCTCGCTCCGGACGCGATCAGCCCCACGGCGCCGGACACCGTGGGCTGCCCGACCGCGGTTCTGCCGAACAACAACAGCGCCTCGCCGAACCAGCGGGCGCCCAACGGGAACGAGCTGTTCGGCCGCGCGGTCTGGCTGATCACGGCTTCCGAGATGGCCGCGTCCGGCCTGCCGAACGGCACGGTTCCGTCCGCGATCGGCTTCCGTTACGCGGCCGCCCCGGGCGCGGCCGCGAGCGGCACGCTCAAGGTCTACCTCCAGAACACGACCGATACGACGAATACGAAGAGCACGACCTGGGCGACGGCGATCGCGGCCATGACGCTGGTCCACAACGCCACGACGGTGCTGCCGAACGTGGCCAACGCGTTCGATCTCAATTTTTCCGGCTCCGGGATCTCGGCGTTCACGTACACGGGCGGCGGCCTGTACGTCGCGTTCGATTGGTCGTGGGCCGGCCCCGTGACGACCGCGGCGTCCGTGTCCTGCAGCACGACGCTGACGAACGGCCTGCTGGGAAATCAGAGCAACACGTCGGCGCCGACGACGCTTGCCGCGAGCAACTACCGGCCGGAGACGCGCCTGACACCTTCCGTCGCCACGATCTTCAACGACGGCAGCGTCGATGCCGTGTTCTCCCCCGGCTCGCTGCCCAAGTCTCTCGTCGGTCCCCAGACGGTCCAAGCGGTCGTCAGCAACAGGGGCGCGAACGTGATCAACAATCTCCAGGTCACGCTGAACGTGACCGGAGCGCAGACGTTCACCGACACGCAGACGGTGCCCGGACCGATCGCCGCGTGCGGCGGCCAGGCGATCGTCACGTTCAACCCGTTCCCGCTGACGGCGACCGGAAGCGACACGGTGACCGTCTCCGTCCCGGCGGACGACTTCAACGGAAACAACAGCCGCAATCATCCGCTGGATTCCACGTTCAACCTCTACTCCTACAAATACCCCGGGACGACCGCGACCGGCGGCGCCGGGTTCTCGAACGGCAGCGGCGATCTCGTCGCCAAGTTCACGGTCGCGAAGGCGGCGAAGGTCTCCCAGATCAACCTCGAGTTCTTCTCGGCGAGCGGCGCCAGCTACCGCGCTGCGGTCTATCCGGAATCGAGCCCCGGCTCGGGCGTTCCCTCGACGACCCCCAGCTATCTGGACTCGGCCGATCGGATCGCCAACGTCTCCGGTCCGGTGACCATCACGCTGCCGGCGTCGCTGGCCGTCGGCGCCGGCGCGTTCTTCGCCGGAATCCAACAGATCAACGCGACGTTCGCAGGCTTGAGCTTCGATGCCGAGACGCCGATCCGCAGCAGCGCGTTCTACCTAGGGGCCCCGAACCCGGCGAGCTCCTGGCTCGACTTTTCGCCGGGGAGCAACTTCAAGCTCAACGTCGGCGTCACTCTGATCGAGTGTGCCTCCGCCGCCGAGTGCAACGACAACAACGCCTGCACGGACGACGCTTGCACCAACAACATCTGCGTGCACACGAACAACAACGCGACGTCTTGCGACGGCAACCCGTGCTCGAACCCGGACCAGTGCGTCAACGGCACCTGCGTCCCGGGCCCGAACCCGTGCAACGACAACAACGCCTGCACGGTCGATCTGTGCGACGGCCAGGGCGGATGCAGCTACGCCGCCGTCGATTGCAACGACAACAATCCGTGCACGGACGACTTCTGCATCCCGGCCACGGGCTGCGGCCATGCGAACAACACGGCGGCGTGCTTCGACGGCAATCCCTGCGCCGGCCCCGATGCCTGCAGCAACGGGGCGTGCGTCTCCGGCCCGCCGATCGGCACGACGTTCCAGGTGTGCAACAACGCCGGGATCGCGATTCCGTTGTCCGGCGCGGGAACGCCGTATCCGTCTGCGATCACCGTCAGCGGCCGGCTGTCGTACCTATGCTCGATGACGGTCGACCTCAAGGCGATCTCGCATTCGTATCCCTCCGACATCGACATCCTGCTCGCGCGCACCTCGGGGCCCAACGCGATCATCATGTCGGACGTCGGCGGAGGCACGCCGGTCACGAACGTCAACCTCACGCTCAGCGATGCCGCCTCCGCGAGCCTGCCTGCCGGCGGCCCGCTCGTGTCCGGAACGTTCCGACCGACCAACGTCGGAACCGGCGACGTGTGGCCGGCGCCGGCTCCAGCGCCTTTGGGCGGCAGCGCGCTGTCGGCGTTCTACGGCATCGACCCGAACGGAGAATGGGACCTCTGGCTCGACGACCAGCTCACGCCGGACGGCGGCAGCCTCGGAGGATGGTGCATCAACCTGCGCGCGGTCTGCGGCGTGGCCGCCGATTGCAACGACAACAGCCCGTGCACGAGCGACGCCTGCACGAACGGCGTGTGCAGCCACACCGGGATTTCGGGCGGCACCTGCAACGACAACAATCCCTGCACGATCAACGACACCTGCAACAACGGCACCTGCGCGGGCACTCCGGACAACAGCCAGACCTGCTCGGACAACAGCCTGTGCACGTCTCCGGACGTCTGCCAGAACGGCGTCTGCGTCGGGCAGAATCCGGTCACGTGCGCGCCGGATTCGAACGTCTGCACGACCGAGGCCTGCAATCCGGCCACGGGCGCCTGCGAGTCGACCAACAACACCGCCCCGTGCGACGACGGCAACGCGTGCACGATCGGCGACGTCTGCGGCCCGACCTTGAGCGAGAGCTTCGACGGCGAGGTCGCACCGAACCTCCCCGGCGCGTGGACCTCCACCGTGACCGGAGCCGGAAACCCCTGGACGACGGACAACACCAGCAGCGACACGGCGCCGAACTCGGCGTTCGGGTTCGATGGAATATCCGTCGCCGACGAGGCCCTCCTGTCGCCGGTGATCAACGTCCGGACGGCCGCAGCGCAGCTGACGTTTCGCAACCGGTGGTCGTTCGAGTCCGGCTCGTCGAACTACGACGGCGGCGTTCTCGAGATCTCGATCGACGGCGGGTCGTTCACGGACATCGTGGCGGCGGGAGGAAGCTTCGTCAGCGGCGGGTACACGGGCCAGATCTTCACCGGGTTCAGCAACCCCCTGGCCGGCCGGAACGCCTGGACGGCGACATCGACCGGCTATCCGGCCTATCTCACGACGGTCGTCAACTTGCCGGCGTCGGCGGCCGGGTTCGCGGTCCAGCTCCAGTGGAGGATCGGCACCGATTCCTCGACGAGCGCTCCGGGCCAGAACATCGACTCGATCAAGCTGATCGACGGGACGAACGTCTGCACGCCGGGCACCGGCTCGCCGAGCTGCGACGACGCCAACCCGTGCACCGACGACTTCTGCGACCCGTCGGTCGGGTGCCAGCACTCGAACAACGTCGAATCCTGCGACGACGGCAACGCCTGCACGATCCTCGATACCTGCGCGAACGGCCGGTGCGCCGGCACGACGATCACCTGTGACGACAGCAATCCCTGCACCACGGACAACTGCGACCCGTCGGTCGGGTGCCAGTTCGTCGCGAACACCAACCCGTGCGACGACGGAAACGCGTGCACCGGGGGGGACGTGTGCTTCAACGGGACGTGCAGCGGAACGCCGATCACCCCGCCCGAGACTCAGGGGGTCGTCGCCGCGGCGAACAAGACGACTTACAGCTGGACCGCGGCGGCGTCCGCGACGCGCTACGACGCCGTCCGCGGCGCGCTGAACGCGCTCCCCGTCGGCCCCGGCGGCGGCGACGAGACGTGTTTCGACAACCTCCCCGGCACGTCGCTCACCGACACGGCGGTGCCCGCCCCGGGCGCCGGATACTGGTACCTCGCGCGCGGCGAGAGCTCGTGCGGGAACGGAACGTACGGAACGCAGAGCAACGGAACGCCGCGCACCACGACGACCTGCCCGTGAGATCGAAACGGGGAGGGTCCCCGTTACAATCCGCGCCATGACGGCCGAGAACGCACTCCTCGCCGACCGCATCGAGCTGGATCCGACGCTCGTCATCTTCAGAATCCGGCCCGACGTCATCCCGCCCGCGGGCGAGCCGTGGTTCCTCCCGGGGCAGTACGTCACGCTCGGGGTCGGGACGGTCCAGCGCGCGTACTCGATCGCGTCGCCCCCCGGCGAGCGCCGCTTCCTCGAGTTCCTGATCCGCTATGCCCGCGAGCCCGAAACCGACAGTCCCCTGACGCATCTGCTGTTCAAGCTTCCCGTCGGGGCGCGGCTTCACGTCGGAGAAAAGATCGCGGGCCGCTTCACGCTCGAGCGCACGGTGGCGGCTGGCGACGCGCGCGCGCGCTTGCTCGTCGGCGCGGGGACCGGGCTCGCTCCGTTCGCGAGCATGGTGCGTCACGCGCGTACGGTCGGCGGGGTCGTCCCGCTCGGCCGGTTCATCGTCGGCCACGGCGTCAGCCACGTCCATCAGCTCGCGTTTCGCGACGAGCTCGAGGAGGCCGCATCGACGGCGGGATTGCGGTATCTGCCCACCGTCAGCCGCCCCGCGGACAATCCCGGCTGGAGCGGTCTCACCGGCCGTGTCGAGACCTTGCTCGAGCCCGGGCGCATCAGTGGTCTCGATCTCCGCCCCGATGCGACCGCGGTCTACGTCTGCGGCTTCAAGGACACGATCGCCGGCGTCATCCGGCACCTGCTGGGGCGGGGCTACGTTCCCGAGGATCGACGGCTGCGGCGGATGCTCGGCATCGCGGAGTCGGCAAAGGCGAGCCTCTTCTTCGAGCAATACGACCTCGAGCCCATCTTCGACGTCTCCGACGATGCCCTCGTCTCCGAGCTGCGCGCGCTTCTACCGAAATAGGGGACTGTCCCCTATGGCGTGGTGAAGGCGGCGTCGTTGGCGGCGGGGGAGGCGGACACGTTGTCGAAGCGGATGACGGCGCCGCCCTCGCCGGCCTTCTTCATGGCGAGGCGGATGCCGCCGACATCCTTCCACTCGGTCCAGTCGTAGCCCGAGCGGTCCTTCGATTGCTCGCCGGTGAGCACCATCTCCCAGCGCTCCATCAATCCGGATTCCTTCGACACATAGGCCCAGTAGGTGTCCTTCGGCGTCAGGCCGATGCCGTCCGCGAAGGTCAGGCGGACGACGTCGTACGTCTTGCCGTCCCTCGTCTGCTCGCCTTCCGAGGCGAGGCTCACGCCGGGGTCCATCATCTTCGACGGCATCAGCAGCCAGTACGAGTCGTTGATGAACCGGGCGTACCCGCGCTCGAGCGCCTTCTTGAGGTCGTCACCCGAGAGCTCCTTCCCGTCGAGCCAGGCCCGCCCCGCGCCGTGCTGCTGGACGTTGAAGATCGTCAGGAACGGCTTGCCCTCACGGTTCTTCCCCTCGACGCGGTAACGCCCATCCCACCGGTCCCACACGTGGTGGTAGCGGGCGACTTCCTTCCCGTCGCGATCGACGACGAAGTCGTAGGTCAGCGTGCGGACGGCGCCGAACGCTTTCTCGCCACCCATGGCGTCGAGCGTTCGTTTCGCGACCGTGACGGCCGCGGGATCCCGTGTCTCACCGGCGGCATAGATCGAACCCGGGACGACGAGGAGAGTGGACAGGAAGAGGACACGGAAGGCATTCCGTCGAGTCATGGGTTGGGCCCTCGCGCTTCCCCCCGATCTTAAGGGCAAGTCCCCGAATTGTCTCGGGTCGACATGCCGCACCGGCCGGAGGGCTGGATCCCACCGCGCGGCCCGGACGACGCCTGCCCCCACGTCCCCTCGCGCGAGGCGTTGTCGTCGCCGACGATCGCGAACCAGAGGCTCCCGGCCGGCACCGTGGTCCACGTGGCGGTCCCGGTGGTCCCGAGATCGCACGCGGCGCCCAGCGTGACCATGGACGCCACGGCCGTGAGATCGCCGTAGAGCAGGTGATGATCGGCCGACGAGCAGGTCGAAACGTCCCACGTCAGCGCGATCCCGCCTCCGGCGGCCTTGGACGCCCGCAAGGGGATGCCGGGGGCGCCCTCGGGGACCGGCTTCGCGCCCGACGGAACGGCGGTGCACAGGTGCTGCGCGCAGCTGCCGGGCCCGGTGAAGCTCACCTTGACGTTGTCGATCTGCCAGTACCACTCGTAGTGCGCGTTGAAGTAGTGGAACCGGACCTGCACGAACGTCGCGCCGGCCGCTTGCGCCGAGATGTCGAGCACGGGGTGGCTCGGATTCGGGGTCGAGGCGTCCTCGTGGCGGAGCACGTTCGTCCAGGCGCTGCCGGTCGCGGACGAGCGCACGTCGACGTCGCCGACCTCGTCGCGGTTTCCCGAGTACCAGTCGAAGTACTCGTCGAATTGCAGCGTTGCGGCCGTCGCCCCCGACAGGTCGAGGGCCGGGGAAATGAGCTGCTCGTCCTGCAGGATGCCGGGGGATTGCCCGGCGGCGTCGCTGTCGACGATCGGCGTCGGCGCCGCCATCGGGGCGGCGATGGATCGCCCGCCGGGGTTCGCCGTCGTCCACGTCGAAGCCGCGCCTCCGCCCGTGCCGCCGTCGACGATCGTCCACGTCGCCGGGATTCCGGACGAGAACGGCTCGTCGATCGGCGTGCCGCCGGACGGTGTCGTCAGGCCGACCGCGTGCGCGAACGGGCCGCCGCTCCACGTCCCCTGGTCGCTCGTGATCGAGGCGATCTGGAACGGCACCGCGCCGCCGCACGCAAGCGACGTGGGAATCGTCGCCGTCACGTACGGCGCCTGCGAATCCGCGCTCGCCCCGGGCGCCAGGCTCGGGAAGCTCGCCGTGCCCTGAAGCATCACGACGTCCGGGTTCGGGCTGACGATCGTCGCGTGCACGTTCGTCAGCGTGGAGACGCCGTCGTTGTTCAAGCGGACCTTGAACGTGACCCGCTCTCCGGCGTCCCAGACCCCATCGCCGTTTCCCGCGCCCCCGGCGGGGCACACGTTCGAGACGTCGGCGATCGACTGGAGCGCGGCGTGCGGGACGCACTGCTGGGCGGGATACGCCAGCGTCAGCGTCCATGAATCGATGGTGCCGGTGTCCCCGGCCGCGACGTCGACGACGTGGAGCTGCCACGAACCGGCCGCGTTGATTCCGGTGGCCGCCGACAGCGGGGAGTCCGGCTGGAACGATCCCGTGAACGGCGCCGCCCCCGAGCCGATCGGCGTCCCTGCGTCGTCGTCGAATACCGTCCCGACGAACTGTCCGCCGGCCCCGCCTTGGCGATTGGCCAGCGTGATCGGCGCCCCGGTCGGCGGGACGAGCGTGATCACGAGGTCGCGGTCGTAGGTGTGGCTCAGATGGTCGATGGTCACGACGACCTTCTGGACGGGCTTGTTGTCGGTGACGACGATCGTGCTCGACGCCCCGGCCGGGGTCGCGTCGGGGATCGCGACCGGACCGTCGGTTGCGGGGAAGCTCGGCGTCGTGTTCTTGATCGTCGCGAACGCGTAATAGGCCCCGCCGTGCGTGTCGGTCGCGACGTTTCCGACGGCGTCGGCGGATTCGACCGAGTAGAGGTAGCTCGTGCACTCCGACAGGCCGGTGAGATCGACGGTGTGCGAGGTCACCTTCGCGGGGACGGTGGCGGAGAGAGCCGGCGGCGCCGACGTCCCGTATCTCACGGTGCCGGACGCCGGCTCCGACGTCGTCCAGGTGATCCGCGCGGTCGTCCCCGTGACGCCGGCGGTCTGCACGAGGGAGATCGCGGGCGCGATGCAATCGATCGAGGCGGACTCGGTCCGGGGCCGGTTGACTCCGCCGTCGCCGTCATCCGCGTCGATGTAGGTCGCGGTCACGGTCCCGCCGTTGGCGACGGAGATCTTTCCGTCCGCAGCCGCGGCCGTGCCTGTCGTCAGGATCGTGCCCGTGTAGACGACGGAGCCGGGGGCGGTCTGCGTCAAGGTGATCGTCTCGCCGGCCGGCTCCTGCGGGGAGGTGACCTTCGCCGTGGTCGCCGCCGCGCCGATGTTGGCGTCCGAGACGGTCACTCGGATCGTCCCGGCGCAGCTGTAAGCCGCCGCATCGAGCGTCAACACGCCCGCGAGCGGCTGCGGGACCACGGAGACGCAGTTCGACAGCGGCCCGTCGCACGCCGAGTTCGTCCCGACCGCCTGCACGCTGTAGTGCTCGGCGAGGCCGTTCTGCAATCCGACGTCGAGGTAGCTCGTCCCGGTGACGGTCGCGACGATCGTCGAACCCGACGCGCACGACGATTCGTTTCGCAGCACGTTGTAGGCCGTGGCGTTCGCGACGGGCGTCCAGTCGAGCTGTGCCGCGCCCGATTCGCGGGTCCCCGTCAGGATCGAAGACCCCATCACCGGGCAGATCGACGAGCTCTGGTTCGACGCGTCGTCGACGAGCCCGCAGGCGATCCCGTGACGGTTGAAGGCGCCGAAGATCGCCGCCGCGTGCGGCGTCCCGTTCGCGAGGTTCCCGTCGTCGTCGTCCACGGCTCGCATCTTCGTGAACCACGACGTCGCCGAGCACCCGTCGGAATCCGGAAGCGCGCAGTTGTAGGCGTCGCCGCCCGAGCCCAAGCGAGAGCGGTACCAGAGGCTGTCCGTGACCTGCCACGCCGATGCGGGATCGAGGCCCGAAGCCGGCAGGTCGCGCGTCGCCAGGTCCCACAGCGTCTCGGCGGCGACGTGCGCCTCGCAGTGGACTTCCCGGCCGCAGGGCCCGTTCCCGATGGGGCAGCGAATCGTCACGAAGTCGTCGGGGGTCGCGGGCGTCTGGCTGGCGTGGCCGGCGAAGTCCTGCTCGCGAACGCCGGTGCACGTCAGGCACGTGTCCCCGTAGCCGGCGCACGGGCTCGTCTTGAACCCGCGCCCGATGCACGAGTTGTGCGTCGAGAGCATCGACACGATGTCGGCGTACGCCTCGCCCGGGTTGTCCAGCCCGCCGCCGTCGTTCGTGTCCAGCCCGTGGCCCCACTCGTGAAGGAAGATCCCGCTGATCTCTCCGGTGTTGCCGCAGCCTCCGCCCGACCGGTAGAAGTTGACCGAGAGGCCGTTCCAGTAGGCGTTGCACGTGTTGTTGATGTTGACGTTGTCGGTGAGCTGCTCGGTCAGCCAGGCGCGCGTGGGAAGCCACGTGCGCGCGTGCTCGGCGATCCGGTTGAGGTGGTAGAAGCCGGTGCGCGCCGCGTGCGTGTTCCCGGGAGACGACCCTGCAGGGACGGCACAGTCGGTGCCGCCTCCGGACCGCAGGTCGAGGTCGTTGGCGCACACGGTCGACTCCAGGATGGCCCCGCAGGCGTCGATGACCCGGACGTACGGCCCCACCAGGCTCGTCGTCGCCGACGTGCCGTCGCAGGTGAAGAAGCCTGTCGAGGTCGAGGTCTGACTCGTCCCGCTCGCGATCGACGCGAACGGCATCGGCCAGCCCGCCTGCTCGACGCCGTCCGGGGGGGTCTGGTCGTTCGAGATCGGGTAAACACCGCCCTTGACCTGCGTGTACTCGTTGACGTCGGCGAACGACCGGATCGATCCGTCGTGCGCATCGACGCGCGCCTCCCACGTTCCCGTCTCGCCCGCCACCTTCACGGCGACGCGCCAGACGAGAGCCCAGGACGCGCCGTGGGGGACGATCTCGAGAGCTCCTTTCCCGACGACGTCGACACCGTCCCTCGCGCCGAGCTTCATGTGGGCGGCGGCGCGCGCGAGCGCCTCCGCGGCGTCGATTGCGGGGAGCGGGTCGACGTCGATCCGGCTCCAGCGCGGCGCGCCGAACGAGATGAGCTTGCAGTGTCCGATCGTGAAGACGTAGCGCTCGCCGGCGACGGGCACTCCGGCCACGGTGTGCGTGAAGACGACCTGCCACGCATCCGGCGAGAGCCGGCCCGAGGCTTCGGGATCGAACGTCAGCTCGGAGTCGCCCGCGGCCAGGAGGTCCCGGTGCGCCGCGATGAACGCGCGGATCCCGTGCTCGAGCGACGACGCATCGGACGTGCCGTCCACCGGCCACGGGATCCCGCGTCCTTCGACCAGCATCGGTGCGCCCGTGCGGCGGTCGAGATGCACCGACCATGCGGGAGAGAACTCCGCGAAGAACTCGCTCCACGACCGCTGCATCTCGGCCGAGGATCGCTCGAGCGAGAGCGGGAGGGATTCGGATCCCGTTGGCCGCGCCTGCGGCGGGATCGTCAGGGCATCGAACCGGCCCGTTTCCGGCCGCGCCTGAAACGCGAGCGCCGTTCCGGCGGACGCGAGAAGGATCGCAGCGCGGACGAGCCTCTTCAACGACCTCCCCCCGGAGCTGTCGAGTGAATCTACGACGATACCGCGGGCGGGTTCAGGGGCACGAGCCCGAATTGTTCCTCGAGGTCATTCCGCAGTCACCGGATGCGGAGTTTCCACCGCGCTCCGCGCCCGTGCCGTCTTTGCCCCAGCTCCCTTCGACCGAGCTTCCGTCGTCGCCGACGACGACGAACCAGAGGTCGCCCGCCGGAACGCCGGACCACGTGGCCGCCCCGGACGTGCCGAGATCGCACACGCCGCCGGTGATCGAGAGCGTTGCGACCGACGACAGGTCGCCGTAGAGCAAGTGATGGTCGGGCGACGAGCACGTCGCGACGTCCCACGTCAGGCCGATCGACGCGCCGGAGACGTCGGCGCGCGAGGCCGTCATCGGCGTGCCGAAGCTTCCGTCCGCCACCGGCTTCACGAGATTGACCGGAGGGCACGAGGCGACGGCGGTCTTGACGCGCTGGAGATTCACGTGGCCGAGGCCGTCGTTGGCGTCGATGTAGCGCGCGGTGATCGTGTTGCCGTCCGCGACCGACAGCACCCCGTCGTGAACCGGCGCGGCGTTGGTCAGGGAGATCGTCCCCGAGTACGTGGCCGAGCCGGGGGCGATGCGGCTCGCGACGATCGACTCCGCCGTGGCCTCGGTCGTCGAGGTGAACGAGACGGTGACCGTCCCGCCGGCGGCGTTGCCGTCGACGACGGTGACGCTCACCTGGCCCGTGCACGCATAGCTCGACGCATCGAGCGAGATCGTCGCCGCGGCCGACTGCGGCGTGACGGCGACGCAATTGGAGAGCGGCCCGTCGCACGCCCCGTTCGAGGCGATCGCCTGAACGTTGTAGTAGAGCGGAAGCCCGTTGACGAGACCGTTGTCGGTGAAAGACGACCCGGTCAGGTTCGACAGCCGTGAGGTCGCCGCCTGGCAGCCCGCGTCGTTCCTCAAGATGCGAATGCCGATCGACCCCGGTACGGACGTCCACGCCAGCGCCGCCGACGTGGGACCCGCGGTTCCCGTCAGCACGGGGGCCGAAAGGGCGGGGCAGGTGCCGCTGTTCTGGTTGGCCGCGTCGGCGGCGGTGCCGCAGGCGATCGCGTGGCGGTCGAACGCGGCGAAGATCGCCGCCGCATGCGGCGTCCCGTTCGAAAGATCGCTGTCGTCGTCGTCCGCGGCGCGAATCTTCTCGAACCACGACGTCGCCAGGCAGCCGTCGGACTCCGGAAGCACGCAGTTGTAGGCGTCGCCGCCCGAGCCGAGGCGCGACTTGTACCAGAGCTTGTCGGCGACGTACCACGCGGAGGCGGAATCGAGCCCCGTCGCCGGAAGGTCGCGCGTGGCGAGGTCCCAAAGGGCCTCGCCGGAGACGTATCCCTCGCAATGCTCCTCGCCGCCGCACGGGGCGCCGCCGCCGGCGCAATGCGTGGCCACGAATCCGGCGGGCGTCGACGGGGTGTGGTCGGCGCGCTGGTCCCAGTCCTGGTCCCTCACCCCCGAGCAGCTCAGGCAGACGTTCCCGTACCCTCCGCAGTTGCCGAACTTGCGGAAGCCGCGCCCGATGCACGACACGTGCGTCTGCATGAGCGAGGTGATGTCGGCGTACGCCTCGGACGGGTTGTCGAAGTCACCGCCGTCGTTCTGGTCGAGCCCGTGTCCCCATTCGTGGAGGAACACGCCGGCGATCTCCCCGGTGTTGTTGCAGCTGGCCGACGACTTGAAGAAGTTGACGCCCTGCCCGTCCCAGTAGGCATTGCAGGAGGCGTTGATGTTGACGTAATCCGGGAGCTGGTGCGCGAGCCAGCTCCGCGTCGGAAGCCACGTGCGAGCGTGCTCGGCGATCCGGTTCAGGTGGTAGAAGCTGCTTCGCGCAGCGTGCGTGTTCCCGACCGACGACCCCGCCGGGACCGCGCAGTCCGTGCCGGCGCTCGTGCCCAGGTCGAGGTCGGCGCTGCACGTGACCGCCTGCGAGGTCGGTCCGCACTGGTCCAGGACCTTGACGTACTGACCGGCCAGCGCCGTCGTGGCCTGGCTTCCGGAGGGCGTGCAGTTGAATGTGCCGAGCGTGTTTCCGAACGAGCTCGACGCCCCGATCGTGATGTCGGCGAACGGCATCACCGTGCCGGGCTGCTCGCATCCGTCGGGGCAGTTCTGATCGTCGGAGAGCGGGTACGTGCCGCCCTTGACCCGCACGTAGCGCACGTCGTCGAAGAACGCGCGCATCTTGCCGCTGTGGGCATCGACGAGGCCGACCCACAACCCCGGCTCGCCGGCGACGCGAACCGCAACGCGCCACACCAGCGCCGACGCGTAGCCGGCCCCAACGGGGCCGGTGTAGCGCGCTGAGCCCGTCGAAGGGAGCGGTGCGGAGCGCATGGGGATCACCTCGAGCGTCGGCGCGCCGGCGGCTTCCACCCGATCGGTGGGTGCGATCTTCATGTAGCTCGTCAGCCGGGTCGCAGCCGCGGCCGCATCGAGGGCCGGATGAACGCTGACGCCGATCGCGCTCCAGTGCGGCGCGCCGAACGAGATCAGCTTTCCGTGCCCGACCGTGAACAGATATCGCTCACCCGCGACGGGAACGCCCGACACGGTCCGGTCGAAGACGACTTGCCAGACGCCGGGGTTGATCTCGCCCGACGCCTCGCGGCTCAGCTGGAGCTCGGCGTCGTCCGCGAGCAGCAGGGGCTTGCGAGCGGCGATGAACGCCCGGAGCGCGGGCTCGATCGCCTCGAGGGACGCGCCCTCACCAACGCCCAAGGCCACGCCCTTGCCTTCGACGAGGAGCGGCGCGCCCGAGCGGCGGTCGAGATGGATCGACCAGTCCCGGCCGTGCTCCGCGCGGAACGACTCCCAGCCCGCGCGCAGGACGTCGCCGGCGGGCAGCGTCTCGACCGCCGTGGTCGCGACGTCGAGGCCCCGCGTCGGGTCTGCGATGACGAGCGCGTCGAACCGGCTCGCGGTTTCCCGCACCTGCAATGCCAAGGACGCGCCGATCGACGCGCACACGACAGCCACTGCGATCCCGACTCGCTTCAAGATCCGCTCCTTACGGGCAAACGCCCGAGTTGTCCCTCGTGGTGGTGCCGCACAGCATCGACGCCGTGGCGCCGCCGCGCTGGCCCCCGACCCCGTCGGTTCCCCACGTCCCTTCGGTCGTCGCGTTGTCGTCCCCGACGACCACGAACCAGAGGTCTCCGGCCGGCACCGCGGCCCAGGCCGCGGACCCTGTGGTGCCGAGATCGCAGGCGGCCCCGGTCGGCGTGACCGACGCGACCGCCGAGAGGTCTCCGTAGAGCACGTGGTGGTCGGCCGAGGCGCACGAGTCCATGTCCCACGTGAGGTTGATCGACGTTCCCGCAGGGTTCGCGCGGGACGCGCGCATCGGCGCGCCGATCACGCCGTCGGCGACGGGCTTCGCCCCGCCTGGAACCGGCGCCGAGCACGACGGCATGGCGCAATTCCCCGGCGACGACGCGTCGAGGATGACGTTGTCCACCTGCCAGTACTGCTCGTTCGACCCGTTCCAGCTATGGAAGCGGATCTGCGCGTTCGCGGCGCCTGCGGCCTGCGCCGAGATGTCGACCGACTGGTGGGCGGGGTTCGCGGTCGAGCCGCCCTGGTGATGCAGCACGTTGACCCAGTTGTTTCCGGTCGCGGACGAGCGCACGTCGACGTCTGCGATCTCGTCGAGTCCACCGGAGTACCACTTGAAGAACTCGTCGAACTGGAGCGTCGCCGTCGTGGCCGTGGTCAGGTCGACCACGGGCGTCAGGAGCGATTCGTCCTGCGTGGCTCCGGGCCCTGCGGCGTCGCTGTCGACCGTGACCACGGGAAGGAACATCGGCGGCGCGATCGTGCGCACACCCGGGTTCGACGCGGTCCACTTCGAGGCCAGCCCGCCGCCCGCACCGCCGTCGAGAACGGTCCACGTCGCGGGAATGCCGGCGTCGAACCCTTCGTTGAGCAGCCGGCCGGTGCCGCCCGTCGCCTGTCCCGACGACTTCACGACCGTTCCGCTCCACGACCCTTGATCGCTCCTGAAGGAGACCTGGAACGAAACGGGAGCGCCGCATGCGAGAGACGACGGCAGGTGCGCCGCGAAGTTCGGTGTGGATGAATCGGCCGCCGATCCCGGAGCGATGTTCGGGAAGAGCGCCGTGTCGCGCACCATCGTGACCCCGGGCGTCAGCGGCGTCACCACGGCCGAGGCGCCCGTCAGGGCGACGGCGCCGTCGTTGACGACGTTGATCCGGAACTGCACCTGCTCACCCGCGTCCCAGAACCCGTTCGCGGAGCCGGGTCCGCCGGTGGCGCAGGTGTCGGCGGGGGAGGAGAGCGACCGGACCACCGCATGCGCGGCGCAGCCCGGCGTCGCGTAGGTCAGCTGGAGCGTCCAGTTCAGGATCTGCCCGGTGTCTTGCGGCGAACGATCGACGGCCTTGAACTGCCATGCGCCCGCGGATGGGATGCCGTCGACGACGTAGAGCGGCGAGTCGGGACGGAACGTGCCGGTGAACGGGGCGGAGCCGGTGATCGCGCTCGCGGCCTCGTCGTCGAACACGGTGTTGATGTAGTTGTCGCCGGACCCGCCGTGCGGATTCGCCAGCGTGATCGCAACACCGGTCGGCGAGGTCAGGGTGAACGTCAGGTCGGAGTCGAACGTGTGCTGGACGTTGATGGTGACGTTGACGTCCTGCACGGTCCTGTTGTCGGTGACCGTGATCGTGCTCGTGCCGCCGACGACGCTGTTGTCGGGGATCGGAACCGGCGTGTCGGCGCTCGCGTACGACGTCTGTGTCGTGTGTCCCGTCGTGAAGCCGTAGTAGGCGCCCGAGGCGTTGTCGGTCGCGAGGTTCCCGACGACGTCGGTGGAATCGACCGAGTACGCGTAGTTGGTGCACTCCGTCAGTCCCGAGATGTCGACACCGTGGGCGAGAACCGTCGCGGCCGTGGACGTCGTCGAGCCGGGGGGCGGCGTCGGGCCGTAATGGACGGCGCTCGAAGCGGGCTCGTTGGTCGTCCACGTGATCTTCGCGGACGAGCCCGTGACGTTGGTCGCCTGGACCTTCGAGATCACCGGATTGACGCAATCGACGGACGCCGTCGTATTGCGCGGGATATTGAGGCCCCCGCCGCCGTCGGCGGCGTCAATGTACGTCGCGGTGATCGTGTCGCCGTTGGTCACCGACAAGACTCCGTTGTGAACGGGCGCCGCGGAGGTGGTGTTGATCGTCCCCGTGTACGTGTCCGAGCCCGGCGAGATCTGGGTCACCGTGATCGTCTCGGGCGTCGTCTCGGTGTTCGACACGAGCGAGACGGACGACGTGCTCGCGCCGATGTTCGCATCGGTGACCGTGACATTGATGGTGCCGTTGCAGCTGAACGAGGCCGCGGAGACCTTGACCGAGCCCGCGAACGGCTGCGGGGTCGCCGCCTGGCAGTTCGAGAGCACGCCGTCGCAGGCGGCGTTCCCGCCGACGGCCTGGATCGTGTAGTACTCCGTCATGCCGTTGCCAAGCCCAGTATCCGTGTAGCTCGTCCCCGAGACGGTCGCGACGATCGTCGAGCCCGCCCCGCAGTTGAATTCGTTTCGAAGCACACGGTAGGCGGTCGCGTTCGGGACGGGCGTCCAGCTCAGGTTCGCGACACCGTTCCCTATCGAGCTGGACATCGTCGGTGCGCCGATCGTCGGGCAACTCGAGGAGTTCTGGTTCGACTGGCTGTCCACAGTCCCGCACGCGATGCCGTGGTCGTTGAAAGCGGCGAAGATCGCCGCCGCGTGCGGCGTGCCGTTGGCGAGATTCCCGTCGTCGTCATCCACGGCACGCATCTTCGAGAACCACGACGTCGCAGAGCAGCCGTCGGACGACGGAAGCGAGCAGTTGTATGCGTTACCGCCGCTTCCCGTGCGCGACTTGTACCAGAGCTTGTCGACGAGCTGCCAGCTCGTCGGTAAGTCGAGGCCCGCAGCGGTCAGCTTGCGCGTCGCGAGGTCCCAGATGGTCTCGCCCGCGACGTACCCCTCGCAGTGGACTTCGTGGCCGCACGGGCCCGTGCCCGCGGGGCATTGGGTTGTGACGAACCCTTGAGGAGTCGCCGGAACGTTGGGGGGGACGAGCGGGGAGTGCGGGGTGTGCGCGAGATAGTCGAGGTCACGGACGCCGGTGCAGGATAGGCAGGCATCGCCGTACCCGCCGCAGTTGCCGGCCTGGAAGCCGCGGCCCCCGCACGAATCGTGGGTCGAAAGCAGCGCGGTGATGTCGGCGTACGCCTCCGACGGGTTGTCGAAGTTGCCGCCGTCGTTCTGGTCGAGGCCGTGGCCCCACTCGTGAAGGAAGATGCCGGCCAGCTCGCCGGTATTGCTGCAGCCGCCGCCCGACCGGTAGAAGTTGACCTGGCCGCTCCCCCAGAACGCGTTGCACTGGGCGTTGATGTTGACGTTGTCCTGGACCTGTGTCGTCAGCGGAAGGTTGGGGGGGGCCAGGCCCCGCGGGTGCCGGGCGTTCGGGTTAAGGTGGTAGTAGCTGCCCCGCGCCGCGGGGGTGTCGCCGTTGCTCGCGCCGGCGGGGATCGTACAGTCGGTGCCGCTACTCGCTCCGAGGTCGAGGTCGGCGTCGCAGGTGACCTGCTGGAACACGAGGCCGCAGCTGTCGACGACCTTGAAGAACTGCCCGGCGAGCGCCGTCGATCCGCTCCCGCCGGCGGGCGTGCACGTGAAGGCACCCGCCGAGGTCGCGGTGAACACGCTCGAGCCGATCGTCACCTTCGCGAACGGCATGGGGTAGCCGGCCTGCTCGCAGCCCGTCGGACAATTCCCATCGTTCGATTCCGGGTACACGCCGCCTTTGACGCGCGCGTACTTGTTGTCGTCGTAGAACGCGCGAACCTCGCCCGAGTGGGCGTCGACCATCGCGACCCACGTTCCCTGGTCGCCCGAGACGGAGAGCACGACCCGCCACACGAGCGCCGAGGAGTAGCCGGTTCCCATCGCGCCGGCGAACGGAACGCGCGCGGCCTGGGGCGGGCCCGGGCGGAGCGCGATGAACCAGAGCTTCGGCTTTTCGAGGATCTCGACGGCGTCCGATGCCGTCAGGTTCATGTAGGTTGAGATGCGGTCCTGCGCCTCGACGGGGTCGAGGTCGGGGATCGGACTGGTTTCGATCCGGCTCCACCGGGGTGCGCCGAACGACATCAGGTTCCCGTGCCCGATCGTGAACATGTACCGCTCGCCTTCGACCGGGATGCCCGAGACGTAGCGGTCGAAGACCACCTGGTGTACGTCGTCGATCAGCTCGCCCGAGGCGTCGGGGTTGACGACCAGCTCGGCGTCGTCGGCGATGACGAGGCGTTTGTTGTCGCTCATGAACGCGCGAAGCGACTTGGCGAGGCCGTCGATCGTGGCCCCCTTCGCGGCCGGCCAGGGGATGCCCTGGCCTTCGACCAGGAGCGGCGCACCGGATCGGCGGTCGAGGTAGACCGACCAGTTGGGGCCGTGGGCTGTCTTGAACTGGTCCCACCCGGCGCGTGCCTTGTCGGCGGCGTTCAACGACGCGACGGGCGTGGTCGCGACGTCCAGGGAGGCTGCCGGGTCGTAGACGACGAGGGCGTCGAATCGCCCCTTCTTGTCGGGAACGAGCAGCGAGAGCGCCGGGCCGGCGAAAAGCGTTGCAATCGCCAGGGTCGCAACCCCGGCGAAGAGGTACCGGCGGACACAATTACTCATTTCAACCCCCCTGGAGTTCGCCCAGAATCTACCGTGCACTCGACGTTCCGGGTAGGGAAGGGGTGGACTATTCAGCGGGCTCGCAGCCGCGTTGTCGTGGTCGGGGCCGGGGTTTTCGGCGTCTCGGCCGCAATCCGTCTCGCCGGGCGCGGATGGCAGGTGACCGTCGTCGATCCCGGACCGCTGCCACGGCCGGAAGCGGCATCGACGGACATCAGCAAGATCGTCCGGATGGACTACGGCAACGACGTCTTGTTGACGGAGTGGATGGAGAGCGCCATCCCCGCGTGGTGGGAGTGGACCCGCCGCTGGGGGCAAGCGCTTTTTCACGAAGACGGGTTCCTGCTGCTGTCGAAAACATCGCTCGCCCCGGGCGGGTTCGAGCACGAATCGATGCAAACGCTTGTCGCACGCGGACATGCGATCGAGCGGATCACAGGGGAATCGTTGCCCAGGAAGTTCCCGGCCTGGTCGGCCGCCCTGTACCCGGACGGCTACTTCAATAAGGAAGCCGGGTGGATCGAGAGCGGCAAGGCGCTCGCGTCGATGATCGCCGACGCGACTACGGAGGGCGTAGTAGTTCGGCAGGGAACGCCGGTCGTCCGGCTCGTCGAGCGGGGCGGTGTCATCCGCGGCGTCGAAACGGCGTCGGGAGAAATCCTCGAGGCCGACGTCGTCCTGGTCGCGTCCGGTGCGTGGACACCGAGTCTCGTCCCGTGGCTTTCGGACCGGCTGTGGGCGGTCGCACAGCCGGTCTTTCATTTGAAGCCGGATGATCCCGAGCGCTGGCGCGCACCGGAATTCCCGGTGTGGGCGGCGGCCATCGCGGAAACCGGGTGGTACGGATTCCCGGCGACCGCCGAAGGGATCGTCAAGATCGCCAACCACGGCCCCGGCCGCCGCGTCGATCCCGATGCACCGCGCACCGTCGCGCCGGGGGATGAAGACCGACTTCGCGCATTCCTCTCGGAGAGCTTGCCCGGCCTGGCCGACGCGCCGCTCGCGCTGTCCAAGACCTGTCTCTACTGCGACTCGTTCGACGGCGACTTCTGGATCGGCCGCGACCCCGACCATGCGGGCCTCGTTGTGGCGGCAGGCGATTCCGGCCACGGTCTGAAATTCGCCCCGGTGCTGGGTAATGTCATCGCCGACGCGATCGAGGGCGTCGTCACCCCGCTCACGCAGCGCTTCGCGTGGCGCAACCCAGCGACCCGCAAAGCCGAGCACGCCCGCTCCGGCCTCAGTTAGGGAACAACAAAATAGGGGACAGTCCCCTTTTTCTTACAAAATCAAAGTTGCAGTCGTGCTTGCCTCGATGAAAGCCGTTTGATTTTGAAAGAAAAAGGGGACTGTCCCCTATTTGGAGTGTCCCCTGTGACGTTGCGATGCACGGTGCGTGGATGCGAGCGGCCGCTTGCCGTCGATGGCACCGCGCTCCGCTGCGCGGCGGGGCATTCGTTCGACCGCGCGCGCGAGGGCTACTGGAACCTGCTCCAGCCGCAAGACCGGAAGTCGTCGCGAAGCGGCGATCGCGATGAGGCGGTCGATGCGCGGCGACGGTGGTTGGGGCGAGGCTTCGTCGACGGGCTGATCGCGATGCTCGCGGCCGAGATCGATCGGCTCGCGCCGCGTCCCGGCGCCACCATCATCGACGTCGGCTGCGGTGAGGGCACGATCACCGCGCGCCTGCTCGGCCAGCGCGACGTCGCGGCGTGCGGGATCGACCTCTCGACGCGCGCAATCCGTCTCGCGGTCAAGTCGGCTCCCGCGCTCACGTGGATCGTCGCGAACGCCGATCGCGGCCTCCCGTTCGTGGACGGCACAGTCGACCTCGCGATCTCGATCTTCGGCAGGCGCCCTGCTTCGGAGCTGCGGCGCGTGCTGTCCCCGGCGGGGACGCTCATCGTCGTCGTGCCCGGCGCCGACGATCTGATCGAGCTGCGCGAGGCGTCCCAGGGTAAGGCTCGGCAGCGCGATCGCACCGAAGACGTCCACCGCCCGCTCGAGTCCGCATTCGACGTCGTGGCGCAATCGGCGTGGCGCCACCGCGTCCGCCACGATCGCGCTGCGGTCGAGGACGCGCTCGCGATGTCGTACCGCGGAGCGCGCGCTTCGGAGCGCAAGCGCTTGGCCGTTGTCGGCGACATCGACGTCACGCTGGCCGCCGACATGTTCGCGCTTGTGCCTCGTCGCGGGGTCCGTTAGCCTCCGCCCATGTTCATCGGCCACTTCGCGGTGGGGTTCGCCGCCAAGCGCACCGCGCCGCGAGCGTCGCTCGGGACCTACGTCGCCGCGAGCATCTTCCTCGACATGCTGTGGCCGGTGTTCCTCCTGGCGTCGATCGAGCGGATGACGATCGACCCCGGCATCACGGGCATGACGCCGTTCGTGTTCGTCAGCTACCCATGGTCACACTCCCTGGTCATGGCGGGGGTCTGGGCGCTGGTCTTCGGCGCGGGCCATTACGCGTTCCGGAAAGACGCCGCCACCGCGAAAACGATCTCGGCGGTGGTTTTCAGCCATTGGGTGCTCGACTGGGTGACTCACCGGCCCGACCTTCAGATCGTCCCGGGATGGGAATTTCGAACGGGATTGGGCCTTTGGAACTCGATTCCCGGGACTGTCGCCGTGGAAACCGCTATGTTTCTATCGGCGGCGTGGTGGTACGACCGGGCGACGGAGCCGCTGGATGGGAAGGGCCGATGGGGCTGGTTCGCGTTGATCGTCGTTTTGCTCGCGTCGTACGCCGCGACCTTGGGCGAGCCGCCGAAGCCGGGGCAGGAGCGGATGATCGCGATGGGCGGGCTCGTGACATGGCTCTTCATCCCGTGGGCTGCGTGGGCCGATCGTCACAGGGCGTTTCGAAGATGACCGCGGGTCGAACGCTCTTCGCTACCGCACTCGCCGGTGCGATGACGCTCGCCGCCGCCGCCGAGCCCGTGCGCGTCAAGGTGGCCGTCGACACGTCGGGAGCGTCCACGCGGATGGTCCTGACCTTCGCCAAGAAGGCGGCGTGCAGCGTCGCGGAAGAGCCCGGCAAGATCAAGGTGAGCTGCGACCAGCCGATCGCCCTCGATGGGCAAGCCGGCGCCGTCGACGATGCGATCCTCGACAGCTACGCGATCGAGAAAGACCGCACGCTGTCGATCGCCACGGGGCGCGGTTACCGCAAGGTCGACACGTTCGAGCTGAAAAACCCGACGCGCCTCGTCCTCGATCTGTCCGGAACGCGCGCGGGCAAAGCGACGGCGAAGGCTGCCGTTCCCGCCAAAGCGCTTCCCATCATCGTCGTCGATCCGGGGCACGGCGGCGTCGAAGTCGGCGCGATCGGACCGTCGGGCATCCAGGAAAAGGACCTGACGCTCGACCTCGCGCGGCGTCTGAAGACGGCGCTCGAGAGGCACGGGACGACCGTCGTGCTCACGCGCGACGACGACCGGATCCTTCCGCTCGACGACCGCACGGCGATCGCGAACCACAACCGCGCGATCCTATTCATCTCGATCCACCTCAACGCGTCGAAGCGGAAGTCGGCCGTCGGCGCCGAGACGTACTTCCTCTCGACGTCGGCGACCGACGCCGAGGCGCGCACGCTCGCGGGCCTCGAGAACAAGGCGTACGAGCCCGCCGAGGCCGAGGGGAAAACCGCGCAGCCGCCCACTGCCGATCGCGGGCTCGAGCTGATCCTGTGGGATCTCGCACAGAACGGCTTCATCGCCGAATCGAGCCGGCTCGCCGAGTCGGTGCAATCCGAGCTGAACGCGATGACCGGCGTGCGCGACCGCGGCGTGCGCCAGGCGCCGTTCCGCGTGTTGATGGGCGCGACGATGCCGGCGATCCTCGTCGAAGCCGGATTCATCTCGAATCCCGAGGAAGAGACGCGCCTCAAGGACGACGCCTACAAGGACAAGATCGCCGAGGCGATCGCCCGGGCGGTCGCGACACTCTCGGCGAAGCTGTGATCCGGCGGGTCACAGCGCTGCTGATCGTCGCCGTCGCGTTGTCATGTCGCTCTCGCGAGGCTGAGCGTAGGGCCGAGCCTGTCGAAGCCCCGCCCGATCGAGCGCCGGCGACCGCAGCCGAGAGCCCCAAGCCCGTCGAACGAGCCAGCCCTGAGCCGGTCGAAGGGCTTTCAAAGACGAGCGTCACGCTGTACTTCCCGTCGGCGTCGGGCGACACGCTCGTCGCCGAGGCGCACGAGATCGTCGATACGAAATCCGCATCCGACCGCGGCGCGCAGATCATCGCGGCGCTGATCGAGGGCCCGAAGTCCGACGCCGCCCTTCCCGCCGTTCCGGCCGGGACCGCGCTTCGCCACCTGTGGGTCCGAAGCGACGGCTGCGCCTACGCCGACTTCTCGGACGAGCTGGCGTCGGGCCTGGCCGCGGGGAGCGACGACGAGATCCTCACCGTCTACGCGATCGTCGATTCACTCACGACCAACGTGCCGTCGATCCAGCGGGTCGCCATTCTCGTCGCGGGCCGTACGCGCGAAACGCTCGGCCATCTCGACGTCCGGCGGCCGATTCCGCCCGACAACAAGCTGATCGCGTCGGCCCAGGCGGCGCCGTGAGCGCGCCGCGGCACGACGGCCGCGCCGACGACGCGCTGCGCGAGACGACGATCGAGCCCGGCTGGCTTCCGCACGCGACGGGCTCGGCGTTGATCACGATGGGCGCGACGAAAGTTCTGTGCGCGGTCTCGGTCGACGAGCGCGTGCCTCCCCACATGAAAGAGTCGGGCGAGGGCTGGGTCACGGGCGAGTACTCGATGCTGCCGGCCTCGGGGCGCGAGCGCACACCACGCGAGGTCGCCAAGGGGCGCCCTTCGGGTCGCACGATGGAGATCCAGCGCTTGATCGGCCGCGCGCTGCGCTGCGTCGTCGATCGCGCCTGCCTCGGTCCGCGCACGCTGTGGATCGACTGTGACGTGCTCTGCGCCGACGGCGGCACGCGAACCGCGGGAATCACCGGCGCGTACGTCGCGCTCGCTCTGGCCGCCGACAAGCTCCGGGCCGACGGCCTGCTCCGAGCGCCGATCCTGACGGGGATGCTCGCGGCGGTCTCGGTCGGGATCGTGGGCGGACGCCCCGTGCTCGACCTCGATTACGCCGAAGATTCGACCGCCGAAGTCGACATGAACGTCGTCCGCATCGACGATGGCCGGTACGTCGAGGTCCAGGGAACGGCCGAGGCCACGCCGTTCCGCCGCGACCGCCTCGATGCGATGCTCGCGATCGCCGATCGCGGCCTCGACCGGCTGCACCGCATTCAAAGAGAGAGCTTGGGAACCATCCTGGAGCGCGCGCTGAAAGCATGATCCTGGTCGTCGCGACTTGGAATCCGGGAAAGCTCGCGGAGTGCGCCGCCGTCTTGACGCCTGCCGGATACGACGTTCGTGATCTTTCGGCGCTGACGGAGCGCATCGAAGTCGAAGAGACCGGTGACACGTTCGAGGCCAACGCGCGCCTGAAGGCCGAGGGCTACTCGCGACACACGCCGCACCTCGTGCTGGCCGACGATTCGGGGCTCGAAGTCGATGCATTGAACGGCGCGCCGGGCGTCTACTCGGCGCGCTACGGCGGACCGGGGCTGACCGACGGAGAGCGATGCGAGCGGCTGCTCGCGGAGCTACTGGCCGTGCCCGAGCCGTTGCGCACCGCGCGATTCCGCTGCGTGATTGCGATCGCGCGATCGGGCGAGACGCTCGCGACGTTCGAAGGCGTGGTGTCCGGCACGATTCTCCGCGCTCCGCGCGGCGCCGACGGCTTCGGCTACGACCCGGTCTTCTTCCACCCCCCTTCCGGCCGCGCCTTCGCCGAGCTGACGCGCACCGAAAAGAACGCCGTATCGCACCGCGGCGCCGCACTGAGAAAATTCGGGGACACTCCCTTTTTCCGCCCATAAGGGGACATTCGCCTTTTTTCACCCGTTCAAGCCCACGCCCGGTGTCCGACCCGTTCGTCGACATCACGGTCAAGGCCGTCATGAGGGCCGCGCGCACGGGTGAGGAAGACTTCGACGCCGTGACGCCGCCGATGATCGAGGGGTCGATCTAGGAAAAGGGGACAGTCCCCTTTTCCCGGGTTACGATCGAAGGATGGATCGACGGAAAATCGCGCTGATCGCGGCGCTCGCGCTGTGGGTATGCGGCCGGGGCCTCGCCGCGGACGAGCCGCCGCGCGCCCCCGCCAAGACTCGGGCGATTCTCGTGAACGGGGGCGGCTCGTCCACGAGCAACTACCTCAGCCACTTCCACCACCTGCAAGACATGATGAAGGCCCTGCGCGATCGCGGGCTCACACCCGATACGATCGACGTGTTCAGCGCGGACGGCGAGGACCCGAAGCCGGACCTCGTCGCGCGCGGCAGCGCCCCGGAAGACTTCTGGCTGATCCAGGGCACGGCCATGGGCATCGCGCTGCGGCAGAGCGACTCGACGAACTCCGTCTGGGAGGGCGTCAAGCTCCACCCCGCAACCAAGGGCGAGCTGAGGCGCTGGTTCGTGAGCGCCGGAAAATCCCTCCGGCCCGGCGATACGCTCTTCATCTTCGTCACCGACCACGGCAACAAGAACGACGAGGACCCGGACAACGGGTCGATCGCGCTGTGGAACGAGTCGCTATCGGTCCTCGAGTTCCGCGCGCTCATCGGCTACCTGCGGCCGGGCGTGCGGTCCGTCGCCGTGATGAGCCAGTGCTACTCGGGCGCTTTCGCCGAGGCGATGTCGCCGCTGAACGAAGCGCTGCCGGGCGGGGACTCGTGCGGCTACTACTCGACCACCTGGGACCGGCAGGCGTTCGGCTGCTACCCCGAGGGGCGCGACAAGGACCGCGTCGGCCACGCGTTCCGCTTCATCGACGCGATGGACCGCCGCGCGTCGCTTCCCGAGGCCCACGACGACGTGCTCGCGGACGACACCACGCCCGACGTCCCGATCCGAACGTCGGACGTTTTCCTCGCGCACGTGCTCGACGGTGCGGCCGACAAGACGGACGCCGGCGCGGATGCGCTGATCGACGATCACCTCCACGCCGCCTGGAAGAACCGCGTGCGATGGGAGCCGTCGATCCGCCTCCTCGACCGGCTGGGCGACATTTACGGAACGTTCAGCCCCCGCACGCTCGCCGAGCTGACGCCCCGGATCGAAGAGCTGCAGTCGCTCTCGAAGGAGGTCGAAACCTACGAGGCGCGCTGGGAGCTGACGCTGAACGATCTCCGCCGCGAGAACCTCCAGCAATTCCTGGACAGCACGCCGGCCTGGAAGGAAAAGACCGACCCGAAAACGTTCAACGTCCTGACCGCCGACCAGCGCAAGACGATGCTCGCCGAGCTTTTGCCCGCGATCAAGACATTCACGCAGGGACGCGAAGACTTCTGGCGCCGCATGCAGGACAACCGGGCGCTGGACGAAGAAGCGCAGACCGCGAAGTTCCGCGTGGACATCCGGCTCGCCGCGCTCGCGCGCATGCGCACGATCCTCACGCGGGTCGCCGGGGAGCAGTATCTCGAAACGAGCGGCGACGAGCCGGCCCGCCAGGCGTTCGCGCGGCTCGAGGCCTGCGAGAAGACGCCCGTGGGCACGCTCGACGCCGAGGCTGCGCGCGCAGCCCCTCCCGAGGCGATCGAAAAGCTCCCGCCGTTCGAGAAGGACGTCGAGACGGTCCAGCGTGTGTTGCCGTCGTGGCTCGGCATCAACTTCCACGCGCTGCCGGACAACGAGCGCGAGCGCCTGAAGCTGGACCGCGGGGCCGTCCAGGTGCAGCAAGTGTTTCCGGACTCGGGCGCGTTCGCCGCGGGCATCCGTCCCGGCGACGTGATCCTCGGCCCCCCGGGCGACCACTTCGAAGAGCCGAACCGGATCCGCGAGTGGACGATGAACTCCCCGCGCGGCAAGCCGCTGCCGCTCGAACTCCTGCGCGAAGACGCCCCGATCACCAAGAGCGTCTCGCTCACCGCGTTCCCGACGAAGATGCCGGCGCTGCCTGCGCCTCCGAAGGAAGGCGACCCCGCACCTCCGCTCGCATCGCTCAAGTCGATCCGCTCGGTCCCCGACGACGATTCCGCCGATGCCGGCCACAAGCGTCTCGTGTTCTTCTGGGCCACGTGGTGCGGCCCTTGCAAGAACTCGGTGCCCGAGCTTCTCGCATGGAGCGAGAGCACCGGCGTCCCCATCGTCGCCGTGACCGACGAGGATCCCGACACGGTCAGCACGTTCCTGACCAACTGGACCAAGCCGTTCCCGCAGCGCGTCGCGACCGACGAGAGCCGCAACAGCCACATCACCTTCGGCATCAGCGGCACGCCGACGTTCGTCCTGATCGACGAGCACGGGAAGATCGCCTGGCGCCAAACCGGCTACTCGTCGAAGTCCGGCTTGTCGGCTCCGGGGTGGACCTGGAAACAGTAGCGGACAGACGCCCGCCCGAATCGCGGAGGTGATTCGGTGGGCGCGGCTGCCAGGGGGCCGGCCACGCGAGACGCGGGGAGGTCCAGTTGGCGCCGTCTCGCGTGGTCCGGTACCGAGTTGAATATCGCGCGATCCGCCCCGTCGAACACGTCGATCTTTCGGCTGCTGCGGACGATTGATCCGCACCCGGCCGAAACCCGCGTGTTGTTCGGGGCGCCGATCTTGGCATAGGCTGTGGCAATTCCGGGGGGCGGCAATGTCGACGGCACGATCTGCAGCGATTCGCGCGTTCGGCGGCATGTTGTTGACCGCGGCGGCGTTGTCGCGCGCAACCGCTGCGGAGCCGTCCGGGCTCGCCAAGACTCTCGACGCGTTCTCGAGCTTCCACCTCGCCGAGCAGGGCCGCGAGCTGAAAGGCGCGGAGCTGACCGTCGGGCACCTGACGGTTCAGATCGCCGATGGGACGGTCACCCCGATCCGCGCGAACGACGGAACCGTTGCCGGCCTGTACATCACGGGGACCGGCGGATGGAACTACAAAACGGAAAAGTCGAGCGAGCGTGCGGTCCTCGAGACCAACAAGTCCCGTTTGGCACCGACCCTGCGCACGACGTCCGATTCCGTGTCGGACAACTTCACCAAGATGATGGTCCTGTTCTCGGAGCCGCTCTGGGTCGACCGATGGGACCCTGCCGCCGGCGCCGCAGAGCCGGGAAAGACGCCGCCCTCCGGCGCCGCGGACGATTGCGACACGATCCTGAAGCAAACGGCGTGGAACTACGGCGTGCCGCACGTCGATTTCCGCCTGACCCAGGCGCGCATGAACCAGGCCGGGAAATACGTGTACGCCGAATTTCTCGGCGGAGCGGCGCACACCGGTTACGAGCTGGACGAAGCCGCCACGCGCTCCGAGTCGGTTTTCGGCTTCCGGCCGTTCTCAACCTACAAAGCGCGATTCCTCGAGGTGATCGCAGCCCACCGCCTCGCCGACCCGCCGGGAAAGCGGACCGTGTGGGCCTCGTACCGCCACGCGGCGATCGACGTCGCCACCCCCGACAACAAACGCGGAACGATCGCCAGCGATCTCGACCTTCACATCACGGGCCCCGTCGGCGGCCGTGTCCTGGAGTTCGCGCTGGACAACACGCAGGACGTCGACTCGCCCGACTGGGACTCCAGCGTCAACAAGCTCGAAGTGAAGCGGGTCGTCGACGGCGACGGCCACGATCTACCATTCGCACACCGATACCACCGGCTCTTCGTCGAGCTTCCGCCACTCCAGACCGGCGACGCGGACATGAAAATTCGCGTCGAGACCGAGGGCGAGCTGTTCCTCGATTGGAAGCGCCACCATTCCGACAGTTTCTTCGCGCTGCGCGGCGCGTGGTGGCCGTTGTCCACCGAGTGGCAGTCCAACGAGCACTTTTCGTTCGATCTCAAGGTGCGCACCAAAGCCCCCTGGCGCTCGGTGGTCTCCGGGGACGAGGTCGCGTTCCGCGATGGGAAGGAGTGGATCGAGACGGAGTCCCACGCCGACCGGTCGTCGTTTTTTGTCTACGTGCTCGCGGGCAAGTACGTGACGCACGAGGAGACGATCGACGGACGCAGAATCCGCGTCTATGCCTACTCGATGGCGCGCAATAACGTCATCGAGAACATGCCGAAGCTCGCCGGCGCGTTCATCCGGTTCTATTCGAGCGCGCTCGGGCCGATGCAAGCCGGCGACCTCGACATCGTCGAGATTCCCGAGATGGGGTTCGGCATCGCGCCATTCGGCATGGCGCTGATCACATCGGAGGCGTTCAAGCCTCAGCACGACTCGAACATCGATCAGTACGACCCGCGTGACAACATCAAGGACCACTACATCAAGGGCATCAATGCGCGCCTCGCGCACGAGATCGCGCACCAGTGGTTCGGCAACATGGCGATTCCCGCAACGGAGGAGGACGACTGGGTGTCGGAGACGCTCGCCGAGTACTGGGCCGGCCTCGCCATGGGCGCCATGGCAGGCGGGAAAACGGACATCGCAGGCTTCTCTCAAATGCTCGCCCGCTGGCGCGGGGAGGCGCCGAATTGCGAAGCGACCGGGCCGATCACGAGCGTCAACCTGACCGCCGGCGATCAAGGACGTCGCGACCGCTACTGTTTGCTCTATCACCGTGGTCCCCTCGTCATGCACATGCTGCGCACCCTGATCGGCGACGAGAGATTCGTCGGCACCTCGAAGTTGTTCCTCGACCGTGCGGCGATGGGCCCGGCGTCGACCGAGGACTTCGGAAAGGCCGCGACGGACACGGTGCACACGGACCTGAGCTGGATCGTCGACGACTGGGTTCGTCAGGGCGGCACGCCGGACGTCAAGGTGGACTACCGCATCGTCGATGGCGCGGGCGGCAAGCACCTGACCGGCACTATCACCGAGTCGGGCAACGGAGGTTTCAAGCGCCTCTACGTCCCGCTGATTCTGGACGTCGGAGGGCACAACGAGGTCCGACTCGTCTTCGTCGACAAACCGCAGACGACTTTCGACGTCCCGGTTCCGGCGGGAATCAAGGCCGTCACGGTCGATCCAGGAAAGAACAACCTCGTGAAATACCGCTAATCGCGCGTCCCAGCGTGTTGCGTGCCTATATATAAGGATATGGGGCCGCGTTGACGCTCCGGGGCCCGGATGGTAAATTTCCGCGGCCTTCTAGCTCAATGTTCCTGAGTAGCTCAGTGGTAGAGCAGGCGGCTGTTAACCGCCGGGTCGGGGGTTCAAATCCCTCCTCAGGAGCCAGAAGGTGAGTTTTCGAACCAGTGGCTCTCCCGTTAACGATAAAGGCGTCGACGCGCTGAAAGCCTGTTAACCGGGCGCACAGTTGCGCGCCATTTCTTGAGCCCGCGTTCGGAAAAAAGATTGAGATGTCGTCGTGCGCGGTGCTGAAAAACGCCCGCGCGGAGTGGCTCTCGGGCTCCCGGTGCGCTGCGAGAGAGAGCTGCCCACGAGTTGGACCGGGTTCTCGTCGATTTGCCGCGTGCTTAGGCCCGTGAAGTCCGTTCACGTTCGCTCATGCCAAGCAGCTTCGCAGCAAAACTCTTCGAATCTTCCGAGGCGCCTTCTCCGTGTCCTGGGCGCGTAATAAGGCGCGTATACAGCGCTTCGATATCCGACGCGGCACTGAAGAGTCGAAAGCGTTGTGGGACGCCTCCACTCGATCCGACCATTCCCTCGATTTCAATTCGGTCGTTAAACGGTGGTGCGACATCAATGTCGAGCACAATCGGTTGAACATGTGCCTCAGGAGGTAGCCGAAAGTCTGGACGGCAAATCAGGCTGATGTGGCGACCGAACGACCAGACACCCGCCCAGTTGTTTGCGTCGGGTCGATCAAACTTGAGCTCGCAATTGGGACCGGGAGCGGACGCGACAAGCACGTTCACAAAGATGTCTCTGGCGATGCCGGGCCCTTCGTTCCTGATCATGATTCCAACCTGACAATGGATACGGCTACCGGTGATCTTCGCGGGTCCGATGCTGTACGTATGAAACACATGAGGTTGCGGGCGCCGGCCGAACATGCCGGCGAGTAGTGCATGGGGCACGGGCACGAAGTCAGAGCCGGCGCGCATGTAGTACGCCAGCTTGCCGACGACTTGGTGCGGTGCCGCGTTGCTTTGTGGAACCAGGGATACGACGTATCCGGGCGCCTCGGCAGGCGACGGAATCGCCATGTGACGAACACCCTGATGGGGAGGGATTGTACACCCCGAGACAGCGCCTTCGAGCCAACTCCTGAACCGAGTCGGATCGGTCACCGGGACTTTTAGCCTTGCCACATCGGACCCGAGTGGATCTTTCGAGCAATCGACGCCCCAGATGATGATCCCACCCTCTGAGTTGCCAAACCCAGATATCGCCTTCGCGAGATTATTTCGATCAATATCGCTCAGGCGACGTCCCCCGCCGTTGTCACTCGACCGCTTGAAGTCGAGAAACAACTCCTCGGAGGTGCGTGTGGCAATCATCTCGTCGATAGTCGCCTCGCCCCCGGCTGCTACTCGTTCAAACAACTCCTCAGCTCGGCCCATTAGGTTCTCCGGAAGCGAACTCAAGCGACTTTCAACTGGCGAGTCAGAACCCTAACGCGGTGTGTCATTGGCTGCAATCGTCGACCGGGAGCACAGCGGCAACACCGCCGGATCTCTCCCGCTCAAGTGCCCCGCCGTCGTCTTGCGCCCGTACCGCGTCTGCCCCTGATACGTGGCCGCGGTCACGTAGTAGTAGCCGCTCCCAGGCGCGGGGTCAGGGAGCGGATCTGTCACGGTAATGTAGTCGCCAACGTGTGGCGGGGTTCCCGGGTAATCGCATTGCAGCGGGTGCGCCTGCGCGAAGTCGATCGGATGCGCGAGCGGACCCCAATAGGTGTCAAAGTGGTCGGCCGCGGGGAGGCCGTCGGGCATGTACGGGACGGCGAAATTCAACGCAGCGGGCTGCGGAACGTAGCTCTGGAGAACATCGAACATCGTCGGGAAACCGGTGAACGCCGCCAACCACAGTCCCCCGCCGTAGTCAGGCGGGCAACCAGCGCCGCCGTTTCCGCAGGCGCTCTCAATTGGGATCAGAAGTCGCCCACCCATGGGATCGAAAGTCAGAGCGTTGCCGACATACATGTGTTCGTTGAGGCGACACGAGTCGGTATCGCAGACATTCGGCTTCGCTCTGTCGAGGATCGTTGCACATCGCTCGTACAGCGTCGCAATGATTGATTCTGTTTGCCCGGAGAGCATCACGAGTTCGAGATGCCCGTAGGTGTCACCGCCCGCTCCACAGGTCCCGGTGGTCACTCTCCGAATCGTGAACAGGTTGCCCTGATTGTCCATCGCGATGTTCGACCCCTTGCGGCAGGCATCCGTTGCGCTGCAATCCGGGGGAATGACCTGTGTGCACGTGATCCCTGGTTTAGAGATTATCCAGTCGCTGCAATCAAGCCGCTGCCCCGGCTGGCTGGCGAGTGCATCCGAGCACGCGAGGGCAACGAGAAGAACGGCGACGAATCGCATGGCGGGCCTCCCTGAGTTCCGGGAGGTATACGCCGAATCGGCGAAATGGCAATAGACAGACCCGGTGTCGTCGGCCAGAGACGCTCCCGTAGACACCCGACGACGCTCAGGGCAGAATCCACGCCAACAGGGGGAGTCCCGATGGTCATCACGCAACGAATCGCAGCGCTTGTGGTTGCTTCAGCGGTTTCCATGTCTCCCGTCATCGCCCACGGCGGCGGTGGTCACGCGTCAGGCTCGTCGCACAGCTCGGGGAGTTCGCACTCGGGGCACGTCTACTCCCACGGAAGCCACATCGGCTCAAGTTCGCACTCCTCGACCACCCACCATCACCACGAGAGCTACCCCGGCGAGCGCGACTCTCACGGCCACTTGAAGAGGAGCACCGCGGCGAAGGATGCGTTCAAGCACGGGCACCCCTGCCCTTCAACCGGGAAGACCACCGGCGGCTGCCCGGGCTACGTGATCGACCACATCATGCCGTTGAAGCGCGGGGGGAAAGACGATCCGTCGAACATGCAGTGGCAGACCACGGCGGACGCGAAGGCGAAGGATAAGTGGGAATAACGGGATCACGTGCCAATTAGGAGCAGCCATGTGGTCAGACCGATTCGGCTTCCTGCCTGAGGAGACTGCATTCGAGTTCACCGGCGGGGAGATAAAGTTACTGCCAGGCTTTGCCGAGACGCGACAGTTCGTTCATGATCGCTCGAACCGAGATGGTTTCGCGTACCCCCAGCAGTCCGTGACAGCCACGACGAAAGAACTCCCACCGCGGTACGACGACTCTTCTGCATGGGAAGAAATACCTAGAACGAGCCGGCCGAGCCTTCTTGGTAGATTGCCGGCTTCCCATGAGATTGTGCTGAGGCACCAACCGGCGACAGCGAACTGCCGTACATCAGACGGTGGGTTCATCGTGCATCTGCTCGGCCATCTCTATGGCGTAAGGCTTCAGTTCGCGGATTGGTGGCTCGACATGCGAATCCCTACGGAGCGGACGCGGGGCGCATTCGTTACGACGCAGGACGCGATCGAGTTTGTCTCGACGGCATACAAGACTTGGCAACAATGGAGTGCTGGGGCGCAGATGCGGATGACAAATGCCCTGTACATGGACGCGCGCAGTCCGTGTTACGAATGGGATTGGGAACGGTTCGCCATGAACTACATGGTCTTCGATGCTCTCTACAAGATGGCGGTCGAGTGTTTCCAGGTCAAGAACGCCAGGCACCACGATCGGTTCGCGGCGCTGGCAGAGCGGTTCGGGCTCGCCCGGAACCATGAGGAATGGGAGCGCATCTACAAGCTGCGAAACGAACTGTTCCATGAAGCAATGTGGGATGGTACCCACCCATGCACGGACTCAAGCAGTGGCGCGTTCTATGCTGCGATGTTTCTACGAAGCATCAATCACCGACTGGTGCCAGCGATCCTGCAGTTCGAAACGAAATACGTTGGTTCGCCATGGTGGATATTCGATCGGTGTGCTTTCGTGGAACGCTAATGGCCGACTTGATCAGCATGTGAGGCGGCGCAGCCTCCCGGCCATCTCCTGATCCGATGGATGTGTATACACCGTCGTCGTAAGCGGACTCGCATGCCTCGCAAACCTCTGCGCCAGGAACAGGTCCTTCGACGCCCGGTATACGTTCGTGACGGCCGTGTGCCGCAGGGCGTGGAATCCGTAGACCCGATCGAACTCCGCCCGCCGTTGCCAGGTTGTCCACGCGTGTTGGACCCGGCGTTTCGAGATCCGGCGGCCGGACTGGTTGGCAAACAGGGGACGGTCGGGGGAGACGTCCTCGCCTCGACCTTGCTTCCAGCGCCAGAACCGTTTCAGCTTCGCGACAAGCCGGTCTGGCACGAACACGTCCGCCGCCCGGCCGCCTTTGGCGATCTCCTTCCGGATGCGCACGCGGACTCGCGGGGTTCCGTCAGGCGTGAAGACATCGCCGACGTTGAGGCCGACGATCTCGGCCAGGCGCAGCCCCGTGCCCAGCGCGAGGGAGATGATCGTGTGATCCCGGATGCTGCCGGCGGTGGCACGGAGAATCAGCGTCTGTTCGTCGGTGGTGAGGGTCGTAGGCGATAGGTGCGGCACGGCGACCTCCTGGCCGCACAGGTTCGCTCGGTGAAGACCAAAGTCAAGGCGTGAATCCCACGGATTGGGGCCGAAAGTTACTTCTCTCCGCGGCCAATCCGGCGCGCCTCGGCCGCAAGGTCTCCGGTCACGGCGATAAAGATGTTGTTGCCGAAGAACACGAAGTACCAAATCGACAAGCGGCCCGCGATCCCGACCCTGTAGAAAAACGTCCGAACGACAGTCGGGTCTCGATAGATTCCCATCGCTGCTTTCTCGAAGACGGCCATTAGCTGAGGATTGGCAACAAACTTGGCCGTTTGAAGAAGATTCAGGCCCTGGAACTCAATGGGCGTCGATGCCGGCAGGATCGATCCCGTGTGGAACCAATAGAGTCCGAACACCATTTTCCGCAGCACCGCGTTGATCCGTTTGGACTCTGCCAACAGCACCGTGATCGGCGACTTGCCGAGGCTCGGGACGTCAGCGATTACCTTTCGCAGTTGCCGACGAAGTCCCGCCTGGGTTTTCGGGAAAGCAGGAAACTTGGAGGCGACCTTCTGCTTCCAAAGTCGAAGCGCCTCCGGCGTATGGGAGCCTGCTGAAACCACCTGCCGGAGGAACTCGTCGTCCTTCTTTGTCGAATGGTTGCATTCGTCGCACGCAGGGACGACGAGATGGGGTTCCAGTCCAGCAAGGAAGAGTGCCCGAGGCGGAATGTGTTCTCCGGTGGTCGCCCGGTTCTTGCCGCAGATGACGCAAAGCTCAGATTCGACAACGCGATCCTTGAACTGCGCTTTCCGTTTCCTTCGCTGCGTCATTCGCCGATACTGTATCGCATACGAGCGAATCCCCGTTCTAGGGCGCACGGCATAGGGTCACACGACTCATGCGCGTCGCAGTGAATGCCACACGGCGGCCTGCATTGACCATAGAGGCTCGCCCGCGATCGGCCTCAGTGTCCGCTCGGTGAGCGGGTCGCGGCCTTCGGTGATGAGCGGCATGGCGAGGATCTCGGCTTGAATGGCCGGGGCGAGCAGGGTGAGGTTCACGAGTTGCGTGACCCGCGCCCTTGTCAGCCCGAACGCCCTCGCCGCAGCCGCTAAATCGGCAAGCTCGCCATCTCGAATCCGCCGGTCGATCTCGTGAGCCAGCGCCAGCAGCCGGACCACGCGGGGTAATCGGCCAGGGAAGGTCACTTCATCCTTCCCCGCGCGGCCCGGCCTCGGGAGAGTTATCGTCAGTGTCGCCGTCGCCAGCACGCTCATGACGACGTCTCAGCGGACGAAAGCTCCGCACCCAGTAGCGACGCGCCGGTTGCGGAGAACGAGATCTTCATCTGGTCATCGGCACCGTTGTAGTCGATGCGGTCGATCAGAAGGCGGACAACGCGCTCCCGCTCGGGTGCGAGGAGCACGTCCCAGAGTTCCGTGAACTGGGTGAGCGCGCGGCAGATGGCATCCGAGTCGACGTCTTGGGCGGCGAGTTCCTCAAGCCTATCCGCAACCGCCTGCCGCCGATCTTCCATCACGTTCGCCCGTTCCTGCGCATCGGCAAGCCTCGACATCATCGGGTCAACGGCGGCGCCCGTGGCCCGAGCGGCGGCGTCAACGAGGCGGTCAACGTTGGCGCGGACGGTGGCCAGCTCACGGTCAATACGCGTTGCCTCCGCCTGCAGGCTGTGACGCTCAGCCGCGGTCTGCGACTGAACCTGGCGGAACGTCTCTTCACACAGGCCAGCGTCCGTGCCGATTCGCCTGATCTGATCGACGACGACCGTCTCGAGCTCCAGCGCGGGCACCGAGCCGGTCGGGCAGTTGGCCGCACTGTTCTTGATGGCGTTCGTGCAGCGATAGTACCGAAACGCCTTCTTATGCCGATTCGTGTTGAACGTGTGCGTCATCGCGGCGTCGCAGGAGGCGCACCGGAGGATTCCGCGAAGTAATGCACTGTGCTTGTTCCGCTGACTGGCACCACCATGTCGCCGGTTCTCATCGAGCAGCCGCTGGACCTGCTTGAAGACCGTCTTGGACACGATCCCTTGGTGCTCACCCTTGAACGTCTCATCGCGGAGCTTCTGCATGCCGCCGTACAAGGGGTTCGTCAGGAGACGGTACACGTCAACGTTGTTCCAGGGGCGGCCGACGCGGAGCTTGCCGTCGCGAGTCGTCCAGGTCTTGCGCCGTTCCCCCCTCCGTTCTAGTTCCTGCACAACCGCGAGGAGGCTTCGCTTCTCCAAGTACAAACCAAAGATCGAAGCGACAGAGGGCGCCTCATCCTTGTTGATGACAATCTTTCCACCTCCCGGGGCGACGTCGTAACCGAGAGGCGGCATCCCGCCCGTCCATTTCCCACGGCGGCGGGCTGCAGACATCTTGTCCCGGGTCCGTTCTGCGGTCTGCTCTCGTTCCATCTGGCCGAAAGAGACGAGGATGTTCACGAACGCCCGTCCCATGGGTGTCCGCGTGTCGATCGGCTCGGTGACTGACACGATCTCGACGCCGCACTTTTCAAGGACGCGACTTAGGTTGACGAAATCGCAAAGTGAGCGGCTGAGCCGGTCCAGTTTGTAGACGATGATGACATCGAACAGCTTCTTCTCGGCGTCGGCCAGGAGGCGCTGTAAGGCCGGGCGATCGGTCGTCTTCCCGCTGAAGCCGCCGTCGTCGTAGCGGGTGTCGATTAGAGTCCAGTCCTGGCTTCGAGCGTAGGCTTCGGCGCGCTCACGCTGATTGTCGAGGCTGTTGAACTCGCGATTGAGTCCTTCGCTGGTGGACTTCCTCGTATAGAGCGCGGCGCGAAGACGCGTCTCGACGGCGACAACTGCCTTCCGACCGCGAGCGTTCTGCGCCGCGTAGGCCACTACCGGCTCCGCTTCCGAAGGCCCCAAAACAACGGCCCGTTCCACCTCTGACCGGTCACGACGCGGGCCGCCTCGCTCAACGAGTCGTAGTGCACGCCGTCGAGATCGAAGCCATCGTCGAGGACCTTTAGCCGGAGCGTCTGTCCGCGGTACTCGCGGACGATGATCGAGCCGGGCGAGGGGAGTCGGGGATCTCGACGTGTCTTGGACCCCGGCGGCGCTTCACGCTCAAGTGGGGGTTTGAAGCCAGGGGGCATCGACGGCCGACTGAGCGTCGCCGGGGCGAGCTCGACAATGCGCGCCTTGGTCTCGGCGGTCAAGCCCCCGTAGGCCAGTTCTTGGACGCGCCAAGCCAACCGCCGCCACAAGTACTGCCGGTTATTCGAGCGGGTCGGCTCCCCGAATAAGCGCTCCCACTCGACCCGGAGCTGGGCGGCGGTCATCTCCCGAAGCCTGTTGATTTCACCAATGATGCTCGTGTCCATCAAGCCGCCTCGTTGTCGGTCACATCAGGGCGTGACACGGCCAACACATCAAGGCGTTTCTGCTCCGCATGCTCGCCAGAAACGGCGGACGGGCGCGACGTTTTGGCGAGGCGCAAGAAAGCTCGGGCGAGCAACTCGGCAAGTTCCACCAGTTCGGACTTGTCCTGTCTCATGGCCGCGACGCGACACTTTTCAGAACATCTAATCCCGCAAATCCGCGGATTAGCGGGATTAACTTTCGCGAAAAGTGTTCAGACATTGGAGGGCTCTTTCGGCAACGGCCCGATCGTGTAGACGGATTGCTTGTCGTGGTCGTTGGTCGTGATGCTGAACGAGATCATCAGTGTCAGCGCCGGTTCCAGCCGATGGAGGATTCGCCCGAGGCTCTTGGGCGACTTGATCGTGAACTCGACGTCGACCTTTTCCGCCCGGTGCTTCAATTCAGCGAACAACTCTCCCGCCAACCAGGTCGAATACGGTCGTTCATGCGCCAGCGCGTGGATGAGGTCGTAAATTTCGTCAGCTTCGAGCAGGAACTGCGCCTTATCGAGCTCGGAGGCTTCGAGAGCGGCACGGACGGCATCGCCCTTGCCCATGGACTCGCCGATCGTCGTTGCGAGCGCCGCCCAGTCAGCCATGCGGATGCTATTGGGAGAGGCGGACGATGACGATCGGAGTGAAGCGACGATGGCGTTCAAAGTGGACAACAACTGAGCCCACAGGACTGCCCTGTTCCGCTCGATCTCCTGGTACCACTCCGTCTCCAGGCCGAACGATTCGAGCCGGGCGACCCGCAGGATTTGAAGGCGATCGACCACGTCATCGCGCCTGAACCGAGGGGTGCGTGCCGTCAGAGCGATTGCGCACCGGGTTGGGAACGACAACATCTCGTTCGTGGTGTAGAGCTTCCGCATCCTGATCGTCTGGCCGGTCGCAACGGTCGCCAAGCGGTCCTCTATCCATTTGCAATAAGAATCCACGTTGTCGAGTACGAGTAGGTATTCGGTCGAGACCGCGGCGTTGAAACCGTCTTCTTTGCCCAGGGGGGTAACGTTCGCGTCGGGACCCAACAGGAGTTTCAGGACGACCCGCAGCGTGGTCGATTTCCCGGAGCCTTTTTCGCCATACATCAGAAGCAGACATTTGGCGGGTTGCAGTTCCGGGAAGAACGTCGCCAGAATCCAAATGCGGAACATGAGCTCCTGTTGCTCGGGTGACAGGATGACGCCGCTTCCGCGAATGAAGTTGACCCGGCCGACGATCAGCCCACCGAGGGGATCGCCCTCGAACACCAAGTTGGTGCTGTCGGCCGGGATTACGTTGGGCCGATCGCCCTCCTCGAAGAGGACGCCATCGGTGCCGTTGTCCACGCATTGAATTGATGCGCCGTCGAGTCGGTAGACGTTTCCGGTGCCTCCATAGATGTACAGACGCTCGGACTTCTCGTCGTAGAACGAAAACCGCACCACGTGAACGCGTCGGCCTTCGTCTCGAGCGACGGCCTTGACGGCCTCGAAGATATGGGTGAACTCTCGCTCGGCCGGGTTGACCTGGTACCTCTTCAAAAAGAGACACCGGAAAGGGTGCGCGTCCAAGTCGTACAAGCGCTTTTCATAAGTCTCGTACCAGAACAACCTTCCGCCAGCCGCGTGCACGAGCTCACCGGTCCGACGAAGGTCCGCAATGACCAACTTGGCAGCTTCCCGGCGCTTGAGTCGAACCGGGCCCTTAGTGCTAAGGATTGAGTCGATGAGCTCGGAGACGGGAGTTTCCTGGAAACCAAATCCCGCAAATCCCGCATCCTCTGAACCCGGTTGGGCCAGCAATGCCCGGAGTTCTTCTGTCGAATGAAGCGCCAGATAGTCGCTGAGGTCCTTGCCATCCCGCTCGGCGTTTCCGGAAAGCGGCAGCCGAAAATTCGAGACGGAGGCAGCGGCGCCGCGGAGGGCGGCGACAACTTTGCTCGCGGCTTCGACGCCCGCCTTGTCCACGTCGTAAACAACGACGACGTGCTTACCTGCCAATCTCTCAGACCATTCAGGCTTCCAGGTTCCCTCACCGCCCGTGCCGGTGGCGACGCAGGGGAATCCGGCGGAGAGCGCCGCGAGCATGTCCCATTCGCCTGCGACGAGGAGCACTTCGGGCCCGTCACCAAAGACGAGGAGATCCGCCTTCCCGCCATCGGCAAAGATCCACGAGTACGATTTGTTCCGTTTCTTATCCGGCCGCTCGTACAGGCAAACCTTGAAGCCACCTGCCGGCTGCGGAAATGCAATCGCTGGCTTTCCGTCGACGGTGCCCTCCAATACACCAACTGTCTGCCAGGCCTGTTCCGAATAACTCTTTGCGAGCCCGTCCCTGAGTTTCCGTTGCGTTTGGATGGAGATCGGGCCCCCGGCGACAAAATTGCGACTCGGTTTGCGCGCCGGTTCGGTCTTGGACGATTCTTTGGCACTGCTCGCCGTCAACGAGCGAAGATCCACGCCGAGTTCGCGGGCGAGATCCAACGCTCCCCCGCCACGGCCACACGGATCGCAGTACCACGTGTTCTTCTCGGGATTCAGCCGACACGAGGGGTGCGCGTCGCCATTTCGATGGCGGTCGGGCGTTGGGCACTGGATGGGGAACTCGCCTCTCAAATCGGGACGGCTCGGCACGATGCGTCCGGCGGCACGGGCGACCGCAAGGATCGTCCCGGAGTCCAAGTGGCGAGATCCAGCACGACGGCCCATCACGATGTCCGAGTCGGAACGGTCGTCGTGCGCTCGCGGACGAATGCTTCGATGTCTGCGCGCCTGAACCGGATCAGCGATTTCTTGCGTCCGGTCCACAGACGGACACACGGAAGCTTTCCGCGCCAGACGGCATCACGAATTGTCTGCGGCTTGACGGCGAAGATCTCGGCGACTTGCTCGGGAGTCAGGAGGGGTTCGTCCACGACAGGCTCCTTTCGCTGTACGTGACGAACGGTAATCACCGGCATGAACGTCTGGGAGAGGGTCAGACCCTGATACCGGCCAAACTAAGGGGGGGTGGCTATTCTGGCATCGCTCCGCCGCGGCTCTGTGGCAAGGCGATTCGCGATTTGCGGACCACATTCCCGATCTTGCGAACTGCTTCCCGAACTCGCTTTTCGCGGCTCAGGCGTTCGTCTGCCGGAAAAAGCTCACGAGCCACAGAAAAAACCGTACGTCCTTCAACGACAACACTCAAGAACATGAAGACGTCGCGATACAGGCTCGATCGGCGCCGAGGTCGCTTTACCGTGGTGAAGCGATATGCGTAGGATGCCAACTTGTCCAGCCATGGCAAAACGTCGGCCCACTGTTGTTCGAGCGATAGCGATAGGTCGAAAGGGACGAACAGGAACCGGTTTCTTGACATCATCTTGTCGCCACGCCGCGGGTCACATGCCCGTGCGATGTCGCTGCTGAGGAATCCTGGTCGTTGACCCTGTATTCGAAAGCTCAGCTCATCGGCTCGTTGCTCCCAAGCATCGCTATGCCAGCGGGCGTGGAGTGACGATAGGTAGAGCTGGCCGGTCTTTTGGACGTTTCGCAGCATTAGCGGTGCCGCAACGAGGCATTCCAGGTCCAGGTCACTGAGGGGCCCAAACTCCTCAAGATAGCGACCGAGGTAGAGCTCCCGCATTAGGTCCTGCTCCGAAATGAGTGTGCCGAATCGCCACCCTTTTGCCGTTCGTTCCGTCACTCCACCGAGCATGCATGCAGTGATCTTTCGCCCGAGAACATTGTGGGTTACACGAGTTCGAAACGATTCCTTTGAAGGACTGAGAAGTTCCGCACGGTCGGGGCCCTCTCCGAACGGACAAACCAAATAGACGCCATGCTGTTTACCCAACGGATGAACCAGAGGAGTGGACCGCGGTAATCCGTTGTACTCCTCACCGGATGCAAAGTACTGGCACTTAGTGCATCGATAAGGCTCAAACGGGAGATCCTTTAGCACACGGTTGAATGGGTACGGGGGTTCGTCATCGCCGACCACGAATGATTGCGCGGCGTCCGGCGGTCGCGAAGCGAGTGTACGTTTACGCTCCACCACGAACGTAACCTAGCATGACGATCGAGTGCTAGGAAACGACAATAGAGATTTCGCAAATCACAGGTTGTGAACGGCAAGCGCCAGGATAGATTGAATGCGAGGCACGCGAGGCGCAGCCCGTGCACACGAACAAGTCCGTCGAGAGAGAACGACCCGCAGCGGATGCCGCGGGTCGAAAAAGTCGGAGGGAGAAGTCTTACGCGCGGAGCTTGCGCGCCTCGGCGATGGCGTTCTTGAACGCGCCCTCGTCTTCGTTCGTGAAGGCGTTCAAGACGATGCGGGCGAAGCGGCTGGCACCGGCAGATCCAGAGGCAGCGTGGAGAGCGGCGGACTCGCTCGCCGGCCACCGGAACGCGAATGTCTTCCACGAGCTGCGATCCACTTTCGGCGCCCGTTCCTTCTTGGCCTTCACCGGCGCGGTCGTCTCCGCCGCGGTCTCGACGGCGGGCTCGGCGGGGGTCGGGGCAGGAGTCTTCGAGGTCTTGGTCTTCTTCTTGGACATGTTGGTCTCCTATGCGGGCGTGAGGGCCCGGGTTGACAGATCAGTCGATGCACCGCCAAACACGAACGCCGATCGTCCGACGTGTTCTGACGACGCTCGTGGTGATCTGGTAGCCGCCGTGCCGGCACGCGATGATGGCTCTCCGGAGCTTCTCCGCGTCGTCTCCCGGCGACACTTTTACGAAGAACGATTGTCCCGGCTTCAAGTCGCGCCACGGGTACTTGTGACGCGACTTCGGAATGGGCGGGCCGTTCTTCTCCGGCTTGATCGATTGCATTCAGAATCCAGCCATCGTGAGCTCGTAAGCGCGCGCCTCGGCGGCGGCGAACCCGGCGCGCGTATTCGGGAACGTCTCGCCGGTCCACTCAGAACCGGCGTTGCGCGACCCAAGTCCGTCGCCGAGCTTGACGCGCGTTGTCTTGATGATGCCGATGCGATCGTCCTCGGTGCCCGCGCAACCGTAGATCGCGAACTCGGTGCCGGGCGCGATCTTGTCTTTCGATGTCTTTGTCGCCGCCATGTGGGTTCTCCTCGGGTCGCCACCATCAGTGCGCCCAGCGGCGCCGGTCATCAAGGCAATTCGGATCATTTCTTCGAGGCGATCGTGAGGCGATCCTTGCATTGCAATCTCCGCTCCAATTCGTGAAAGGAATCACAATGGAAACCGTCGATGTCCGTACCCAAGAACTCGCCACGATGGCCGCTCCGTACAACCCGCGGACCATCGAGGACCATGACCTCGAAGCCCTAAGGCGATCCCTTAGGTACTTCGGCACGGTCGAGCCGATCGTCGTCAACAGGCGGTCGGGTCGGATCGTCGGCGGACACCAGCGGGTCAAGGCGGCGCTCGCGGAAGAGATCGAGGCGTTACCCGTCGTCTACGTGGACCTCGACGATCCTTCCGAGAAGCAGTTGAACCTCGCGCTTAACCGGATTCACGGCGAGTGGGACATGGAAAAGCTCGAGGAGGTCCTGCGCGAGCTCGAGACGGCCGGCGCGGACCTTGACCTCACGGGGTTCACGCAGCTCGAAATCGACGAGCTGCTCCGGGGAGATGACGAGCCGATCGACGGGTTGACCGATCCGGACGCGCTACCCGAGCCGCCGGACGACCCGAAGACGCAGCCGGGAGACCTGATTGTCCTCGGTGATCACCGGCTCCTGTGCGGCGACAGCGCGAACCCGGAAGACGTAGCGAAGCTTCTGGCCGGTGCCAGGATTCACCTTTTGAACTGCGATCCGCCGTACAACGTTCGCGTTGAACCAAGGTCCAACAACGCGATCGCCATGGGATCGGGGACGAAGGGCAACGTTCCGAATGCCCAACGTGAACGTCTTCACCGCCAGGGAATGGATCTAGCTCGTCGCCCGGGAGCTGCGAAGCCGACGGGGAAGATGCGAGCGAAGGACCGGGTGCTAGAGAACGACTTCGTGTCGGACGAAGAGTTCCGCGGACTGCTCGACGCGTGGTTCAAGAACGCGAGCGATGCATTGGAGCCTGGGCGGTCTTTCTACGTTTGGGGTGGGTACTCAAACATTAAGAACTACCCCGCGGCCTTCGAAGCGGCCGAGCTCTACTTTTCCCAGGCGATCATCTGGGTGAAGGAATGGCCGGTTCTCACCCGGAAAGACTTTATGGGAAACCATGAATGGTGTTTTTACGGGTGGCGAGAAGGCGCGGCGCATTTCTTCAACCCCGACGTCACGAACGCCACGGACGTGTGGTCGGTGAAGAAGGTGTCGCCGCCGTCGATGGTGCACCTCACCGAAAAACCGACCGAGCTCGCCGAGCGGGCGATGCAGTACTCGTCCCGCCGCGGAGAGAACGTCCTGGACCTCTTTGGCGGCAGCGGCAGCACCGCCATCGCCGCAGAACGTCTCGGTCGGAAGGCGTTTCTGATGGAGATCGACCCCGCGTACTGCGACGTCATCGTCACCCGCTGGCAGGAGTACACCGGGCGGAAGGCCGAGGGGTGGCGTGGCAACGACTGAGTTCATGCGGTTCTCGATCGAGGAGGTGCGGGCCGGACAGGCAGACGGCTGGGAGTTCGCGTCGGGGTGGTTCCGGTATCAGACGAGTTGTTGGGCGTGGTTCATGCGTGCGGCAGGAGATGACGATGGCGAGGCATTCAGTCAAGACGAGAGAACAAGCGCGTGAGAGTTTTCTGACCGGGGAGATCACGTCGATCGCCGAGATCGCGCGGCGCATGCGAGTGAAGCCGCACACGGTCGCTACCTGGAAGAAGGAGGAGAACTGGGACGCGCTCAAGCTGCGGATCGACAAGCGCGCCGCCGAGCAGCTGGTCGAGCGGTTGGCAACCGAGCGCACGAACCTGAACGCCCAGCACTTCAAGCTCTGGAACGCCGTCGTCGCCCGCGTGTTCGCGTCGATCCAGAAGGACGGGAAAGTCGGAAGCAGCGAAGCCAGGGACCTGGACCGCGTCGCATCGATCCTCGAACGGGCGCAAAAAGGTCAGCGGTTGGCCCGGGGTTTGACCACCGACGGGCAGTCCGAAGAGCAGATCCGGGCGGAAGCGGCGGCCGAGACCCGGCACGTTGTCGATACGTTCCTGAACGCCATCAAGAGGGAAATCCACGATCCGGACGTCCGCGACCGGATTGCCCGCGCCATCCTCGAGCTCGTGCCGCTGGGGTCGGACGATGATGGCGGGACGCCTTCGGCATGACCACGCCTCGCCGCATCGACAGCTACATCCGGTCCCGGATGATGGAAGTCGCCAGCGCCGAGACCCGCGCGGTCGCGGAACCGTTGGCGGAATGGGCTCTTCGCCGGGTCCGGTTGGACGGGAAGCCGTTCTCGTTCGACGGGCACGAGTTCCTGCGGGCGCTCTACGACGACACGGCCCCCTACGTTGTCCTGGAGAAGGGGGCCCAGGTCGGCGGCACGACGTTCGGGATCTTGCGAGCCGTCCATTCCTGCATCGTCGGTTTGAACGTGATGTACCTGTTCCCCAGCCAGGTCGCCGTCACCGATTTCAGTCGCTCCCGGGTCAACCCGCTCCTGGCCGAGAACGCTTTCCTGGCGAGGCTCATGAAGTCCACCGACAACGTCGGGCTGAAACAGATCGGGAGCGCCAACCTGTACCTACGCGGCATGCAGAGCGAGGTCGGGTTGAAGAGCGTGCCGGCCGACGTGCTCATCATGGACGAGCTGGACGAGGCCACGCCCGACGCCAAGACGATGGCCCGGGAACGTCTGTCCCACAGCGACTACAAGCGCATCGTCGAGCTCAGCAATCCGAGCATCCCCGGCTACGGGATCGACGAGTCCTACGAGAAGAGCGACCAGCGTTCCTGGCACGTCAAGTGCGCGGCGTGCGGGACCTGGACGGCGATGGACCTGGAGTTCCCCCGCAAGCTCGGTCAGGACGTAACGGTGATCCGACCGAAAAAGAGTGGAGTCGGTTTCTATCGGGCCTGTCCCAAGTGCGAGGCCGAGCTCGACATGGCGGTCGGGGAGTGGGTGCCGGCGCTCCCGTCACGGCCGATCCACGGCTACCGGATTTCCCAGCTCATCAGCTCGAAGGTCGACCCGGGCGAGATTCTGGACGAGTACCGGACGACCCGGTATCCCGATCGCTTCTACACGCTCAAAGTCGGCATCGCCTGGGCCGATCTCGAGCGGCGCCTCGACATGGCGAGCGTCCTGGCCCGTTGCGGGGACCACCCGATCGCCGAATCATCGGACGTCAACTGCGTCATGGGCGTCGATACGGGAAAGGCGTTCCACACCGTGATCATCAAGGACGACGTGGACGGCCCAACCAAGCCCGTCATCTTTATGAAGGAGTGCCACGACTTCCACGAGCTCAGCGACCTCATCAAGAAGTTCAAGGTCGATGTGTGCGTCATCGACGCCTACCCGGAGACCTACGCGACGAGGGAGTTCGCCAAGAAGCATCGCGGCACTGTCTACATGTGCCAGTTCGTCGAGTCGCAGCGAGGTGAACCGAAGTGGGACACTTCGGCGCGCATGGTCACGGTCAACCGCACGGACTTTCTCGATGCCGGCCACGCGGCAATCCGGCAGGGGAAGGTCGTGCTACCTCGGCGGCAGCCTCTCGTCGAAGAGTTCGCCGCGCACCTGACGGCCGATTCGAAGGTGCTCGATGAAGACGAAGAGACCGGGATGAAGAAGTACCGGTACGTGAAGAC
>CAZYHZ010000024.1:0-57999 GCA_964647625.1 uncultured Acidobacteriota bacterium
ACGTCGACGGTGATCTTCTTCGACAGGTCGCCGTTGGCGATCGCGGTCGCGACCTCGGCGATGTTCCGGACCTGTGCGGTCAGGTTGCTCGCCATGAAATTGACGCTGTCGGTGAGGTCCTTCCAGGTGCCGCCGACGCCGGGGACCAGCGCCTGGCCGCCCAGCCGCCCGTCGGTGCCGACCTCGCGCGCCACGCGCGTGACCTCGGAGGCGAACGCGTTCAGCTGGTCGACCATCGTGTTCAGCGTGATCTTCAGCTCGAGGATCTCGCCCTTGACGTCGACGGTGATCTGCCGCGAAAGGTCGCCGCGCGCGACGGCGGTCGCGACCTCGGCGATGTTCCGGACCTGCGCGGTCAGGTTGCTCGCCATGGAGTTCACGCTGTCGGTCAGGTCCTTCCACGTCCCCGCGACGCCGAGCACCTGCGCCTGCCCGCCGAGCTTGCCTTCCGTGCCGACCTCGCGGGCCACGCGCGTGACCTCGGCGGCGAACGCGTTCAGCTGATCGACCATCGTGTTGATCGTGACCTTCAGCTCGAGGACCTCGCCGCGGACGTCGACGGTGATCTTGCGCGAGAGGTCGCCGCGCGCGACGGCCGTCGTCACCTCGGCGATGTTCCTCACCTGGGTCGTGAGGTTCGCCGCCAGGAGGTTGACGTTGTCGGTGAGGTCCTTCCAGGTCCCGGCGACTCCGGGAACGGCCGCCTGGCCGCCGAGCCGGCCTTCGGTGCCGACCTCGCGCGCCACGCGCGTCACCTCCGAAGCAAAGCCGTTGAGCTGATCGACCATCGTGTTGAGCGTTTCCTTGAGCTGCAGGATCTCGCCGCTGACGTTGACGGTGATCTTCTTCGAGAGGTCGCCGCTCGCGATGGCCGTCGCGACGTCGGCGATGTTCCGCACCTGGGCCGTGAGGTTGCCCGCCATGAAGTTCACGCTGTCGGTCAGATCCTTCCACGTCCCGGCGACGCCCGGGACGGCCGCCTGGCCGCCGAGCTTGCCGTCGGTGCCGACCTCGCGCGCGACGCGCGTCACCTCGCCGGCGAACCCGTTGAGCTGATCGACCATCGTGTTGATCGTGTCCTTCAGCTCGAGGATCTCGCCCTTCACGTCGACCGTGATCTTGCGCGACAGGTCGCCGCGGGCCACGGCGGTCGTCACCTCGGCGATGTTCCGGACCTGGGCGGTCAGGTTGCTCGCCATGGAGTTCACGCTGTCCGTCAGGTCCTTCCAGGTGCCGGCGACCCCGGGAACCACCGCCTGGCCGCCGAGCTTGCCCTCGGTGCCGACCTCGCGTGCCACGCGCGTCACCTCCGAGGCGAACGAGCGCAGCTGGTCGACCATCGTGTTGATCGCTTCCTTGAGCTGGAGGATCTCGCCCCGGACGTCGACGGTGATCTTGCGCGAGAGGTCGCCGCTCGCGACGGCGATCGTGACCTCCGAGATGTTGCGGACCTGGGCGGTGAGGTTGTTCGCCATGGAGTTGACGCTGTCGGTCAGGTCCTTCCAGACGCCGCTGACGCCGGGCACCTGCGCCTGGCCGCCGAGCTTGCCGTCCGATCCGACCTCTCGGGCGACGCGCGTCACCTCCGAGGTGAACACGGAGAGCTGCCGGATCATCGTGTTGACGATGTTGGCCGCGCGCAGGAACTCGCCCTCGAGCGGGCGCCCGTCGACGTCGAGCCGCATCGTCTGGATCAGGTGGCCCTGGGCCACGGAGGCGATGGCCGCGGTGACCTCGGTCGTCGGACGCAGGAGGTCCTCGACGAGGGTGTTGACCGAGCTTTCGATCTCTCCCCACGCGCCCTTCGTGGAGTCGAACTTCACGCGCTCGCGGGTGCGGCCCTCCTTGCCGACGACCTGGCCGATGCGCTTCATCTCGCGTGCGATCCGCTGATTGGCCGCGACGATCTCGTTGAACGTCTCGGCGATCTCGCCGTCGATTCCGGACCACGTCCCCGGCAGCTGAACGGTGAAGTCGCCGCCGCGCACGTGCTGAAGCGCGCGCAACAGCTGTCTTCGATCGAGTGCGGTCACAGGAACGGCGTCGACGACGGCGGCTCCGTCGTCTTCCACGACTCGTTTCATCCCGGCCTCCAGACTTCCGTGCACGCGAATTCGATTCGGCACATCGCGGACCAGCCCAAGCGATCAGACCATGCCCACCATGGTCTTTCAAATCAATTGAGTGTTCGAGCCTCGAATTCGCAAGCAAGAACACGGCGTCTGCGGGGAATCCCTCATGCGGGAGACGCCGGCGTAGGTCGTTTACCTATGGACAAGCCTGAATTGATAGACTTCGCAACGAAGCTGTGGCGTGAGGGCGCTGGCGTGCCGCCGACTCGGGACATCGTTCAAGCCGCGTTTCGCGATCTCCTCCGATCGGCGCGCTCGCTCGTTCTGACCGACCTCGCATTCAAGCTGATCGCGTTCGCCGTGCTCACGCCGTCCCTCACGGGGCTTCTCTACCTCATCCGCTCGCGCGCGTCGGGTCAGACGATCGCGGACGTCGACATCCTTCGATTCTTCGTCACGACGCGTGCCGGCGTGCTCGCGATCGTCGTCGGGGCGACGCTCCTGCTGGCGATCTCGGCTCTCGAGGTGGCGTCGCTGCTGACGGTCGGCATGGCGGCGTCCTGCGGGATCGAGCTGTCCGCCCGGGGTGCGCTCCTGTTCACCGCGACGAAGGCGGCGGACGTCTGCCGACTGACGGCCCACATGGCGATTCGCGTGCTCGTGGTCCTCGTCCCGTTCGGTCTCGCGATCGGTGCGGCGTACGTCTCGCTCCTACGCGAGCACGACATCAACTATTACCTCTCGAGGCGTCCGCCGGCGTTCTGGGCCGCCGGGGCGATCCTTGCCGTGCTCGTTTGTGCTCTGGCCTGGCTCGTGCTGCGAGCGATCGCGTGGTGGGCGGTGGCGCTCCCGCTGGTCGTCTTCGAGCGCGTCTCGCCGCGAAAGGCGCTGGGCGAAAGCGCGCGTCGTTCCACGGGCCGCCGGGGGACCATCCTCGCCTCGCTGGCGATCTGGGGCGCAACCGCCCTTGGGGTGTGGGCGGTGGGTGCCTGGCTCCCGCGCGCCGCCGGCCGCGCGCTGGCGCCCTCGGCGTCGGCCTCCCTGCCCGCGCTGCTCGCGTTCGTCGCGGGGCTCGGCCTGGTCTGGGGCGCGATTCTCGTCGCCGGCGGGATCGCCAGCGTCGCGCTGTTCTCGTTGACGATCCTCGGGCTCTACCGGGAGGTGGCTGCTCCCGAAACGCGGCCCGCGTTTCCCGCCGCGATCGATCGGTTTCGCTACCTGCCCTGGCGCGTGTCGGGCAAGCTCGGCGTCGGCGCCGGTGCCGTCGCCGTGCTGGGCGCGATCGGCTTCGCGGCGCTCATGTTTCTGGCGACGCGCGTCAACCGGCCGGCCGTCGTCATCGCGCACCGGGGGGCTTCGGCGTACGCCCCGGAGAACACGCTCGCCGCATTCCGGCAGGCGGCCGAGATGGGAACCGATTTCGTCGAGCTGGACGTCCAGGAATCCTCGGACGGCCAGGTGATCGTCGTGCACGACTCCGACCTGATGAAGATCGGCGGATCTCCCATGAAGATCTGGGAGCACGGAGCAAGCGAGCTGCGCTCGATCGACGTCGGCAGCCGGATCGGCCCCCAGTTCTCCTCGGAGCGCCTGCCCACGCTTGCCGAGGTGCTCGCGCTGTGCAAGGGCCGCTGCCGCGTCGTCGTCGAGCTGAAGTCCTACGGCCACGACGAACGGCTGGAAGAGCGTGTCGTCGCGGTCGTCGAGGCGGCCGGCATGGCGCAGGACTGCATCTTCATGTCGCTCGATCACGCGATGGTGCGCAAGCTGAAGACGCTCAGGCCGTCGTGGCGATGCGGCGTGCTCGTCGCCCAGGCGGTGGGCGATGTGACCTCCCTCGGCGGCGATTTTCTCGCCGTCTCGGCCCGGATGGCCACGGTCCGTCTCGTTCGGCGCGCCCACCGCGCCGGCCAGGACGTCTACGTCTGGACGGTCAACGACCCGGCGTGGATGCTGGCCGCCCTGGGCCGCGGCGTCGACGGCCTGATCACGGACAAGCCCGATCTCGCACGAGCGGTCATCGCTCGCCGCGCTGCGATGAGCGATTCCGAGCGCTTTCTGGTCGCCCTCCTCGTCCGGCTGGGCGCGCGGCCCGGGGATTTGACGGATCAATAGCTCCCGCGGTTCCCGGGGCGCGCCTGAATTCAATTTTGAAATCGCGCGCAGAAAAGCGCCCGGATCACTTGTCGATTCCACCTCGGCGACCCAAATTTCGTCAGTGCCGAAGGGGCAAGGGGTGGCGTGAGACCGTTGGACGATGGGAGGTCGTCATCGACGACCGCGTGCTGAGCGAAGACGACCCGACACGGGGCGTCGGTTTCGTGGCGAGCGCTGACGCGCCGGCGCGCGAGCTCGTCTCGACCGCCCTCTCGGCGCTGGGATTTTCGGTCTTCGCCTTGGAGGACGTCGCTCTCGCCACCGACTTCCTTTCGAGCTGGCGCCCGGATCTACTCGTGCTCGACGCCGCCACGCCGCAGCTCGACATCGCCGCCGCCTGCGCGGCGCTCGAGAAAATGGACGGCGGCGACCGCGTTCCCGTCCTGGTCCTGACCCCCGAGGGGGATGCCGACAGCATCGAGCTGGCGCTGACCGCCGGGGCGTCGGATTTCGCGTCGCGCCCCTTCAACGCGCGTCTCCTCGAGCAGCGGCTGCGGCACCTGCTGCGCTCGGGCGCGGTGCTCGCCGACCTGCGCCGCAGCGAGGCGACGCTCGCCTCGGCTCAACGGCTCGTCCACCTCGGAAACTGGACCTGGGACCTCGTCAGCGACGAGGTCACCTGGACCGCCGAGACGTGCCGCCTCCTCGGCTACGAGCCCGATCACGTTCGCCCGCACTCTCACGATTACCTCGCACGGGTCCATCCCGAGGATGTGGACGTCGTCGCGCGCTCGCTCGAGGCGGCGCTGCGCGGGCAGAAGCCGTTCAGCGTCGATCACCGGGTCGTGCATCCCGACGGGACCGTGCTGTTCCTGCACTCGGAAGCGGTCGTCGAATCGGACGGTCAGGGCAATCCGATGACGCTGCGCGGGACGATTCAGGACATCACCGACCGGAAGAAGGCCGAGAGCCAGATTCGATTCCTCGCCTTCTACGACAACCTCACCGGCCTTCCCAATCGGCTGAATTTCAACGAGCAGCTCAAGAAGTCCCTCGGGGTCGCGCGCGCCAGCGGGCTCAACGCGGCGGTGATGTTCATGGACCTCGACAACTTCAAGAGGATCAACGACACCGCGGGCCATAGCGCGGGCGACCGGCTCTTGCGGGAGGCCGCGGCCCGGCTCAAGAACGCGATCCGCTCGAGCGATACCGTCTCGCGGCTCGACCCGATCGCCGGCGGGTCGGTGGCGCGCCTCGGCGGCGACGAGTTCATCCTGCTTCTGCCGAACGTCGCCCAGGCCGAGGACGCGGCGAAGGTCGCGCGGCGCGTGCTCCAGGCGTTTCGCGAGCCCGTCCGCGTCGGCGAGGAGGAATTCTTCGTCTCGATGAGCATCGGCATCGGCATCTTCCCGCAGGACGGCGCCGACGCCGAAGAGCTCCTGAAGAACGCAGACGCGGCGCTCTATCACGCGAAGGACTCCGGCCGGAACAACTTCCAGTTCTACAGCTCGGCACTGAACGACGCCGCGTTCCGGAGGTTGTCGCTCGAGACGAGCCTGCGGAAGGCGATCGAGAGGAACGAGTTCGTCCTTCATTATCAGCCGCAGGTCGAAGCCCGAGACGGCCGCCTCATCGGAGTCGAGGCGCTGATCCGCTGGAACCACCCCGACCTGGGCCTGGTGTACCCCGGCCAGTTCGTCCCGCTGGCCGAGGAGACGGGATTGATCCAGGCGATCGACGAGTGGGTGCTGCGCGAGGCGTGCGCGCAGAGCCGCCGGTGGATCGATGCCGGCCTTCCCCGCATCCACGTGGCGGTGAACCTCTCCGGCTCCCAGTTCCACCGCAAGGACCTGATCCAGCGGGTCGATGCCGCGGTGAAATCCGTCGACATCCCGGCGGACTGTGTGGAGCTCGAGATCACCGAGGGCGTTTTGATGAGCAACGCCGCGGAGACCCTCGAAGTGCTCCAGCAGCTCAAGGCGCGAGGGTTCCGCATCGCGGTCGACGACTTCGGCACGGGCTATTCGTCGCTCGCGTACCTCCGCCGGTTCCAGGCGGACGTGCTGAAGATCGACCGCTCGTTCGTCCACGACATCGCGACGAAGGACGAGGCCGCGGCGATCGTCTCGGCGATCGTCCAGCTCGCCGAGACGCTGAAGATGCAGGTCATCGCCGAGGGCGTCGAGCACCCGCTTCAGCGGGCGCGGCTGCACGAGCGCGGCTGCGACCTGATGCAGGGCTACCTGTTCGGGAAGCCGACGTCGCCCGAGGAGATCGCGAGGCTGCTGAGGGCGGTGACGAGCGCGCCCGCCGGACCGGCCCACGAATCGAAGCCGGAATCCGTTCTCGTCGCGGGAGCCGGATCGTCCGCGAGCCTCCGCGACCCCGAGTAGCGGCTCTCCGTCACACCCCCGCGCTCACGACGCACGGCGCGGTGCCGGCTTCGCCCCGCCGCGCGAGACGCGTTCGGAACCGCACGTGTCGGCGGCGCGTTCGCTCGACGAGAGGCGACCAGACGCGGTGGACGAGGCCGTGGGCGATCAGGAAGCGCCAGATCGCATTGGAGCGCTTGTACAGGTAGGACATCGCCAGGTAGGCCGGCACCGCGCGCGGGTCTTCGGGACGGCGCCGCCAGATCGACGCGTGCGAGAACAGGCGCTCGTAGATCCACGCGTAGCCGCGTTCCAGCTCGTCCGGGGTCATGTGCTTCGGCCGGAACACCGCGTGTGCGGTGTCGTAGAGGCTCCAGTCCCGGTGCAGCAGCCTGCGCTCGGATTCCATCTGCCGGAAGAGCGGCGTCGCCGGGTACGGTGTCAGGATGTGAAACGTCGCGCATTCCAGACGGTTGTCCTCGATCCAGCGGGCCGTCCGCTCGAACACGTCGCTCCGGTCGTGATCGAACCCGAGCACGAACGAGCCGTTCACCTGGATCCCGTTGTCGTGGAGCATGTGCACGCGCCGGGCGTATTCGGCGGTCCTCGGCGTCTTCTTCCGCGCCTCGACGAGATTCTCGTCGGTCAACGATTCGAAGCCGATGAACACGCCCGTGCAGCCCGAAAGCGCCATCTCGCGGATCAGGCTCGGGTCGTCGGTCACGTCGATCGAGACCGCCGCGCTCCAGATCTTCTCGAGAGGACGCAGGGCGCGGCACAGCGCGCGCAGATAGTCCGGCCGCGAGCCGAGGTTGTTGTCGACGAAGACGGCGTACGGCTGGCCGTCCTCGAGAAACTCCCGGGCCATCTGCTCCGGGTCGCGCACCCTGTACGGCATGCGCAGCCCGTCCGTGGACAGGTAGCAGAAGCCGCAGCGGTTGTGGCAGCCGCGCGTGGCGATCAGGCTCGTCGTCGTCAGGAAGCTGCGCCGCGGGAGGAGGTCCCGCCGCGGAGGCGGATCGTCCCGGTAGTCGGTCTCGTAGCCCGCGGCGTATCGCGGCCGCAGCGACCCCGCTTCGACGTCGGCGAGGATGCGCGGCCAGAGCGAAACGCCGTCGCCCTCCGCCAGCGCGTCGGCGTGCGGCGCGCACTCGTCGGGGCACGACAGGACGTGCAATCCGCCGAGAACCACCTTGCTGCCGCGGCTGCGATACCAGCGCGCCAGCTCGTAGGCACGCCGTGCGAAGGTGAGGTGCACGGTGATGCCCACGACCTCGGGAAGCGGCTCCCACGGCGGCGGTCCCCCGAGAAGATTCTCGTCCCAGTAGCGGACGGTCCAGTGACCGGGCGTCGTGGCGGCGAAGCTGGTCAGGGCGAGGGTCGGGGTGAGGACGTGTTTTCCGAACGAGGCGTTCGGATCCTTGCGGTAGAACGGGTTGAGCAAGAGCGCGGTCCGCGGCGCGACCGGCCCCGCAACGATCTCGGGCAGCGCGGGGGCCTCGGTCATCGCGCGCGGCATTGTCTTGTTCATGCAATGTACTTTGCATTGCAAAGTTTGATTTGTCAAGCCCTCCGTGGCACCCGTACGTTCGATGTACGATCCGGGCTCATGCGCCCGGTAACTCCCCTCGGGACGACGCTCGCGGTGTCCCTCGGCTTGTGCGCCTCGCTGTGCGTGGGGTCCGCGCGGGCCGACGACGCCTCGCCCCGGACGCTCCCGTTCCTGGGTGACGAGGCCCGGAAGCGCGGGATCGAGCTGCCGCTGGCGTTCGGCATCGGGCTCGTCGTCTACCACCTCGACCGCGCGATCGAGGTCACGGACGTTCGCATCGGCAGGAACGGGTCGACCCCCCAATCGGTCAGCGATTTTGCCCAGCTCGGCTCCGACTCGAAGGTGAACAACGTCAACGTGAAGTTCGACACCTGGCTGCTGCCTTTCCTGAACGTCTACGCGATCGTCGGCGGCATCAAGAACGAATCGGAGACGACACTCGACGTGGCGCTCCCGCCGCTGGCGCCCGGCGGCAGTCCGCGCCAGCGGCAAGTGACCGTTCCGACCGAGCTGAGCGGAAGCGTCGCCGGGCTGGGGCTGACGCTCGCCGGAGGCTACGGGCCATTCTTCTTCGCTGGCGACGTCAATGCGGCGCGGGCCGACCTCGGCTTCGACGATCGCTTCCAGGCCGTCGTGACGTCCATCCGGGCCGGCTGGAACGGGAAAGCCGGCTCGCGCCCGATTCGCGCCTGGGTCAACGCCACGTACTGGGACACGTTCGCGGAGGCCAAGGGCACCATCGACGATCCGGACGGAGGGACCCTCAAATTCGAAGTCGACCAGGGCCCGGAGCACCCGTGGACGTACGGCGTCGGATTCTCGTACTCCCCGAACAAGCACTTCGACATGGCGATCGATTCCGGGTTCGATTTCAACGGCGGCTGGTACGTCGCGCTCGTGCCGATCTACCGGTTCTAGGCGCAGAGAGATGAAGATCGCGGTCTTCGGCACGGGCGCGGTCGGCGGCTACTTCGGCGGCCGGCTACGGGCGGCGGGAGAAACCGTCACCTTCATCGCCCGCGGCCGGCGGCTCGCCGCGCTGCGAGACCGGGGAATGTCGATCGTCTCGCCGCTGGGCGACCTCGAGCTGCGCGACGTCACGGCGACCGACCGGCCGGATGACGCCGGGCCCGTGGACGTCGTCCTGTTCACCGTCAAGCTCTACGACGCCGAGGCCGCCGCGGAGCAGCTTGCTCCGATGCTCGGAGCCGAAACGGCGGTCGTCACGCTCCAGAACGGAGTCGAATTCCCCGGCCGTCTCGCGACCCGGATCGGTGCCCGGCACGTGGTGCCGGGCGCCGCGTACATCATGGCGTCGCTCGAGGACGACGGCCGCATCGTGCACCTCGGCGCCGACCGGCTCGTGTTCGGCGAATCCACCGGGGAGCGGTCGCCGCGGCTGCTGGCCCTCGAAGCAGCCGGAGCGCGCGCGGGCTTTCGCGCGGCGATCAGCGAGTCCATCGAGGTCGATCTCTGGATCAAGTTCGTCCGGCTTGCAACCTGGTCGGGCGTGACGGCGTTGTCCCGGTCGACGATCGGCGTGATCCGCGAGCGTCCCGCCCTGTCCGCGATGATGCGGCAGGCGCTCGACGAGGCGATCGCGGTAGCGGCCGCGCGCGGCATCGCGCTGCCGGAGACGATCCGCGCGGACACCGAAGCCCTGGTCGCGCAGTTTCCCCACGACGCCAAATCCTCGATGCTCGACGATCTCGAGCACGGCCGCAGGCTCGAGCTTCCGTGGCTGAGCGGCGCCATCGCGCGGATGGCGCGCGAAAGCGGACTGCGCGCGCCCATTCACGAGCTGATTGCCGCGGCGCTCGAGCCGTTCGTCGGCGGCGATCCGAGCGGCGTCTCCTAGGAGCCCATCGAGGCGCGCACGTCGACCAGGAGCTGATCCATCCAGTCGATCCGGATCATTCCCATCCGCGGATATTCGAGATCGAGGATCACGTAGTACGCCAGCGTCAGTACGAGCGCGAAACACGCGATGTGGTACATGCTCCGCGTCGAGCTCGAGCTGCCCATGCCGTACCCCGCCAGGAGCGAGCACGACAGCATCACGATAGCGAGCATGACGAAGATCTCGGCCGGCTGGTGGGTCTGCATCGCGACCGTGCGCGTCGTCGTGATGTCGAACATCGTGTTCAAGGCCGGCAGCAGCACGATCGCCGTCGCCGTCGTCGGCGACTCGGCGGCTCCGGCGATGGCCGAGGCCCAGATCTGGTTTTGCAGATCGGTCATACGGGCGAGGTCGGCCCTCGCGGCGTCGAGATCGGGAAGATTCTTGTACACCGCGATACGCGTATCGACGTACTGGCGGAAGAGCGCCCGGAGAGCCGGCTGGCGCGCCGCGGGGATGAGGTCGAGCCGTAGCCAGGCGGTCCCGATGTCGTTGACCTCCTCGACGACGAGGTTCCGGCGCGTCTCGAAGCGCACCGCGGCGCTTCCGAACGTGAACGCGATCAGGAGGGCCATCAAGCCGAAGACCGCGCCCTCGATCGCGCCCAGGCCTTCGATCTTTCGTTTCGCGCCGGCGCGGCGGCCGATTTCGACGAGCGCGAGCATCCCGGTGAACAGGCCCAGGACGATGCTGAGCGCCATGGCGAGGCCGAGGTAGTAGTTCATCCCAAGCGGCTCCGTCTAGAAGTCGATCACCAGCGCGGCGGTCAAGATGGTGTCGGTCTTCTCGAACTCGTAGATCGCATCGGGACCGGGACCGGGATTGGCCGGAACGAGCTTGACCGGCGGCCGGTTGGAGTACGCGATCGTGTAGGACATCTTGAGCGCCAGGCTGTTGGTGAGCCCCGTGTATTTGAATTTGTCGGAGAACGCGAAGTTCGTGCCCTCGGAGTTGCCGCTCGTCACCACGACCCCGAGCCCGGCGGCGTCGGACCACGGCTTCTTGGCGGCCTCCTCGGCGGCGTAGACCGACATAGAAAGCGTGACGGCGATCAGCGCCACGGATCGCTTCATCGGCGGCTCCTTGAGCGGCGGGTGCTCAAACTCGCCGCGCGGGGGCGCCATTATCGTCGATTCGGGAGGAGTTCCATTGCGTAAGATAGCGGTCGATGTCGCGACCGGCTTGGATCCTCGCCGTCACCCTTCTCGGCACGGCCGCAACGCCGGCCAGGGAGCTGACCCTCTCCGGGAAGGTCGTCCTGTCCGACGCCGGCACGGTCCCGCCAGGCTGCCTGCTCCGGGTCACCCTGCACGATCTCTCCCCCGGCATCGCGAAAGATGCGTCGGTCGCGAGAAGCTCATTCACCGCCGAAGGGAAAACGCCGATCCGGTTCGAGCTCCCTTATAACGAAGAAGCGATCGAGCCCAAGCGGCTCTACGGTCTGGCCGCCGTGATCACGAACTCTCGCGGTGCGCCGCTCTGGGAAACCCGCGTTCCCATCCGCGTGCTGACGCTCGGGAATCAGAAGAACCCGGAGTTGCTCCTGCGGCCCGCGGCGCAGCCGAAGAAACCGCCCGATCCCGACACGTTCACCGTCGACTGCGGGGACCTCACGTTCCACGTCGCGATCCAGGGAGGCTCGGCGACCGTCACCGGGCTCGAACCGAAGCTCGTCCTCAAACGAGTCGAATCCCCCGGCGGGAGGAAGTTCTCCGACGGCGTGTCGATGCTCACCGTATTCGGCGAAGCGGTCTACTTCCAGGGGCCCACGCGCGCCTACCGGGACTGCAAGGTGCGTTCAGACTCGCATTAACGACAGTCCGTGCACGGGCACTGCGGCTGCGCGTCGAGCGCGTCTCGCGGGTCGGGCTGGAGCGAGGAATCTCCGAACCCCTGGGGGACGCAAACACCGATGCCTCGCGAGAGAAAGTAATACCCATCGCCGGCCGGCGGCGCCGGAAGCGACTCGGTTCCGGACGTGAGGTAGGAGCCCAGGCAGGTGCTCTGCCCATAGCCATGGCTCCCCCGAAGCGTAGACAGCAGGCCGTAGCGCACTTCGAACTGGGGCAGACCTTGCTGCGTCACGTAGTGAAGCGTGGTTGGGGACTTGCCCGAAAGCCACATCCCGCAGTCTTGGATGAGATAGATGGCCGTGCTGCCGTAGATCTGCCGGTTCGTGTCGCGCAGCTCGAACGTCACCGGCGCCGGGCCGAGCGGAATCCTGGAAGTGACGTCCGTGCTCGGCACGGGAACGAGGCTCAAGTCGATCGGTAGCCCGAGGTGGTACGGGGGCACGCCGGGCTGACCGGAGTATGGGCCAAGCCCGGCGTCGACGCCGTTCACGGTGAGAAGGTCGTCGGCGACCACCGGTGTAAACGCCGTGCCCGAAGACGAGACCCAATAAGTGTCGCCGGCGCTCCGCGACACGGTGAGGCTCTTGGCGTCGTAGACGTCTTGGCCGAGAACGGACGCATCGCGCGCACACAGCGGCCGGAACAGAAGCCGCCCGTAGCTCGGATCTTCCCGGAACGTTGAGCCGCAAGCCCCGAGACGAGTCACGTAGGTACCGGAAGACGTCACCGACAACGGCCCGAACGTCGTCGTATTCGCGCACCAGCCGGTCCCGATGAGATCTCCCGTCGGCCCCAACGCGACTCCCCACCCGCTGGCGTTGCCGCCGGCCGTCCGCGTGCCGCTCGCCCACTGGATGGCTCCGGCGGAATCGACTTTGACGAAGAATGCGTCGCCCGACACGTTCCCCGCGGTCAGGCTGAATGGGCCGAAGTGGGCCGTGTCGTTGAACAGGCCGGTCACGTACGAGTTACCGGCGGCATCCGTGATCTGGCCTCGCGCCTGGTCGGGACCGCTTCCCCCGAACCCGTCCGCCCACAAGAACGTGCCGGCCGAGTCGAGCTTGACGAGAAACACATCGTCGCTGTCGCCGCCATACTCGATCAAATGGAAAGGACCGAAATCGGCGCTCTCGCTGAAATAGCCCGACGCGTAGACGTTGCCGAGGCTGTCGACGCCCACCCCCTGGCCGTAGTCGCTGTTCGCTCCGCCCATGCTTCGCGCCCATGCGACGCCCCCGCCGCTGTCGAGCTTGACGACGTAGGCCTCGTACGTCGGGAGCGAGCCGGCCGAGAGCGCGAATGATCCGAACACCGCAACGTTTTGGAACGCTCCCGTGACGAACATGGCGCCGTCGGCGGCGATGGCGATCGCGTTGACTTCGTCGCGTGCGCTTCCTCCGCCGAGGCGCGCGGCCTGGATGAAGTTGCCGTCGGAGTCGAGCGTCGCGACGAAGACGTCCAGGTCGCCGCCGGAAACCGCGGTGTAGGCACCGAACGTAGCGGTGTCCGAGAATTCCCCGGCCAACCGAACGTGACCGGAACCGTCGATTTTGAGTGCCTCGCCGACATCGTTGCCGGTACCGCCGAATCGTTTCGCCCACAACACGGTGCCGTTCGGGTCGAGCTTTTCGACGAAGCCATCGATCGAGCCGGCCGAATTGAGCGCGAAAGATCCGAACTGAGCGCTGGCCTTGAAGTCTCCGGCGACGTAGACGTTGCCGTTGACGTCGACATCGACGGCCGTGCCTGCGTCGTAATCGGCGCCCCCCATCCCTTTGGCCCAGACGACATTGCCCTGTGGGTCGAGCTTAGCGACGAACACGTCTTGCAAGCCCGCGTTCGGCAGGCTGAAGTTTCCGAAAATGCCGGTGCCGGAGTAGAACCCGGTCACATAGACGTTGCCGGCTCCGTCCGTGGCGACCGCATACGATTGACCTGAGACCGAGTTGGCCCAGGCGAACTCCTGAGCCGGGACGCCTCGCGCCGCCAGAACGATCGCCGCCCCACCAAGTGCCGCCCCGAGACGCCGCATCGCGCTACCCCCCAGCTAGGGCAGTGAATCTACCGCGAAACGAACGGACCGGGGGTCGCGACAAGACCGATCAAGGTTGTGTTTTCACAACGACACGAGTGGGCTCACAGTCGACGACGAACCGCCAGGGGGAATGAAGCCATCCCCGGAACGGCCAGCAGGTCATGAGGACGACCCGGTCGCTCCGACCGTCGAGGACGCTCGTGTCGTCGAACCGTACGACCTCGGTCGACGCGACGCGGTAGGTGTGCCGGCCTCCGGGGGCCTCGATGACGACGTCGTCCCCCACGCGAAGATCGGCGAGAAAGGCGGCCCAGGAATCCCGATGGCCCGCCAGCACGCAGGCACCCGGAGCTCCCGGCCCGGCCGTCCCGTCGACGTGTCCGATGCCGAAGGCGAGCGCCGGGCCCGAGGCATTCGAGAGGACCGCCCGCGCCACGCCCAAGCGCGGAACTTCCAGGCGTGCGATCGGGTGCATGTCGGCCGACGACCAGGGTGGGCGGGCCCGGCCGTCTCGAAGCGTGGACTCGAGGGCGCGATCGATCAGCACCACACCGATCGCGCCCTTCACGCGGACCCAGCCCGCCCGCGCGACCAGAAACGAGCCCGGCAGAAGGAGCACTCCCGCGAGGACGCAGATGATCCGGCGTTTCATGCTGAGGCGCGTCCCGCGCGGAGTGCGCTCATCGCGACCAGCGCTCCGGCTCCGAAGAGGATGACTCCGGCGAGCAGGAGCAGCGGCTCGTCGGACCCGCTCTGCGGCAAATCACCGTCCTCGTCGTCGCACGGGCCGTCGGACGAAACGTGTTCGTCGTCCGCGACGACGACGAAGCTCGTGTACGAGGTGACGAGCGAGAACCGCTTCGCCAGGTCGATGACGTCGGCGCGGACGGTTGCAGGATCCACGCCGCGGACGCGCGACCGCTGGAGGGCCGCGACCCGCGCTCGCGCCCAGCGCGTGCCGATTCCGGCGTTGGCGCCCGCCGCAGCGAAATCGACGTCCATGGTCACCGGGCCGCCCGGCGCGCGACCCCAGACACGAAGCTTCGGCAGCGGCTTGCCCGGATCGAAGCGCGCGGTCACGACGAGCGGCCGGCCTTCGTAAAGGTCCGGCACGGGATCCGGGTCGGCGGACAGAGGCGGGGCTCCGTCCCATTCGAGGCTCAGGTCGGTGATCGCCGCACGCTCGGTCCGAGACATGAGATCGATCGTCTTGGCTTGCACGTCGGCACGATTTCCGATCGATTCGAAGCTTCCGCGACCGGCGCGCGCAAGCTCCTTCATCAGCCACCGGTTGGGCGCGGTTCCGATGCCGACGATGTGGAGCCTCACGTCTCCCAGGTGGCGCCCGACTTCTGCAACGACTTCGTCTTCGTTGTCCACGGCGCCGTCGGTGATCAGGATCACGCGCTGCAGCATGGACGGATCGCCGCGTCCGGAGATGTCGAGCGCCCGGACGACAGCGGGCAGGATCTCGGTGCCGCCCCCTACCTCGAGGCTCGACACCCATTGCTTGGCGGCGGCGATCGCCAGCGGCTCGGCGGCGACGAGCTTGTCGGAGTAGGCCTCGCTCGACTGGTCGAACTTGATCATCGTGAACGTGTCGCCGGCGCGCAGCCGGTCGAGCGCGACGAGCATCGCCGCCTTGGCCTGCGCGAGCGAAGGACCCTCCATCGAGCCCGACACGTCGATCACGAACACGGTCTGCGTCGGGAAGCCCGCCGCTTCCGGCCGGTCGACGGACGGAGGAACCACCATGGCGAGCCCGTACCGGCCGTCGGGCCGGTCTTCGATCAGCCCGCCCGCCAGCGGAGCGGCCGCGACCTTCGGCCGCCAGCGGAGAACGAAGTCGCGATCCGCGGGAACCGGCGCCGGTCCCACTCGGATGTCCAGCGAGGTCCCGCGACGGCTCGTTCGAATCACGTGGGACGTCGAGATGACGTCGTCGATCGGAACCCCGGCATCGATCGTCGCGCGGATGGACACCCGCGGTTCATCCGAGGCCGGCGCGGCGGTGCCCGGAAGCGGATCGGACGTGCGCGATCCATCGGGTGCGTAACGCGCCGTGATCGTGGTCGGGAATACGGTCTGGAACTCTCCCCCGCTCCATTCGGCGTCGTCTTGCATGTCCAGGCGGATCACGACGGCGCCTCGGGGAGGGATGTTCGCGACGCGCGTCAGAAAGACGTTCGGCCTGTGTTGCTCGACGAGGCCCGCGCCCCGGCCTCGGACTTTGGCCTCGTCGAACGTCCGGCGGGCTTCTTCCTTCTCCTCGATCGTTCCCGAGAAGCGGCGTTCGCCGATCTCGAGCACGAGCCCGTCGACCGCGGCGCCCTCCGGGAGCGGAAACTCGTAGTCGGCGTCCAGCGCCTCGTCCGTCGGGTTCTCGAATCTCTGGTCGAGGTGCGAGCGGACGATCGGTCCGGCGATCGACAGCGAGACGTCCATCGAGACGACGGGAAGCCGGACGCGCATTCCGTTCATCGTGGCGAGCAAGGTGCCGGCGCCAGGGGGCTCCTCGCCCGGGGGCTGCTGGGCGGCGGCAGCGACGGAGAGCGCGCAGACGACGAGGGCGGCCGGGAAGATGCGGTGGGTCATGGGGCCTTCTTTCGGCCCGGGGAGGCTCTTTTGCGGAGGGCCGGGCGGAGCGCTCGCATCGCGAGCGCCGTGCCGCCCCTCGGGCGCGAAAGATCGAGGGAATTCCCGGAGCGGTCGAGCGGCCGCGTGGGATCGCGGACACGGACGTGTCGCCGTTGACGCTACTTCGCGACGGCGCCGCCGCCTTTTTTCTTACGACTGGCTGACCGGCTCGACGGTGAGAGCTTCACCCTTCATCCGGAACCGCAGCTCGATGCCCTTCGTCCGGGACACCTCGAGGTTGTAGACCCCCGAGAGGTACGTCTTCCCCTTGTCGGTATAGACCTTCGCGATCAGTTTGTGCGCTCCCGCGGTCACCTGGACGGGATCCCAGCGCGTCGTCTGTGAGATGAGATAAACCGGCTTCTGGAACTTCTCGTTGAACACCGGCTTGTCGTCGAGCGTCACGACGAGGTTCCCCCGCCGGATGCGGCTCGTGATGCTGAAAGTGATCGGGCTCTTCGTGGCCGCCTTGGCTGCGGACTTCGATGCCGGCTTCCCCGCAGCCTTGACGGCGGAGTGCTGAGACTGGGCGGTCGGGACGGCGATCGAAGCAGAGGCGACGAGCGCCGGGACCGTCAGGGCGGCGATCGCCGGAATCACGAGCCGAGCGAGGGCCTTCATCTTTATTGTGCTCATACTTAGATCCTCCACGAGCCTCACCCGGCAATATGAGTCCCGCCCGCGCGTAGCGGCAGGCCTGCTTTTTGGACCGCGAGTTCAAGGACGTCATCGCCCGGAAGGGCGCGGATTCAGCTGGAATTCCGCTTATTGTGAGCGTGCGGCGCGCAGAAGCTGCGCCATCCGCTGGAGAAGCTTCCAGCCGATGACGCCGTTGGCCTCGACCACCGGGCGAAAATCCCAGTACGTCAGCCCGTAGCAGACGAGATCGCTGGTGGCGATGATCGACGCCATGCGCGTCCCTTCGTCGAACATCGCGATCTCGCCGAAGTAGTCGCCCCCCTGGAGCGTCGTGTGCTCCTTCTGGCCGATCAGCACCTTGGCGTCGCCCGATTCGATGACGAAGAAGGCGGCGCCGCCCGAGCCTTCCTGGATGACGACGTCTCCCGCCCCGAAGCGGCGCTCCTTGAAGAGGCGCGCGATCTGCTTGATCTCGGACTCGTCGAGATCCGCGAAGACGGGGACGCGCCGCAGCACCTCGATGGGAGCGCCGCGCACGTCAGGCCCCTTTCGTGATGGCCCGGCACTGAAGCAGGTAGATCTTTCCGGAGGCCAGAGCCCACTCGATGTCCCGCGCCGGACCGTAGACGCGCTCGCACGTCGCCGCGAGCTCGCCGAGCTGGGCCAAATGGTCGTCTTCGAGGCAGAGCGTTTCGACGAGATCGGGCGCGAGCGCGTCCTCGACCGTCCCGCCGCCCGGGACCATCCGCACGGCGATCTTCTTGAACCCCGGTGTGCGCTCGAGCACCTCGCCCGACCGCGCGATGCGGAAGTGATCGGGGATCACGATGCCGGCGACGACCGCCTCGCCCAGCCCCCAGCTCGCCTCGACGACGCGCTCCTCGTCGCCGGTGACCGGGTTCTTCGTGAACATCACGCCGGCTGCGGTGGGATCGAGCAACGCCTGGACGACGACCCCGACGCTCGGTCGCGTGAACTGGCCCACGCGCTGCCGGTACGTGATGGCCGAATCCGAGTTCGCCGACCACCAGACCTTGTTGAGCGCGGCCGCCACGTGGTCGACGGACGGGACGTTGAGGAGCGTCAGGTGCTGCCCCGCAAAGCTCGCCATCTTGCCGTCCTCGTCGGCAGCCGACGAGCGCACGGCGAGCGGCCCGCCCAGGGGCCGCACCCACTTGATGACTTCCTTGGTGGCCTTCGCTTCCCCCGAGGCGACGGCTTCGACGATGTCGCCGGAGAGCGCGACGCCCGGGGGAACGGGAAGCCCGTCACGGATCGCCTGCCCCAAGCCCACGGCCTTCGAGCCGAACTGCGACTCATCGTGGGCATCCTGGAGGAGGACGACTTGCTTCACCCAAGCACCGTCACTTCACCCTTGTTCCCATCGACGCGGAGCTTCGCGCCGTCTTGGATCCGGTCGGTCGCCTCGCGCGTCCCGACGACGCCGGGGATGCCGTATTCGCGCGCGACGATGGCCGAGTGGGAGAGGAGGCCGCCGCTGTCGGTCACGATCGCGCCCAGGAGCGGGAGAAGAATGTTGAAGGCCTCCGTCGTCGACTGCGTGACGAGGACGTCGCCTTTCTGGATCCGGCCGAACTCGGTCGGGCCGTTGACCCGCCGCGCCGGACCCTCGTAGACGCCCTTGCTCGCGGCGAGCCCGCGCAGCATGTGCGTCTCGTGCTTGGCCTCGGAGCTTCCGAACAGCGCGTTCAGCGCGACGCCCGTCGCACGCATCAGCCGCCCGACTCCGGGAGGAAGGCCCGATGGATCGGGCGGAGGCGGAGGCGGCGTGCCGAGCTGCTGCGGAACGTCCTTCGCCGACCAGTGAGTGCGGTAAGCCGCGCGTCCGGCAAGCTCGTCCGCCGACGGCCCGCCCGTCCCGAGCACGAGCGCGCGCATCTCGTCGATCCCGGCGTCGACCATGTGAACGGCGTCGTGGATCCGCCCCTTGGCCTTCGCTCTGCGGCCGGCTGCGAGGGCCGCCCGCCGCATCAGGCCCGACGCCCAGATGTCGCTGAAGACCCCGCGCTCGTCGCGCACGCGGTAGTTCCCGCGCGCCTCCTCGAGCAGGTCGTCGAACTCGGCACGGTGCTTTTCGGGAACCTTCGCGCGAACCGCCGCGATCGCCTTGTCGACATTCGACGTATCGATGGCCGAGCTGGAGGCTGCGACGCGGATGGCGCGCACGAGCGCATCCGGGAGCTCGAGGGCGTAGGGGTTCGAGATGTCGAACCCGTCGAGGAGGCGATAGCCGACGAGATCGAGATAGGCGGATACCGCGGCGCCCGTGCCGCCGCCCTGCGCCCTCATTCCGGACAGCACGCTCGCGGGGTCGCCGTCCGAATCGAGGAGCCGCTTCGCGCGCGGATCGGCGTTGATCGCTTCGATCATCGTGTGAAGCTCGGCGGATGCGCCCGCCGACACGGGCGATGCGCCGCGCATGAGCTCCAGAAGCTCGGCGGGCGGAAGCCCCGTCCACTCGCCGACGTGTGCCAGGAAGTCCCCGATCGGAACGATGGCCGCCCCCGTGAAGCGCATGTGCTGGTAGATCATCTGCACGTGGTGGTCGCGGCACCTCGTGAGGTAATCCGCGAGCTCCGCGTCCGAGAGCGTGTCGGGGTCGACGGACTGGATCGCCCGATGCGCCTTGATCGCCGTGGGCTTGAACGTGGCGTCCCATTCCTCGCGCTGCGTTCGCCAGTACTTGGTCTTGACGGCCTCGTCCGCGCGCTCGAAGCGCTTGGGGAGTTCGCTCTCCGGAACGGGCGCGACGGACTTGTAGCCGAAGCCGTCGATGTAGGTCATCCGCAGGCCGTCGATCAACATCCCGTAGCCGCGGGCGAATTCGCTCGTTCCGCGCTGGAACGGCTCGGGATGCATCTCCGTCCAGTATCGCGTCGCGGGGCGCGGGAGGTGGACGGGATCGAGCTCCCAGAATCCGGGGCCTGAGGGCGCTTGGATGTTGGGTCGGGGCGGCGTCATCGAGAATCCTCCCTGGTAAGCCCGCTATTATGCTCCGGTCGGGGCGAGGAGGATACGATGCGGAAACGAGCGCTCGGGAACGGCGGTCTGCACGTCTCGGCCCTGGGCTTGGGCTGCATGGGCATGTCGTTCGCGTACGGGCCGCCGTCCGACAGGCGCGAGATGATCGCCCTCCTGCGTACGGCCGTCGATCGCGGCGTCACCTTCTTCGATACGGCCGAAGCGTACGGGCCGTTCACCAACGAAGAACTGGTGGGCGAGGCCTTGGCGCCGGTGCGCGGCCAGGTCGTCATCGCGACCAAGTTCGGGTTCAAGATCGACGCCTCCGGAGCGCGGAGCGCGAGCGGCCTCGACAGCCGGCCCGCGCACATCCGGGACGTCGTCGAGGCGTCGCTCAAGCGGCTTCGCACCGACACGCTCGACCTCCTCTACCAACACCGCGTGGACCCGGATGTGCCGATCGAAGACGTCGCCGGCACCGTGAAAGAGCTGATCGGCGAGGGGAAGGTCAAACACTTCGGCCTCTCGGAGGCCGGCGCGAAGACGATTCGCCGCGCCCACGCCGTCCAGCCCGTCACGGCCCTCCAGAGCGAGTACTCGATCTGGATGAGGGAGCCCGAGACCGAGGTGTTGCCCACGCTCGAAGAGCTCGGCATCGGCCTCGTGCCGTTCGCTCCACTCGGCCGGGGCTTTCTCACGGGAAAGATGGACGAAAGCACGACGTTCGAGGACAACGACTTCCGGAAGACGCTTCCGCGGTTCACGCCCGAGGCCCGCAAGGCGAACCAGACGGTCATCGACTTGCTGCGCGCGATCGGCGCGCGCAAGGACGCGACGCCCGCGCAGATCGCGCTGGCGTGGCTCCTCGCGCGGAAGCCGTGGATCGTCCCCATTCCCGGCACGACGAAGCGCGCCCGGCTCGACGAGAACATCGGGGCGGCGGCGATCGAGCTGACCGCCGACGATCTCCGGGGGATCGATGAGGCCGCCGCTGCAATCACCGTGCACGGCCCTCGCTACACACCGGAACAGGCAAAAATGGTGGGCCGCTGAGTGGCCGGCTGGGCGAATTACTACGTCATCGTGGGATCGGCGGCGGCGGCGCTCGTCGCCATCCAGTTCGTCGTGATCTCCCTGATCCTCGGCATCCGGATGCGCGTGTCGGCCGACTCGATCGGCGCGTACGGCACGCCGACGCTCTTCCACCTCGGCGCCACTCTCCTGATCTCCGCGATCATGACCGTTCCGTGGCCGTCGCCGTCTCCTCTGTCGGCCGTGCTCGCCGCGTGCGGCCTGGGCGGGATCGTCTATCTCGGCTTGGCGATGCGGCGAGCGCGCCGGCAGACCATCTACCAGCCCGTGTTCGAAGACTGGCTCTGGTACACGCTGCTGCCTTCGGCCGCCTACGTCACGCTCGCGCTAGCGGCGAGCTTGCTCCACGGCAACGCCGGAAGAGCGCTGTTCGCGATCGCGGGCGTCGCGCTGGGTCTTCTTTTCATCGGCATCCGGAATTCGTGGGACACGGTGACGCATCTCGTCATCACGTCGTCGCGCCGCCACGACGCGAGCACCGAAGAGCGGCCGTCACCTCCGGGCCCCTCGAAAACGAAGGACGCCTGACGCGGTGCGCATCGGGATCCTGGGCTCCGGCTTGATGGGCGCCAAGCTCGGCACCCTCTTCGCGCGGGCCGGGCACGACGTCGTCTTCAGCTACGCGCGCAGCGAGCGAAAGCTGAAGCGGCTCGCCAGGGCATTGCCGGACGCCAAGGGATCTGCGGAGGCCGGCACCCCACGGGACGCCGTCCGCGGCGCCGATGCGGTGCTCCTCGCGGTCCACTGGTCTCGCCTCGACGACGTGTTGAAGCAGGCCGGCAGCCTCTCGGGCCGGATCGTGCTGACCTGCTCGCTCCCGATGAGCGACGACGACACGCGTCTCGTCATCGCGCACGCGTCCTCGGGTGCCGAGGCGTTGGCACGGAAGCTCCGCCGCTCGCGCGTCGTCGCCGCGTTCGGTACGGTTCCGAGCGAGGTGCTGTTCGACGTCTATGCTTCGCGGCGCAAGCCCCGCCGTCCGAGCCTGTTGCACTGCGGCGACGACCGAGGCGCCAAGGACGTCGCCGCATCGCTCGCGCGCGACATCGGATTCGACCCGATCGACGCCGGCCCGCTTCGCATCGCCCGCTATCTCGAGCCGTTCTCGCTCCTCGTGGCGCAGCTTGCGTATCGTGGACAGGGCGGGCCGGAGCTGGCGTACCGGTTCGAGCGGTATTGACCGTGGACAAGGGCTAGCGAATCGCCGCCTGCAGCCGCTCGAATTTGTCGGCCGGCCACAGCGCCTTGATGTCATAGAAGACGTCGAACGCCGGCACCGAAGGCGGAAGCTGGACCCACGGCAGCTTCGACCGCGTGAAGATGTGCACGTCGGGCGAGACGGACGACGGCACGTCGAGCGTGCCGCCGCGCACGAACGAGATCTGGGGCCGCGTGTAGAAGCTCCACAGCGCGATCTTGCAGTCCGGGCAGCGCATGATGCGCTGCTTGCTTCCGTCATCGCGAGGCACCTCGACGGGAACGACCTGGCCGCGCACGAGCTGAACGTGGCGCTCCTCGATCATGACGTTGATGACGAACGCGCTCCCCGTCTGCCGCTGGCAATTGAGGCAATGGCAGCAATGGACGAACAGCGGGCCGGCGCCGAGCCGGTATCGGACGGCGCCGCAGGAGCACCCCCCCTCCAACACGTCGCTCCCGTTCACGCCGTGATTGTACGTCAGCGCGCGAAGCCCAACGGGAATGCCGCACGGGCCAGGCGGTCGGCTTCGAAGTCCGTCAGCGCGATCCCGAACTCGCGCTCGAGCACGCGCCGGTACTCGTCGCGGCCGCGAAGCTCGCGCTCGTCGCGACGGTCCCCGGACGTGACGATGAGGCGCCGCCCGCTGAGCGTGATGCGGCCGTCCGGCGTCGCGCGGGAGCAGACCGTGCTTCTCGTGAAGTGCGAGTCGGGCGAGGTCTGCTGGAACCGGGACCGCGCTTCGAATTCGTCCAGCCGGCGCGGCTCGAGCGTGAGCACGTACAGCGGCTCGACGATGCGGTGACGCTGCCGCTGCATCTCGAGCGTTCCGGCGGATTCGACGATCGAATACCCCTCCGTGTTCGAGGCGTCGTCCGGCGCGATCCGGAGCGGCTCCAACGACGAATCGCCGAAACCGACGTCGGCGATCCAGCGATCCTGGAGCTGCACCGACAGCACGAGATGGTCGAACTCGGGGCTCACGCCCGCGCCGGAGAACACGCGCGCCGAGTGGAGCACGACCGCGAACCCCAGCTCGGCGAGCAGCCAGGCGAACAGGCCGTTCAGCTCGTAGCAGAAGCCCCCGCGCCTCCGGCCGACGATCTTCTCGAAGAATGCCGGCACCGACAGCACGATCGGGATGCCGAGGTGGATATCGAGATTCTCGAACGGGACCGTCATCATGTGCGCGCGATGGAGCGCGCGAAGCGTGTCGAGCGTCGGGGCGGCCGGCGCCGTGCAGCCGATCCTGTCGAGGTAATCCCCTACGGTCACGCCCCCGATGATACGGGATCCGCCGGGGCTAGTACTGCATGCCCTGGGGGTACTGGATGAACTGCCCGTGGGAGAAGCAGATGTCCTGATCGAGCTGCGTGATGATCGCCCCCGACACGCAACCCGACACCACACCGTCCTTGCCCATCGAGGCGATCGTGTACTCGTTGGTCACGGCGTCGACGACGTAGAAGCGGTTCCAGCCGTCCTGCTGCGGCATCGACTTCATGTAGCTGGGTTGAACCTCGCTCGCGAGCGTCGGGGCATCGGCGGCCACGGGATACCGGCCGTTGTCGACGGCGTACGCTTCGACGGCGGTGCCGATGGACCGCATGTCGGCCATCGTGCGCTTTTGCTTGCCTCGGTCGATCGCGCCGAGGAGGTTGGGGATGGCGATCGCGGCGATGATGCCGATGACGACGAGCGTGATCAGAAGCTCGATCAGCGTGAACCCTCTGACGTCTTGTTTTCGCATCTTCGCATCCCCTTTTTCAACCATTCGCTGTCGCGATCCTGAACCTATACGAAGGACTCCGCGGCGGAGGCAAGCGATAGTTGGATATCCGTTTCGTACTGTGAACTCTGGACACGGATGAAAGCGTCGACGTCGGCGATGTCGGCCCGGAGCCGGGGCCTTCGGACCCCGTGGCCGCCCGTTGCGCGCGATCTCGATCGGGCTTACGGTGATCCCTCTCTCGCTCACTCACGCAGGCTTGGAGGCCGCCATGAAGAAAGTCGCCGTCATCGGTTCGGGCGTCGTCGGCACGGTGCTGGCCGACGGCTTTCTCAAGCACGGATATGCCGTGATGCGGGCCAGCCGCGAGCCCTCGAAGCTCGCGCCCTGGAAGGAAGCCGCCGGGCCGAATGCGTCGGTCGGCACGGTCCCCGATGCGGCACGCTTCGGCGAGGTCGTGGTGCTCGCGGTCAAGGGCACGGCGGCCGAGGCCGCCGTCGACCTCGCGGGCGCCGGCCTCAAAGGCAAGACCGTGATCGACGCGACGAACCCCATCGCGGAAGAGCCGCCGGTCAACGGCGTTCTCAAGTTCTTCACCGGCATCAACGATTCCCTGATGGAGCGGCTTCAGAAAAAGGCGCCCGACGCGCGCTTCGTGAAGGCGTTTTCCTGCGTCGGCAACGCCTACATGATCGATCCCGACTTCCACGGCGTGAAGCCCACGATGTTCATCTGCGGCAACGACCGGTCGGCGAAGGGCGAGGTGCGCGAGATCCTGCTCCGGTTCGGCTGGGAGATCGAGGACATGGGCGCGGTGGAAGCCGCTCGCGCGATCGAGCCCCTCTGCATGCTGTGGTGCATACAGGGTCTGACGCAGAACCGTTGGACGCATGCGTTCAAGCTGCTGAGGGCCTGACCCGGGGTAACGCGGGCGACGAATCGGCCCGAAAGCCCCGAAATCTTCGAAAATCGCCCTTCAATTGCAGCGACTCCGTCATGCGTGTGCCGATCGTTCGGTGGTATACACGCGGAAGTTCCGGGGGCCGCTAACTGAGAGACGGGGGGCGAGTCATGAGTATCCGCGTGTCCTGGGGTTGGTCCGCGCTCGCGCTGTGTACCGCGCTCACTCTATTCACGGCGCACTCCGTCGCAAGAGCGAGCGGCTGCTATCCGCCGGGCGATCTCTGCTGCGAGGTCGACAACGATTGCGACGACGGCAACGAGTGCACGACCGATACGTGTCCGGATTACGGAGCGCAGTGCGTCCACACTCAAATACCTGATTGCTGTCATGACGACAGCGAGTGCTCCACGACCCTCGCCTGTCATGTCGCGACCTGCGACACGCAAAACACCCACCTCTGTCAGGTGAACGCGGTCGCCGACGGCACGGCGTGCGACGACAACCAGCTGTGCACCACCGACGATGCCTGCGTGTCCGGCGTCTGCACTGGAGTGCCGGTCGTCTGCACGAACAGCGGGCCATGCATCATCGGCGGCCTCTGCGATCCGGGGGGCGGTTACTGCTACAACCTCTACGCGGACGACGGCACCCCGTGCGACGACGGAAATGCGTGCACCGTTGGCGAAACGTGCCTCTACGGCACCTGTGGGCTCGGGCGCGGCATCTCCGTCAGCTGCGACGACGACAATCCGTGCACCGACGACTCGTGCGACCCATCGACCGGCTGTGTGAACACGCCCAACACGAGCCCCTGCGACGACGGCAACGCCTGCACGACGGAGGACACCTGCGGCGGCGGGACGTGTCAAGGGACGCCGGTGGAGTGCAGCGACGGGAACCCCTGCACGACGGACACTTGCGATTCGCACACCGGCTGCGCGCACACGAACAATTCGGCCCCCTGCGACGACCACAACGCATGCACCCAAGGCGATCACTGCGCGGCGGGCTCCTGCGTCGGAGCACTCGTCGACTGCGACGACCACAACCCCTGCACGAACGATTTCTGTTCCCCGAGCCTGTCGGCGACCGCGGGTGGCCCGTCGTACTTCTGCCAGCACCCGTACAACTCGGATCCTTGTAACGACGGGGACGCCTGCACGGTCATCGATGTGTGCGCCGCAGGGTTGTGTCACGGGAGCGGGGCGCCGAACTGTGACGACGGAAACCCGTGCACCGACGACTCGTGCGATCCGATTCAGGGCTGCGTCCACACCAACAACACGCTTCCCTGCGACGACGGAAACCCGTGCACCGTCGCGGACGTCTGCAGCGCGGGATCCTGTCACGCGGGGGCTCCGAATTCCTGCGACGACGGGAACCCGTGCACCGACGACAGCTGCAACGCCGCGGGCTGCCAGCACACGTTCAACACGGCGCCCTGCGAGGATGGGAACGCGTGCACGACCGGCGACACCTGCTTCAACGGGAGCTGCGCTCCGGGCACTCCGGTGAGCTGCGACGACGGCAACCCCTGCACGACCGATACGTGCCACAGCGGGGGTTGCGCCGTCGCGAGCGCTTGCGTTCAGTTCGAATGCAGGCACGATCCGAACACCCTGCCGTGCAACGACCAGAACGCGTGCACGACCGGCGACACGTGCGGCAGCGGAGTCTGCCAGCCGGGGACGCCTGCAAGCTGCGATGACGGAAACCCGTGCACCGACGACTCGTGCAATCCGTCGACGGGCTGCGTGCACACGAACAACACGGCCCCCTGCAGTGACGGCAACATCTGCACCACCGGCGATCATTGCAGCGGCGGGATCTGCGTGGGGGGCCCCGGTCTCAACTGCGACGACGGCAACCCGTGCACGGACGACTTCTGCGAGTCGAGATGCCTCACGGCGCAGTGCAACGGCCAGTCGGGGTGCGTGCACGTCAGCAACACGGCGCCGTGCAGCGATGGAAATGCGTGCACGACGGGAGACACCTGCGGGGGCGGGACGTGCCATCCTGGGTCTCCGACCAACTGCGACGACGGAAACTGCTGCACCGTCGACTCGTGCAACCCGTCCACCGGGTGCGTGCATACGGCGAGCACGACTCCCCCGGTCTTCACGCACCAGCCCTCGCTCGGGACGACGAACCTCTGGCCCCCGCAGCACGGCTACGCCGACTTCAACGTCTCGGCGACCGGGGCGACCGCGACGGCGAGCTGCGGTACGGCGACGATCAAGTTCGCGAGCTGCGCGTCGAGCCAGTCCGAGAACGCGACGGGCACCGGGGACGGGAACACGACGCGCGACTGCGTGTACGAACCCGGCGCGCTGCACTTGCGCGCGGAGCGGGACGGAGCCTGCTCACCCGTCGGGCGGGTCTACACGATGACGCTCGTTGCGGTCGACAGCTGCGGCAACTCCGCGACTTCGAATGCGTTCCAGGTGGGAGTCTTCCACGACCGCGCGCATCCGCCCACGACCGGCACGATCGTGTCCGCCACGGCGGGCTCGAACGCGCCCGACACGAGGAACGGAACCAACGGAACCTACGGCACCGGGTGCGGCGCGGGCAGCCCGATCGTCAACGGCTCCATCCATGACCACTCCGACGCCGACCCCGAGATGGAGATCGCCCAGCACGCCTCGATCGACGTCAACAATCTCCGCCTCGACAAGGCGAGCGGAAAGGTCCGGCTGACGTGGACCGAGCCTCCGCATCAGGCGACCATCAACGTCACGCGCTACCACGTCTACCGGCTGGATCCCGAGACGCTGTTCTGGACCCAGATCGCCGAGGTCACGAAGCAGACGGTCTCCTACATCGATCCGGGGCTTCAGGACGGCGAGAACTGGCAGTACAAGGTCGCGGCGGTGATCAAGTAGCGAGGCCGTTACGGACACGGAGTCGAATTGGGTCTCGGGGCGCCTTGGCTGTTCGTTCCGAGGCTGCTTTCGACTCCGTGCGCGATCCCGGTCACGAGGCTGAACTCGCAGTCGCCGGGAACGGGCACGACGGTGTCCGACGCATACGGGTTGCTCAGCTTGCAATCCCGGCCGGCGAGCGGGTTCGACGCGGGAGCCTGCGTGTACTGTCCGGTCGCACGCAGCACCGAGAGAGAACCACGGTACCGGTTCCACATCGCGAAGCCCGATTCCTCCTGCCACTCGACCGTGTCGACGTCGCTCGCCGTCACGTAGATGATCCCGTCGTCGAGGTCGCAGGCGTCGCCCTGGCCGTCGCCGTCGGAGTCGGTCTGCGTGGGATTGTAAACCGTCGGGCAGTTGTCGGAAGCGTCGCAGCGCCGGTCGCCGTCGAGATCGGTGCCGTCGTGGGCGGGATCGTTGAAGCCGCTGTTGCAGTCGTCGCAGCCGTCCCCGTTCGCGTCGCCGCAGTGGAACCGGTCGTAGGGCGCCGTGTCCACCGAATCGGGGACACCGTCCCCGTCGTCGTCGTCGTCCAAGGCATCCGGGATGCCGTCGCCGTCGGTGTCCTGCGTCGCGGCGGTATCCGTCAGCTCGACGGAGGTCTTCACCGGCCACTGGAACCGGATCACGCGAGTCGGCCCGTCGTCGATGTCGACGTGCGACGCCTGCGACGTCATCAGGTAGTCGGGCCCCGTCGGCGACGTGGACGCGATCAGATAGCTCGCATCCGTCGAGACGCCTCCCTGATCGAGCGACAGCCCTCCCGGGTTGTCGACGACCGTCCACGTCTCGGCGCCCACGGCGACCTTGAAGATGACGTTTTCCCCATCGTCGTGGACGACGGTGACGTTTCCGGCTGCCTCGGACGGCGAGATCTCGGCGCCGTGCGGCAGGAGGATCGTGTCGAACCACAGCTTCTGGCCCGCGGCCGTCTGACCGAGCCACCGCTGCGCGATCTTGAATTCCGCCGAGCCCGGATTGTCGTAATCGTCCTTGGGAACTTTCCATTCGCTGAACGCGTAACCGTTGCGGTCGATCATGTGAATGTTCAGGTATTCCTCGGGGTTCTTGTACAACCAGTAGGCCAGGCCCTCGGGCTGGTCGTTGTAGACCGACCACCAGTTGACGCCGTGCTCGGACCGCACGTCCACGCCGTGCCAGACGTTGCCCGTGGCGGCCATCATCGACTCGCCGAAGGTCGTGCGATCGCGGACGAGCAGGAAGCGATTCTTCACGAAGTAGTAACGGCGGTGGTGGTCGATGCTCCAGCCGTTGGGATCCCCCCAACCGACCCATGCGACCGTGGCCTTCCGGTAATCCGTGAAGTTCGACACGACCATCGGAGCGGTGTCATCGAGGTGCGTGCCCCCCCAGTACCGCCGGCTCAAGAGGTTGTTCGCGTCCTTCTCGCGCTCGTCCCAGTAGTTCGTATGATTCAGAAGCGTCGAGCCGCGATAGGCCAGCGCTAGGACCGCGCCGGTTTCCTCGTGGCCGTGATACCAATCGCCCCGGATCAGGTTGACCAAAACCGACAGATCGTTCGCGTCGTAGCCGCTCCTCAAGATCATCATGTCCGAGACGGTGTTCGGCCCCCAGTCGGCGTGGACTGCGGGCACGCCCCAGTTGACCGGACGGCGCTCTATGACCTCACGCCGGTTCGTGATCTTCGAGCCGTCGTCCGAGAGCGTATCGCTACGGAACCAGAGGTCGGCGTTGCCGACGGCGGTCCCGTTCGCGTAGAGATCGCCGCCTGCATAGAGATCCGAGCCGCTCGATGCAGAGCCCAGCGCCGCGAACGGCGCCGCACGCGAGAGCTCGATGAAGTACTTCGAGCCCGGCGTCACGGCGAGGAACGGCCGGATCGACACGGTCTGCGCCGCGTCCGGTCCCGCCGATCCCACGGTGCCCGCGTACAGGGGCGTGGCCGCCACGGTCGCGCCGTAGCCGGCATCGTCCCATTTCCACATCTTGACGGTGGCCGGGGCGGCGCTCCCCATGTTTCGAATGCGAAGGTCGACTCGAACGAGCGGGCTCGCCGCCGGCGTGAACGTCTGACCCACCTTTTGCGGCGACACCAGCCACTCCTGCGCGTCGCTCTGATCTTGTGAGGCATCCGCTTGCTCGGCTTGCGCCGCGGGCTGAACCGCCGGGACCGTGGGGTCATAGGCGAAATAGGCGCGGCAGATCGACGGCGTCTCGTCCTGGATCGTCTGCCACAAGTCGACGTGCTCCCCCGTCGAAAGCACGTCCTTGGTATGGGCCCTCCGGTAATCGTACGCGCGCTGCGCCATCCATTTGAACTTGGGGTCGCGCCAGTGCCGCGCGGCCTCCTCGAACACCGAGACCGGGGCCATGAAGAACTGGCTCCATCCGTGGGCCCCGCCGAACACCGGAAGCGCGCCCATCGGCAGCATGTACTGATATTCGCGCTCGATCAGCGCATGAAATGCGGGGTCGCTCCAGACGTCATCGGTGGCGCCGTAGGCATCGATCATGTTCAGCAGCATCTGCAAGCAGAGGAACGAATACATCCCGCCGTCCTCGTAAAAATCGATGTGCTGCCGGAAATTGGTCCAGATGCTGTCGGCGTAGGCGGCCCACGCATCGTGGTCGGAGGCGGTGAGCTGCTGGCCGTCCTTGAACAGCCCTTCGCAATCGGGCGCAGGACCCGGCGTGCATGCGCTGAGCGACGCGAACTCGGAGGCCGGCACGAGGTCGGTGATCATCTTGTAGGTCAGCGCCCGGCCGACGGCGTGGTTGTACATGCCGCCCTCCCGGTCGGGCCACAGATCGATCCCGGTTCTCAGCATCGCCTTCTTGATCATCGTATGGTCGGCGGCGGTGAGCGTCGGAGAATCCTTCACCCACTTGTACGCCAGCCCGCCGTACTCGCCGAAATCGAAGTAGATCGTCGGCTGGCTGAGGCGGCTGTCGGTCACTTTCTGGAACAACCGGACGACGTTGGCGGCGTTCGTCTCGTTCCCCGTCGCTCGATAGAGAAACGCGTCGTAGAGCGCGTAGTTCTCGGCGTTGTGCCCGTCCCCCGAGAGCGCGAAGTCTCGCCCCGTGTCCGCGAACTTCTGGATGAAGTAGAAGTAATCGGCCGCCGTCGCCGGTGGGCCGGGAGACAGGGGCTCCTCGAAGCTCGGGGTCCCGGATACGCATGGCGCCGGCTGCCCCGTGTCGGCACACGTCAACGGCGGCGGCGCTCCCACCGGTGACGAGAACGTACGGAACCAGAGGTCGAAGAACAGCCCCGGCGGCTGGTCTTGAAACCGGTCGTTGCTGCGCAGCATTCCGCTCGGATAGCGATCGACCGGCCCCGACGTCGCCCAGAGCCCCCATCCCGCGTCGGCGTCGCCGCCGATCTCGATGTAGTAGGTTTTGCCAGCCTGCACCGCGATCCGCGGAAAGAAGTTCACCAACACGGGATCATCGGGCCCGGGGATCGAGACGACGTCCGTCCACAACGGTGCTGCGGCGACCGTCGCCGCGTACTCACCGGGATCGGTGACGCCATCGTGATTCGTGTCCGCCCACGCCCAGATGCCGACGTGAATGGGCCGCCGGTCGTAGCGGTTGTCGAACTTCAGGTCGAGGCGATAAAGGAAGGACGACTGGGGGATGAACGTCTGGCCCACCGGGTACCCGAAGAGAACCGACGCAAACTCGGTCTTGACGGTCTGCTGTTGATCGACGGGCTCGGCGTTGTTCCCCGGGGACTCCCACAGCCACCAGTTCTCGTCCGCGCGCACCGATCCCGGAAACGCGCAGAGAAAGACCAGTAGAACGAGCGGCCGGAGCCTCCCCATGGGCGTGAAAATACGCCGAGGTTTGCGCGGCGGCTACGGCGAACCGATCAGGAGCGGGACGGTCCGCGCTGGACGTAAAGGCTGACGAGCCGCGCCACCATGACCGCGAGGTACAGCTGCCCCACGACGGCCTCCAGTACCGCCAGCCCGCGTGCGACATCGCTAAGGGGCAGAAAATCGCCGTAGCCCAAGGTCGCCAGCGTGACGAAGCTGAAGTAGGTCGCGTTTCCGGACGAGAATTCGCGGGCGCCGAGCGGTGCCCCGGCGTAGGCGAACGACCCGGGCCAGGTCCGGTCGACCACCAGGTAGATGACGCCGAAGAATACGCCCGCCAGCAGGTAGGCGGACAGCGCCCCGTAGAGATGCTCCGTGCCGACGTCGATCCCGCGCATGGCGAACCGCACCGCACCGGCCGCCGCGAGGAGCCCGATCAAGGTCCACAGCGCGAGGCTCACGGTCGCCAGCGTCTCACTGTGGAGCAGGGCCGCGGCGAGGCGCGACAGCAAGACGACGGACACGATCACGATGAGAGTACGGGAGGGCCGCCGCGCCGTGGCGCCCAGCGCCGCGACGAGCAGGTTCAACCCGACGAACACCTGAAGGAAGCCGGCGTCGAGCTTCAGCGCCGACAGGATCGGGGACGCGGCGAGCGTCATCAGGAGCGTATAGAAGAGGATGGCGTAACGGCGGCGGAACAGCGCATCGGTCCCGGTGTCGAGCCAGTTCAGCACGGCCAGAGTCTAGGGCAAAACGAAGACGGCATGCCGATCGCAGCGGGAGTATGCTCGGAGCCGACGGAGAAGCCGACATGGCACGGAAACGACCCTATGCGTCGCCTCAGATCCTTCAGACCGAGCCTCTCGCTCCGCCCGAAGTCGAGACGGCGGGTGCCGAGAATTGCGACGAGGGGCCGGTGCGCGTGAACGACGGCTCCGCGAGACCGGACTCGTCCCGCACCTCCCGGTAGAGCCCGGCGGCTACGACCGCACGGCCTCCGTGGCTGCGTCGTCGAGCGCCGCGATCGTCTGCTGGTAGAGGCGATCGGCCTGCGCGTGGTCGTCTCCGACGGCGGTCAGGCCGAGGAACCCCGCATCGCCCAGCGCCGACATCATGTGCAGCACCACGCCGGTCTGGCGGCTCTGGTCGAAGTGCAGGCCGTGGCGCGTGACGACGTCGAAGAGGTCGTCGGGGGCGAGCGCCCTGTAGCGCTCGTTCGCGACGTGGTCGCTGGCGACGAAGCACTTCGGCCTGCCGAGCGCCGTCGTGAACACTCCGCTTTGCGGATCGTACCGGCCGTCGGTCAGGAACTGGAGCGTGAGGAACGGGTGCGTGGTGCCGCCTTTTCGCAGGTTGATCTCGATTGCGTACGGCTCCCAGCCCCTGCGCACATCGCGCGCGACGACGAAATCGACGGCGAACCGTCCGAGGACGCCTTCGCGCGCGAGCCGCCGTCCGATCTTGTCCGCTTCGCGGAGAATCAGCGGCGCGTACGCGGCGTCGGCCGGGAACCGGCAGCCCAGGTACGTCTGGCCGCCCGTGCCGCCCAGGATCTGGTCGTGCGTGGACAGCAGCTCGACGTCGCCCAAGGGTGTCACTCGAAGCTGGACGCTGGGGCTACGAAGCTCCTCGCCCACGATCCGCTCCTCGACGATGCCTCCGCGGTCGGCGAGCTTTGCGATGTATTCGTCGTAGCGCGTGGACGGGTTCTCGTACGTCATCTCGCGCAGCCGTGCGGAAATCGCGGCGCCCTCGCCGCCGGCTCCCGGGGCGGGAAGGCCCGCGAGCTTGACGAAGGCGTTGCCCTCGCCCGAGACCCCTTCGTTGAGCTTGACGAGCACCTCGCGCAGCTCCGGCACGCGAGCCCGAAGACGCGCGATCGCCGCCGTCGCGTCTTCAATGCCGCCGAGGCCTTCTTCGCCGACGGGATGGCGGACGCCCTCCTCCGCGAAGATCCGGCGGCTGCCGGTCTTGGTTCCGAGCGGAAAGAAACGGGGGTCGGAGCCGTACATCGGGATGTCGAGGGCGAGCGCGAGATCGCGCTCGAGCGTCGTCGTGTTGAACGGGATCATGTGCGCGCGGTCGCGGTGCGGAATCAACGATCGGATGCGCCGCACCAGACCGGGACGATCGAGCAGCTTGCGGCTGAGCGGAGCAGACGACGCATCCTCCGCCGCAACGAGGAACAGTCGCGCCCGGGCGTGGCTTGCGATCACTCCGGGGAGCAGATGCAGGTAGTAATCGACGATCGCCGGCGCGATCGTCTGCGAGGTCACGTACACCAGGCGGGCGCGCGGCTGGCGAAGCAGGAAAAGAAGGAAGAGGAAGCGCTCCTCGTACGCCTTGAGCATCGACCCGGGAAACTCCCGGTCGACCGTCATGGAGGGCACGACGACGACGGTCTGCTCGTCGTCGTTCAGCGAGCGGATGGACCGCCAGAGAGGAACGAGTCGTTCCTGAAGGCGGTCGAACCGGGCTTGAAGCCCGGCTTCGGAGCTCGTGGGCGGGCCCGGAAGGTCCATAGGGGCGGGAAGCTTACCAGGACACGCGTCCGGAATCGGAAGGCCGAGATCAATTGAATTATGTCGGCGCTTTCCGCGCCTGCGCGACCGACACGAGTGAAATCGCCTTACCGGATTGTTCTCGACTTTCGGCACCGGGACTTTTACTGTTTGTCCGGGTCGGGGATCGAGAGTTTCATGGTGCGCATCCTTGCCTTCACCGTCGGCCTCGCGCTCGCTGCGACGCCGCTGCACGCCGCCGGCGCACGCTCGTTCAAGAGCGGGCCGATCCAGATCACGGCGAACGGCGCCAAGGTCTGGGTCGTCAATCCGGATCACGACTCGGTGTCGCGCATCGACACCGCGACCGACGCCGTCACGGAGTTCCCGCTGCCGCAGGCACCGGTGGGGCCGGCGATCCGGCACGAGCCGCGCGGCCTCTCCGTGACCGAGGACGGCTCCGAGGTGTGGGTCGCGTGCCATTCCTCGGACCGCGTGTACGTGCTCTCGGGCGCGGACGGCTCCGTGCTCGCGCGCATCGACCTGCCGTGGGGCAGCGGACCGTACGGGGTCGCGCTCTCGCGCGACCAGGCGAGAGCGCTCGTGACGTTGCTTCGGGGCGGGCAGGTCGCGGTCGTCGATCGCGCGTCGCGCGCGGTCACGGCCCGGCTCGACACGTTCCGCTCGCCGATCGGCATCGCGTGGCTCGAAGACGGCGTGTCGGCGTGGGTGACGCACCTCCACGTGATGGACCGGCTGCCCCGCGTCAGCCGCGTCGATGTCTCGGGTCCGACGCCGCGCGTGACCACGCAGGAGCGGACCGACGGCACCGGGCCGCAGGACAGCGCCGCCCTCCACGACGCCGACCCGACGCACAACATCGCCGAAGGCGGCTACTTGAACTTCCGAGGGCATCTGGCTCAGCGGCCGGGCACGACCCGCGTCTGGGTGCCGACCCAGTATTCGAATCGCAGCCAAACGGTCGTCACGCCCGACTCGATCATCCAGGCGACGTTCCGCGAGATCGACCTGACGACACGGCGGATTCCGAACACGATCAACGACAAGATCATCGTCACCGCGAAGCAGGTGCACGATCCCACGACGTCGGTGTGGCTCGGGCCGGGCTGGAACCTCCCGGTTTCGGGTCCGATCGACATCGCCTTCACCGCCGATGGCGCGACGGTCTACCTCGTCGGCGAGATGTCGGAAAACGTCGTGGTCCTGCCGGCGACCACGCCGGCCTATAACAACGGGGCCGCGCCGAGCCCGGCAACGGTCAACGTCGGCCATCGCCCGTCGGGGATCGCGGTCGCGCCCGTTGCGATCGGAGGCAAGCAGCTCGCCTACGTCCTGAACCTGCTCTCGCGAGATGTCTCGAAGGTGGACGTCACCAACTGGGCGGCCCCGGCCGAGCTTTCGCGCATCGCCGTCACCCCCTCGACTCCCGAGCCGCACTCCGCGTCGTTCCTGAACGGAGAGCGGGTGTTCCACTCCTCGGTGGACCCGCAGGCCTCGTCCAACCGCAAGGTCGCGTGCGGCTCGTGCCACATCTACGGCGAGCAGGACGGGCGCGCATGGGAGCTTCAGTTCCTCCCCGGAGCGCACGGCCCGCGGCAAACGCAGTCGATCCTGGGATTGGGCGCGTCGTTTGGGCCCGTCGATCCCGCGACCGGACTCGGTCAGCTTCACCGGTCGGGAGACCGCGACGAGGTCCAAGACTTCGACCACACGTTCCGTGGCCAGCAGATGGGCGGCACCGGGTATATCCCCGCGGCCCAGCTCCAGCCGCCGCTCGGCCCGCCGAACGCCGGCAAGAGCGTCGATCTCGACGATCTCGCCATTTACTCGCTGAACTTGCCCGCGCTGCCGAGAAGCCCGCATCGCAACGCCGACGGGTCGCTCTCCGAGGCGGCCGTGCGCGGCGCGACGTTCTTCATGGGATCGGGCGCCCGGGTCGGCGACGCCAAGTGCGCGAGCTGCCACATCCCCGAGACCGGCTGGGTCGACTTCACGTATCACGACGTCGGCCAGCGTCACGATCCCGGCGAGGCCGAGCTGAACACGCGCGCGCCGCTGTGGGGCGTCAACACGGCGTCGCTTCTCGGCGTGTTCGACTCGCCTCCGTACGCGGGCTGCGCCGGGGCCAAAGATGCCGAGAGCCTGCTCGCGGCGATGATCGACTTCCGGGATCCGACGCGCACGCAGCCTCACGGAGCGCTCGCGAGCCTGACCAACCGCCAGCTCCAGGACCTCGCCGAGTTCGTCGCTTCCATCGACGGCAACATGACATCCGCAGAAGCGCGCGGAGCCCTCGACACGACGCGTCCGCGGGTCGTTCGCGTCGAGCCCGCCTCGCTCACGCGGGTCGACGTCTGGTTCAGCGAGGGCATCGCGGCCTCGTCGGCAACGCCCGCCAGCTGGCGGCTCCGGGCGGTCGGCGGCCCCGACGTCCCGGTGACGAACGCCGTGCTCGACCCGCAAAACGGGGACCGGATCACGCTGACCGTCGGAACGCTCCACCACGATTGCGGCCCGGCGCTCTATCAATTGATTCCCATGGGACCGATCCCGGACCTCGCCGACAAAGCGAGCGGCGGCACGGCGAACCTCCTCGACCTCAACGATGCGTCGAACAGCAAGACCTTCACGATCGGCGACACGCTCACGGTCACCTTCGGCGCGTCGGGGTACGAGAACTTCACGATCCCGGTGCACGATTCGGGCACGGTGTACTTCAGCAATACCGGCGCGAACGGCTCCGTGTACCTCCGCTCGAACAACGGCGGCGCGCAGCGCAACACCGATTTCGTCCGCTTCGAGTGGGAATCCGCGTTCGCGACGACCGGTGTCACGAGCGGATCCGGCATCGTCGATGCGAGCTACACCCTCCTCCCCTTCTGGGGCGACTCCCAGACCATCGAAGCGCGCCGGGTGCTCCAGCGCTGGTGGGACTACGGCGGACCGGATCAGACGCAGAACCCCGTGAATCCGGTCAACGGCCACGGCGGCGTGACCTACCGGGACAGCGAGTTCAACGTGAAGGCCTGGAACCAGCCGAACGCCGCCGCACGGACCGCCGGCATCAACGGGCATGCGGCGTCCGACTACTTCGGCACGCGCGACACCGCGTACGACCCCGATGCGGTCGTGACGATGTCCTCGATCGGCGGCCCGACGGTGTTCGGCGGAGCCGGCGTGCTCGACGCGTTCCGCTTCTGGCTTCAAAACCCGACGCTCGACTACGGATACGCCCTCCAGCTCACCGCCGCCGCGACCCAGGAAACGAAGTTCCACGCGGCGGAGGAAGAGCTGAAGCAGCTCGGTCCGGTATTGACGATCACCTACACGCTTCCGTCGACGACGAGCCCGCCGCTTCCCGAGGTGTCCGCCTCGGCGGCAGCGCCGCTCAAGGTGGACAAGGCGGCTGCCGGCGACATCAAGGTCTCGTTCCAGGACTTCGGCGGACAAGTCGGCGGCTACAACATCTATGAAGGAACGCTCGGCGCCTGGTACTCGCACGCTCCGAAGGCGTGCCAGCAAACCCCACCGCTGGTTTCCGGCCGGCGCGAGGCTCAACTCACGCCTGCGGCGGGGTCGTCGTACTACCTGGTCACCGGATACGACCTGTGCCAGGAGAGCATCAGCGGTATGGACTCCACGGGGACCCCGCAGCCGGCGGCCAACTTGACGTGCGCTCCGTGAGCTCGTCGATGTCGCGGATCACGGCTCGTCAACGGGAATCGGCGCGGTCGGCCCGATCCTTGATCGCCCGCACGACGAGATAGACGCCGAAGAGCATCGGAAACACCGGCCACCAATCGCCGACCCAGTCGAGTCTCACGCCCCAGCGCGTGTGGAGCAGGACGACGAACCCCGCGGCCACGAGGATCGTGCCGCCGAGGATCGACCCGCCCATCCCGGGAAGCGAGAACCCTTCCGGGAGGGCCGGCTCGCGTCCGCCCGCGAGCGCCCTGTTGTAGAGCGCGGCGAGACGCGCGGCGTCAATGATGTTGAACAGCCAGTAGAACACCATGAACATCACCAGGAACGGGAGGTAGGGCGGGTCGCCGCGCATGGAGGTGACGATGCTCAGGATCCCGCCGATCGTGACCGCGTTGATGAACCCGCGGGGGTAATAACCGATGTAGACCTGGCCGAGCCCCGGCATCAGCGAGAGCACTGCGGCGAGGCCGGGCGATTTCGTCCTGGGATCGCGCAGGCCGTCGATCGCGGACGGCGGCGCCACCGAGTAAGGCGGCGCGGCTGCCGGACGAGGCTGCGATCCGGTTGACGTTTCGTGAGATGCGGCTTCCGACGTGTTCATGGCTTTTTCTCCTGAGCGGCTTGCGCGCCCTGCTGCTCTGACGCGCCCGTGCGGGCGAAGGTTCCCTGCCGCAGCCTGGTCGAGGTCGAGTTGACGAACGCGTGGGTGGACGCCCAGGCCGTTCGCGCTCGCACCTGGACCGTCGCCTCGATGTCGTTCATCGTGCCGCGGGCGTCAGCAAGGACGTCCGCCGGAAGCTCCGTGAAGGTCGCCGGCTGCGACGCCAAGGGGACGCCGACGATCACGGCGATCACGAACGCGCCTTCGAGCGCGATCCGCGGGCGGTCGAGAAGCTTCGAGGCCCAGGCCGCCCACGACCCGGCGCCGGGCACCGGGCGCCGGCGCGCGCTCCGGCTCGTCCGCGCGAGGACGGCATCGACGAACCCCGGGCCTGGGTCGGCCGTCGCGAGCTGCGGGAGGTCTCCCGCCAGCGATCGCAGCGCCCGTGCGAGCGCATCGCATTCGCGGCAATGCGCGACGTGCCCGTCGACGAGGGCGGCATCGAGGGGATCGAGCTCCCCGTCGATCCGCGCGCACAGCGACGACTGCGCGCGCCCGCAGGCGGGTCCGCTCGTCCGCGCGAGGATCGCGCCGACGAGATCCTGATCGCCGGGGAACGTTTCGTCGCTCATCCGGACCTCAGGCTCTGGAGCAATTGGGCCAGCTCGATGCGCGCCCGGCTCGATCTCGATTTCACGGTCCCGACGGGGAGGTCCAGGATCTGAGCGACCTCTTCGATCTTCAGTCCCTGGATCTCCTTCAAGAGCAGGACCTCGCGGTTCTTCTCTCCCATCCGGCCGACCGCTTTTCTCAAGAGGTCTTCGCGGTCGGCCGCCGCCGCGCGCGCCTCGGGATCGTCGTCCCCGGCCAGCATCGCGTCGTCGGCGGGGACGTCCGATACGGGTGGACGCGCCTTGATGCGGCGGAGCCGGTCGATCGAGGCGTTCCGCGCCATCTGGAGGATCCACGCGTCGAACCGGTCGCCGCCCGCGAACGAGTCGAGCCGCTCGTACACGCGGATGAACACGTCCTGCGCCGTGTCCCGCGCTTCCTCGCGGTCCCCGAGGTAGTGCCGGGTGATCCCGAAAACGCGCGACTGGTACATCCGCACGAGTGCCTCCCAGGCCAGCTCATCGCCGGCGCGGCACCGGGCCAGAAGCGTCGGGACTTCCACGTTCTCCGCTCTCCCGTCAGCCACTCTGAGCGCTTTCGATGCCGCGCTCAAGCTTCTAGACGCACACGGGAAGAAGAAGGTTCCGGAGCGGACGGAACCGCCGGGCGCCCCGGTGCGTCTCCCCTTTTCGGGGGAACACTATGCGACGACGAACCTGGGATCCCACCGTTCTCGCGATGATCGCGGCGATCGTGATGCTGGTCGGCACCGTGACCGCAACCGGGGGCATCGCCCCCGGCCAATGGCGCGCGCACCTGGAATCCGACGAGCGGCAGATCCGGCTCGACCTCCGGTTGGCCGAAGGCCACGGCCAGATGCGGCTGACGACCGACGTGCCGGCGTCGGAGCTGACCGGCTTCGACGCGGCCGCGTTCCGGCGCTCGGGGGCGCCCCTCCGGCTCGCCTGGAAGCACGATGCCGGGACGTTCGTGCTCGAGGGGGAAGGCGGCCGTCATGCGGGCGGTAAGGCCCGCTTCGAGCCGAGCTCCGAGTTCGTCGAGAGGTGGCGTGCTCTCGGGTTCGGGACGGTGGAGGTATCCGGTCTCGTGCGGCTGGCCGTCGAAGACGTGCACCTTGCCGACGTCGAGAAGCTTCGCGCGATGGGCTACGACACGCTCGACGTCAACGATCTGGTTCGCCTCCAATCCGAGCCCGACCTGATGGCGTGGCTCGAGCAGATGCACGTCCAGGGACTGAAGCTGTCTCTCGACGATCTCTTCCGGCTCCGGAATCAGGGCCTGAGCATGTCGACCGTGCGGGAATACCGGGACGCCGGCGTGCCGTTCGACACCAACAAGTACATCCGGCTGTCGAACCAGGGCATCGACGCCCGCTACGTCAGAGGCATGCTCGATGCGGGCGAGAAGGCCGACGATCTCGACGGGATCATCCGCCTCAAGGCGCACGGAGTCCCGGCCGACTATGTCGCGCAGGTCCGCTCTTCGGGTCTCGGAACGCTGGACGTCGACGACGTCCTCCGCCTTCACGACCAGGGGGTCGAGGCCTCGTACGTGCGCGGGCTGGTGCAATCGCAGCTGCCGGGCCTGACGATCGAGGACGTCGTCCGCCTCACCACCCACGGCGTTCCCTCCGACTACGTCCGCGAGATCGTGAGCATCGACCCGCATCGCGACACGGACGACGTCATCCGGCTGCACAGCCACGGCGTCTCGTCGGAGTACGCGCGCACGCTCACGCAGTCCAGCCACCGCGAGCTGTCGGTCGACGACGTCATCCGCGCCTACAGCCGCGGCGAGGATGCATCGGGCCGGTGATCGGGGGCTCTTGACGTCCGCCTACGGTTTGATGCTGAACCGTTTTCGCCCGCCGATTCGGTAGATCCCGAAATCGCGCCGGTCGGTCGTGAAGACGTTCTGCGTTCCCAGCTCTTCTGCCAGGACGACCAGGGTGGCGTCCGCAAAACCCATGGGCTGATCGCGATACGTTTCCATCAACTCCCGGCACCGCCGCAGCGAGCTCTGCGTCGAGGGCACGAGCAGCGCGCCCCCGTCGAGAAAGAACGAGCAGCAGGCTTCGGGCCCGTGGGAAACGCGTGAAAGCAAGTGCGCCGACTCGGTGAGGACCGCTTCCGTGCTGACGACACGCCCGGTCCAACGTTGGAAGAATGCGACGCAGTCCTTGTGTCTTTGCTGCGCTCGGTCCAAGAGGGAGACCAGTGCGCTCGTGTCGAGCAGCAGCTCACCTGCCATGCTTCAGAGATCCGATCAGGTATTCACGATGCCGCTCGGCCAGATGCGGGAATTCCGACTGCAGCGATCCAAGAAGCCCTCGTACACGATCGGCCGGACGCTGATCGGGATCGTCGGAACCTTGAAGGAAAGCTCGTAGCGCCAAGCGGACGATTTCCGACGGCTTGCGATGCGTTCTGCGCGCTGCGTCGTCGAGCGCCTGCTTGATGTCTTCCGGGATACGGACCGTCAATTGCGCCTCCACGTGGGGGCCTCCTGCACTGCAATATAGTGCATTGCAATGCAGAGCGCAATCGGATCATCGCAGTTTCGCGATCCCCCGCCCGCGATGCCACAGGTACACGTCGAACGCTCGCATCCGGAACCATTCGGTGGCCGCCGCCGCCCGGAGCCGGCGGTCGGTCGCCGCGAGCGTGCGACACGCGTCTCGAATGGGTGCGGCGTGCTCGGCGTACGCCGCTCGCCACTTTGCGAGGTAGGCGTCGTAGTCGCCGACGCGCGTCCCGAGGGCGGCCCTCGCCAGGCTGTCGTAGATCACGACGCAATGGGGATGGAACATCCAGAGCAGCTTGGTGGCGGGTGCGAGCAGGTCGCGGCCGCCGTATGCCGATCCGAGGTCGCGCCGCAGTCGTCGCACGCTGTCGTGAACGACGGCCGGCGTGACCCGCCGGTATCTCGGCTTTCTCAACACGGTCAGCGCCGGCGCCAGACGGTCGAGCCCGCGAGCGACGTCGTACCGGGTCTGCATCGTCCGTGCGATCCGGAAATAGTGCACCGCGCGTTGGAGGCCGTCGAGGGCGCGTGCGCGATCGCCGCTGGTCACGTCGGCGACGAGTTCCCGCTCGTTGCGCAGCCAGTATCGGCCGTACTCGACGGCGCACCGCTCCAGAGATCGAGCCATCACCTCACCCGGCGCTCACCCCTCCCTGCCGCCGATCGAGCAGGATGCCGATGATGCCACCGATCGTGATGCCCAGGGCAAGGCCGAGCGCGAGCGCGTGGACCGCGGTGCCGATCGCCGTCCCGGCGCCGGCGCCGACCGCGGTCCAGGTTCCGAGGTGCCTACCGGTTCTCATCGAGATTGAATTCGACGCCGTATTGCCATCCCCGGCTGTCGAGCACGACCGTTCCCACTTTTCGTTGGTGGCGCTCCCAAACCAACGCATCGACCGCGGTATGGAACGGGGTCACCGCCACGCCCGTGTCGGCGTAGGCGCGGCGAAGGCGCTCGGGCTCGTTCGTGAGCATTGCGTACTGGGCCATCGCGTCGTCCTCCTTTGTCTTCTCGGCGGACAACTTAGATTCCGTGTATTGATTTGTCGTTACGCGATCGGCAATTTCTTGTAAACCGCCGGACGCCGCAGCCCGCTTTCACCAGACCGTCACGGAACGGTCACGGATTCGCCGGGGCCGGGAGGCACCGTTAGCTTCGAGCAGGCGCGGCCCTTTCACGGAGAAGACGATGATCAACGCCGATCGAGTCGAAGCGAAGACGCAGGTCGATGCCACGTTTCCCAGCGGCGACGCGACGGCTGCATTTCTCGAGCAAGTCCGGCTCTGGAATGCGGTCGCAGGCTTGCCGCGCATCCAGACGCGGTCGGCGGCCGACGGAGGGCGGATCGTCCTGACGTCCGTCGTGTCCGCACGCCGGGGGATGGTGCGACTGGTCGAGGCGTTCGGCGGAACTCTCGTCGGCTCTTGACGCCTTTCGGGCTGATCCTCATTCGGCTCGGAGAGTTCCCGCCGCTAAACAAGGAGCACGAGCAGCGGCAACGCAATGAGGATCCATCCTCCGATCCGGACGAGCCCATGAGGCAACTCGAACTCGCCCGCTGACCAGACCTCGAAGACGTTCGGGAACACATTCATCGCAGCGCCGAGGATGGGCGCACAGTAGACCCCCACGATGCCTCGACCCGACGGCGCGACACGAGCGACGATCACTATGACCAGCGCCGCGGCGATGACGGCCAGGATCTGTAAAGCAAGCGGTGCCTCGTTGTCCGATGGCTGGTCGGGAGGCGTGCCGAGCTCAAACGGTTCGTTCGGATTCATGGTCGATGCCGACGGCGTGCTTCAACTCGATTCTACATCGAGCGTTTTCAGGGACAGCTTGTCACCGTCCGCGGCTGCCCCGAATTATCAGCCCCGAAGCTTCCGATGCCGCAGGCGTTGGCTCCACGCGACAGGTAGAAAAACCCTGTGTCCGGAGGCGGAACCTCTGGGTCGATGAAAAGCGCGCCCGGGAGTCCCGGGAAGCACGACACTGCAGCGCTGCTTGCCGAAAGCGAGCCGACGTTGCCGCGCGCGACGTCGTAGCTCGTGGCCGATGGATCGGCGGTCCAACTGACGCTGGACTTGTCGTCGCCGAGAGACAGGCCCGCCGTCTCCCGCGGCGCCGTGATGGGAGAGCCGGCGCACATTCCGCCCGAGCACACATCGCCGACGGTGCAGGCATTCCCGTCGTCGCAGACGCTCGTGTTCGCCGCGTGGACGCAGCCCGACGACGGATCGCAGCTATCGGTCGTGCACACGTTGCCGTCGTCGCAGCTCGGCGGGGGACCGCCCTGGCAGACTCCTCCACTGCAGGCGTCGTTCGTCGTGCAGGCGTTTCCGTCGCTGCACGAATGGGTGTTGTTCACGTGCACGCAGCCCGTCGCAGGGCTGCACGTGTCGTCCGTGCAGATGTTCGCGTCGTCACAGTTGGCGGGGCCTCCGGCGTGGCAGCTGCCTCCTCCGCACACGTCCCCCACCGTGCAGGCGTTGCCGTCGCTGCAGGCCGCGGTGTTGTTCGTGTGGACGCAGCCGCTCAGGGGATTGCACGTGTCGTCGGTGCACGGATTGTGGTCGTCGCAATCGACGTTCACGCACTGGCACGCGTCGCCGACGCCGTCGTGATTGGCGTCGGACTGGGACGGGTTGGCCACCGTCGGGCAGTTGTCGCACGCATCCCCGAGGCCGTCTCCGTCGGTGTCGGCCTGATCCACGTTCGAAACGGACGGGCAATTGTCGCAAGCGTCCCCCACCGAATCCCCGTCCGCGTCACCCTGGAGGGAATCGGTGGTCGTCGGACAGTCATCGCCTACGTCGCGGACGGCGTCGGCGTCGTCGTTCCGGTTGGCCGGGGCGCAGGTCGGCGCCGGCGTCCGGGCGCCGCCCGGAGAGGCGACGACGGCGGGCGACTCGCCGCAGGCGTTCTTGCTCCCGACGACGTAGTAGAAGCCCGACCCCGGATCGGGAACGCCGGCATCGGTCACGATCCGCGCGACGTTCTCCGCGTCGAAGCACGTTTCGTTGTACGCGAACGGTCCGCTCCCGAACGTTCCGCGGTAGACGTTGTACGCGGGCGCCTGATACGCCCGCAGCCACCGTAGCGTGGCGACCGTCCCCGACTTGCCGAGCTTCAGCGAGCTCGCAACGGGCTCCGGGCTCTGCCAGATCGCCCGGACGAGCGGCGCGCAATCGCTCGCGTTCGGAACCCCGTCGTTGTCCGCGTCCGGGTCCTTCCAATCCGGAATGCCGTCGCCGTCGAAGTCCGGCGGGAACTCAAACGCGCCCAGGTCCACGGTTGCGACCCCGTCGTAATCCTTGTCCTGGATCCTGGGCGCGCCATCGAAATCCACCGACGATCCCGTCGCCGTGTTGTCGCCCCGCTCGATCACGGGGCTCGTTCCCTGAAGGTGGTAATCCGGCGGGGACCCCGTTCGATTCACGTAGAGGGGATCAACCGACAACCCGCCATTGACGCCAATGTAGTCGGCGTCCGCCTTGGCGCCCGCGACGTTCGTGGGCGTGTTCCCCCAGATGTCGTTGTTCCGCACGATGGGCAGGTTCGCGGCAGGAGAGACGTAGATGCCGCCCGCGACGCCGGTGCCGGTCGCCTGATTCGAGGTCACGAGGTTGTTGACGATCTCGGGGCTGTAGCCCGCGAGGCCGGAGGCACCGACGTAGATGGCGCCGCCGTGGAACGACGCGTTGTTGTTGTGGATCGTGTTGTTGTAGATCTTGACGAGCGACGTGTCGAAGCCGATCGCCCCGCCGTCGACGCCTCCGTTGATGTCGAAGACGTTGTTGTCGACCGTCGCCCGCGACGGGTCGGGAGTCGTCACGGGGATGTACGCGCTGAATCCGATGCCCGCGCCGTAGTCCGCGGCATTGTTGTCGGAGATCAGGTTCTGGCTGATCTTCGTGTCGGCCACGGTCACGCGGCTGTACATCGAGATGCCGCCGCCGCCCCCGAACTGGCGCCCGGTGGCGGGGTTCCCCGCACGATTCGACTTGATCGTGTTCTTCGTGATGATCGGCGCCGAGTTGTAGCCGACGTAGATGCCGCCCCCGTCCCCTTCGCTCGTGAAGTTTCCCTGGCCCGCGGGAGGATCGACGGCGTTTCCCTGAATGAGGTTGATGGTGATGACCGGCCGCGGCGGAGCGAGCGGATCGACGCCGTTGACGTAGATTCCGCCGCCGTAGAAGATCTTGTACGTGCTGCTCGCGACGGCATTTCCCACGATCTCGTTGCGCGTGATCGTCGGCGACGAGCCGTAGACCAGGATGCCGGCCCCGATCTTGGCGTTGAATCCGGCCTGGTCCCTGCCACCCCCCGAGTTCGTGATGCGAAAACCCTCGATCCGGCTCGTGGTCCCCGCCGCCGACGGGAAGTAGACCGCCGAGCAGTTGGGCTCCGTGCCGTACGTACAGAAATCGGCCGTCGGGCACGGTTGATTGCTCCCATCGAGCGTGGTCACCGAAGGGCCGTCGGTCGAGACGATGGCGATCCCCGCCGGGACGCGGATCGATTCCTTGTAGTATCCCGGCAGGACCCAGATCGTTCCGCCCGCCGCCTGGATCGCGCAGATCGCCGCCTGGATCTTGCAGTACGGATCGCCCTGCGTGCCCGTGCCGGTTCCCGTGCAATCGTCGACCCAGACCGTCTGCTGCGCGCTCGCGGAGCTTACGCTCAACGCGACGGCGAAGACGGATGCGGCGATCGTCGGGATCCACCCGCGCGCCGAGCGAAGCAGCATTCACCGCTCCAAGCACGCCGGGAGGAGATTTCGGAAACGTAGTCAGGTACCGGCGCTCAGAGAGATACGGTGAGAGTCATCGCCGGACAAGCGATGAACGGGCGCCTAATTTCGTAATCGAATGAGTTTCGCGCCGAGCTTGTCGGGTGTCGGTCGATCGGCGGGTGGATCTTGTGACGGCTGCGGCACACCCGTCAGCCCCGGAGCCCGCGTGAACTCCCCGTCGGCGAAGCAGATCTCGTCGTTGAAGCGAACGGTCGATCCGGGCGTGCAGTCGTCGCCCACTCCATCTTTGCCGTGAGAGAAGATTTCATATCCGGCGTCGGATGAGCTCACCTCGAACGCATTTCCCCATCCGTCCACCGTCGGCATGACCCGGATGTACTTGGGCTGCACGATCGCCTGGAGCTGGGTCACGTTCTGAGCCTTCGGATAAACGTCGTGGTCCACGGCATACGCGTCGATCGCCGTCGCGATCGATCGAATGTCGGCCATCGTGCGCTTTTGCTTGCCGCGGTCGATTGCGTTCAGCAAATTGGGAATGGCGATCGCCGCGATGATCCCGACCACGGCCAACCCGTACAGACAGGCCGCGGCGATCCCGACGACGACGGCCACGACGCTGCCGCCGTCGAGCGCAAGCAGCTGGGTACGCTCGTCGGGGCGGAGGCCCTCGATCGGCGTTTCGGAAAACAAGACTCGAATGCCGGGCCTGAACATGTAGACGAGAATCAAGGCGCTGATGACCGTTTGAAGCGGAAACCCGAGCAGCCCGACCGAAGAAAAGCCGATCTGGACGTAGCGACCGAACGGACGAAGCCGCCAAAGGCCGTAGGCGCAGACGAACGACGCCACCCCCATGAGGGCGAAGACGATCGCCAGCGGCAGGAACGCCACGCGATCGGGCGCGGGACTCGCAAATGCACCGCACGCCACACCGAGCGCAAACCACAAGGCGCCGGCGAGAACCTTCAGAATCGCGAGGAGGGTAACGACGCCCGGCCGGTGCCGCCGAAGCTCTCCGGCCGGCTGCGCTATGTCGGGAGCCGGCGGCGGAACCGCGGTCGCGGCCCCGCACGCAGCACAGAATCGCGCGCCCTCGGCTAGAGCTGCACCGCACTGCGAGCAATACATCGAGGCTGGGCCTCCCGGCGGACGCCTCCGCTCCCTGGGTCAGAGCATACCGCTTTCGTCGTCACGGACGAACGCTTCGACCGGTTGGCCGAGCCACGACACCATCGCGAGCATCCCGTCGACTTCCAAGCGGCCGCCGCGCTGCGTCCCACGGAGAGTGGACGGGCTGACCCCCGTCGCATAGCCGACCTGCTCCCATGTCAAATTCCTCGATGCACGCTGGGCGTTCAGCGCCTCGTAGAGCGCCCCCGTGTCGAATCGTCTCATCCCGGAGATCTTCGGCTTTGCGCGCTGTCGACACTGAATGACATTGCCTTCCGGGTCCAACCCATCGCACAGCGTGGCGTCGCCGAACGACCATTCGTGGTCGGCCGCATTGAGCGCGCCGCCGTGCGATCCGGCAGCCTCTCGCACCGCGGCGATGTCGCTCACGTAGAAGACGAGCTTGACGGCCGCGTCCGAGCGACGATCGGGAGGCGTCGAGATTTCGATCTTTGCGGCGATCTCGATTGGAATCTGAACGATGACGAGCTGGAAGTCGCTTCGTTCGAGGACGACATGGTCATCCTTATTCTCGGTCAGCGTCAGCCCGATGGCGTGTTCGTAGAAATCGGTGACACGTCTTAGGTCCTTCGCGTAAAGGACTGCGCCACCGAGCGGCCGGTCGATCGTGCTCATCCAGGCATTATCGCAGTCGGGCCGTGTGCGCGGCTGCTCCTTCCGAAATAGGATGAATAAGGGGCGGGCGGATGCTCATCGCGACTGTCGCGAGGACTTTGACGTATATGTGAGGCGGCCGGGTTTCCGAGTGGGAGAAGTCATGCAGCACACCCGTCGCGCGCTGCTTACGATTTTCGCGATTGGAATCGCCGCCGCTTCCGAACTATCGCCGCAGCCGTCGACACTCGCTCGAGTCGGAAGCGCTCCAACGTCGAGCTGCGATCCCGGAGGTTACTGGGACAACGGCATTCTGGGCCGCCTCCCAAACCCGCGATTTGGCCACAGTGCAGTTTGGACCGGCCACGAGATGTTGATCTGGGGCGGCTACAACGATCTCCGAACGATGAATACGGGCGGCTTCTACGAGCCCATCACTGACACGTGGCGGAAAATGACAGAGGTGGGAGCGCCGGCGTCCCGCACGGATCACCAAGCGGTCTGGACGGGCCGACAGTTGATCGTCTGGGGTGGAATCCACTATTCCAACGGGACGCAAACGAGACTCAACGACGGCGGCCGTTACGATCTGGCATCCGACACTTGGCAGCCGATCTCCCAGATCGGAGCGCCGCCGGGTGGAGTCACCTACCACCTGGTGTGGACGGGCAAGGAGGTCATTTTCTGGGGCCCCGGAACGGGGGCTCGCTACGACCCTACCGCCGATAAATGGAGAGCGATGGCCGCGCCGAATCCTCTTGTGTCCGGCAACGCGGTGTGGACAGGGAAAGAAATGATCGTCTGGGGTGGTTCTCGAGGTGCCCGGTATGACCCTTCGCTGGATGTATGGACTCCGATGTCTGCAGTGGAAGCGCCGGTCGGGATCGGGCCACCATTGTTCTGGACCGGCACAGAAGTTATTGCTTGGGATCTGACCAATTCTTTCACTTCGAACATTGGCGGACTCTACGATCCGGTGACCGATTCCTGGCGACCCATGCCCGCTGTTGACTTTCATGATTTTCGAGTCCTGAGAGTTTGGACAGGGGCCGAGATGATCATCGTCGGGTCAACCGTCTTCGCGTACGACCCTCGAACGAACACATGGTCGCATCGTGCACCGCACATGCTCTTCGGCTTCTCGCAAACTGCTGTGTGGACCGGCCGGTACATGCTCATTTGGGGAGGGGCCAACGCAGGGGGTGGATCTCTTGATAGGGGTGAGAGATACGACGCCGCGTTAGACGTGTGGACGCCGACGACGACGTATGGGGCGCCCTTGGGTGGCTTTGCCATCGAAACGCCTGTGGGGATGTTGGTGTGGTCGGCCGACGGACGGGGAACTGGAACGGCACTCTACGATTTTGCGCTGGGTACGTGGCGACCCATCTCCGTAGCGATATCCGGTTCAGTGGTTTGCACGGGCACCGAGGTGATCTGGTGGACGGGAACGTCCGGTGGCCGTCTCGATCTTCGTACGCTCAACTGGACTCCGATCTCAACCAGCGGAGGACCGAACGTGAGCGAATATCGCTCAACTGCGGTCTGGACCGGCCACGAGATGATCCTTTGGGCACCGTCCGCCAACACCGGGTTGAACACGGGCGGCCGGTATTCCCCATCAACGGACACGTGGAAGCCGATGTCGATAGCCGGTGCGCCACTGGAGGACCGGGAAGGCTACACGATCACCTGGACTGCGGATCGTGTGATCGTCTGGGGCGGTTCATTTCTTTCAGGCGACCAGACAAACACCGGAGCCAGCTACGACCCATCCTCGGATACGTGGACGCCAATATCGATGATCGGTGCACCGCCGCCCCGCTCTTATCAAGTGGCGGTGTCCACCGGCTCACGGATGCTCATTTGGGGAGGCAACACGGCTAACGGCCGTGCGAATGACGGGGGCCGATACGATCCTACGACCGACACGTGGCAACCGACTTCACTAGTGAACGCCCCTTCTGCACGCTATCTCGCAGCGGCCGTCTGGACGGGAAACAGAATGGTGGTTTGGGGCGGAACGTCTTCACGATTCTCGACCCCCACCGGTGGGCTCTACGACCCCGTCGCTGATCAATGGACAGCGATCTCCGAGGAGGGAGCGCCGCTCGAACGTTCCGGGCATTCGATTGTCTGGACCGGGGATGCCGCGATCCTCTGGGGCGGTACAGCAGACACGTCGAACATTTCTCTGCTGGATGTCGGCGGCCGTCTGTTCCTGGGACAGCTTCAAGACGACGACGGTGACGGCTACAGCGAGTGCGAGGGCGACTGCGACGACACGAACCCATCATTTCACCCAGGCGCGGTGGAATTGTGCGACGGCCTCGACAACGACTGCGACGGTCAGATCGACAACGATTCCGCGGGGCTCGATTCGGACGGCGACGGCATTCCCAACGCCTGTGACAACTGCCGATTCGTGGCGAACGCGAATCAACACGATCACGATGGCGACGGCGTCGGCGACGCTTGCGACAACTGCATCAACGTCCCCAACCCCTCGCAGACCGATACCGATGGGGACGGCCGTGGCGACGCCTGCGACAACAAGCCCACCGTGCCGAACGGGCCGGGGACGCACAAACACTGACCGCGAGGCCTGTATGCGCTCTGCCCTAAACCCACTCTCGATCGTTCTCGCAATCGGTGTTGCCGCGGCCGCCGAGCCGTCACCTCGGCGTCTGACGTTTGAGGACCGCGTGCTTGCGCAAGAAAAGATCGACGCGGTCTATGCTGCGGCGCTCGCGGGACCCGCCCGAGAGCCCTCGTCCCTCCACAAACTGGCTGAGGCCAAGGTCCGCGATGCTTTGAAGAAATCTATTCTCCTGTCCACCCGCTGGAAGACTCCGATAACGTCGGAGGCGCTCCACCGTGAAGTGGAGCGAATCAGTCACAGCAGCGCGGCGCCCGAACGGCTGCGAGCGCTACTTACCGCGCTGGGGAATGACCCCGTGCTTGTTGAGGAGAGCCTAGCGCGCCCAGTCCTCGTCGACCGCCTCACCGAGAGTTTCTTCGAGCACGATGCAGAAACCCACGGAGGCGGCCTGGCCCACGTTGATTGGAACACCTGGTGGGAGAAGACGGCGGCCTCGATCAGTGAGGCCGCGGTGCTCGCCGAGGCCGTTGCTCGAATCGACCCTCCGAGCCCAAGCGGCTTGGAATTCACGGTTCCGAACTGTATGCCGGGAGGCTATTGGGACAACGGCGTTCTCGGCGCCCTACCGAATCCTCGGTACCAGCACACAGCTGTTTGGACCGGACAGGAAATGATCATTTGGGGTGGCAACAACGACGGCAGCTCCACGAACACGGGTGGGCGCTACGACCCACTCACGGACACGTGGCGAAAAACGAGCCTTGTTGGCGCGCCATCACCCAGGGGTACCCACGCAGCTGTATGGACCGATCACCAGATGATCGTCTGGGGTGGGCTTCACTCTTCGAACTGGTCGACGGACACCGAGGTTCTGGCAAACGGCGGCCGTTACGATCCGCGATCGGATACTTGGCGACCGATCTCGTCGGTTGGATCTCCGCCTGGGGGAGCGGTCTTGTTTTGGACTGGGACGGAAGTCATTTTCTGGGCCGGGACGTCCAATAAGAGTGGTCGCTATGACCCGAACACCGACACCTGGAGAGCGATCGCCGCGCCGACCTTCCCCGTGCATGGAGCTGCGGTTTGGGCCGGCAATGAGATGCTCGTCCTCGACTCGACCGCCAGCGCTCGCTACGACCCGATTAGCAATAGTTGGAGACCCGCATCGTCCGTAGGCGCGCCGTCGTATGTCGATTCGAATCTGATCTGGACTGGGACGGAAGTCATTTCCTGGGGTGTACCGTATTTCGGCGGACAAAGCGTCGGCGCGCGATACATCCCCGCAACGGATTCCTGGCGATCGATGGCTCCGACGAGCTGGAACCTCCCCCAGCCAAAGGTTTGGACCGGAACACTAATGATCATCGGGAACTCGGAGACCTATGACCCGCGGACGGATACGTGGTCGCCAGGCGCATCGCATCCGCATGCACCGTATGACTCGAGTGCGATCTGGTCGGGGAAGTACATGATCGTCTGGGGCGGATCGAACGGAGGTGGCGGGGCGCTCAACAGGGGTGAACGATACGACCCAGTAGCTGTTGCGTGGTCGCCTACCACGACTTACGGCGCGCCACAGGGTGGGGAAGCAACTGCGACACCGGTCGGCATGCTCGTCTGGGGCGCCGGCACCGCGCTCTACGACCCGGCTCTCGATACGTGGAAATCGGTTGCTGCGCCGGTATCCGGCGCGACTGTTTCGACAGGTTCCGAGGTCCTTTGGTGGAACAGCGGCTTCGCAGGCGATTCTGGCGGGCGCCTCGACCTCCTCACTCTGAACTGGAGCCCGATATCCACGGTCGGCGCGCCTCGAGGTCTCGGATCGCCAGCGATTTGGACCGGCAGCGAGATGATCATGTGGAGCCCCTCGATCGGTGGGAATGCGGGGGGCCGTTACGCCCCCTCGACCGATACCTGGAGACCCGTGTCGGCAATCGGGGCACCGCTGGAACCACGATACGACTACACGCTGACCTGGACTGCGGGGCGGATGATCGTCTGGGGCGGCTACTCGGATCCGGGCGGCAACACGAACACAGGAGCACGGTACGACCCATCTACCGACACCTGGGCGCCGACCGCTGTGAACGGTGCGCCATCCCCTCGATACGGTCATGTAGCCGTCTCGACGGGCTCGATGATGGTGATCTGGGGCGGACATACGTCCAACGGTCGTGTGAACGACGGCGGTCGATACGATCCCACGACCGATAGCTGGCTCCCGATTTCACCCGTCGATGCTCCATCTGCACGCGAGTTCTCGGCGGGCGCTTGGACGCGGAAGAACGTCGTTGTGTGGGGCGGGAAGATCGGGCGCGCGTCAACCTCGACGGGCGGGCTTTACGATCCTGTCGCGGATCGTTGGACTCCGGTCACCCAGGACGGAGCGCCGCTCGAGCGTTCCCACCACTCCCTTGTGTGGATCGGAGATGCGGGCATCGCCTGGGGAGGCACGGCGGACGACGACAATAGCGCCTCGCTAAACGTCGGCGGTCGTTTGTTCCTCGGACAACTCCAGGACGACGACGGTGACGGCTACAGCGAATGCGAGGGCGACTGCGACGACACGCGCGCATCGATCTCACCGGTCGCGACGGATGTTTGCGACGGGATCGATAACAACTGTAACGGCCTGATCGATGAAGACGCTGCGGGACTCGACTCAGACGGCGACGGCATTCCCAACGCGTGTGATAACTGCCGATTCGTGGCAAACCCGAATCAGCACGATCACGACGGCGACGGTGTCGGCGACGCTTGCGACAACTGCATCAACGTCCCTAATCCGTCACAGACCGATACCGATGGGGATGGCCGTGGTGACGCCTGCGATAACAAGCCCACAGTCTCGAATGGACCGGGGGCGCACGGCCGCCACTGAGCGCGCGACGACGGTCGTCCGCCGTCACTTCGGCGGCAGCACCGCCGTTCGGAACCAGAACTCGCTGATCCGGCTGAGAGCGGCGACGCACCCGTCGAAATCCGCGGGCTTTTGCACGTAGCAGTTCGCGTTTAGCTCGTAGCTTCTCTTGACGTCGACGGCGGCGGCGGAGCTGGTCCAAACGATGACCGGAGTGTTCCTGAGTCTCGGGTCTTGCTTGACCTCCGCCAGGACCGCGAGCCCGTCCTTTCGCGGCAGCTTCAGGTCGAGGAAGATCAAGGACGGCTGCGGTGCCCGGTTCCACTTGCCCAGACGATTGAGATACGCGAGCGCTTCTTCTCCGTCCGCGGCGACGTCCATCTGATAGTTGGCGCCGGACTCGTTGAGGCCTTCCCGGATGAGGCGGACGTCGCCGGGGTTGTCGTCGACGACGAGGATGTGAACGGCGTCCTTCATGAGCGGCTCGCCTCGTCTCCGTCCGGCAGAGTGAAGCGGAACGTGGTCCCGCGGCCGGCCTCGGATTCGACCCAGATGCGGCCGCCGTGAGTCTCGACGATCTTCTTGCAAATCGCCAATCCCATGCCCGAGCCCGGGTACTGGTCGCGCGTATGAAGCCTGACGAACATCTTGAAGAGACCCTCCCAGTGCTCGCGATCGATCCCGATTCCGTTGTCCGCCACCGAGAATTCCCAGACACCGTCGCGGCGGCCGGCGGCGACGGCGATCCGCGGCGGAACCGCGGCGCGGTACTTGATCGCGTTCGAGATCAGGTTCTGGAACACCCTCGTCAGCTCGCCCTCCGGGCAGCGCACTCGGGGCAGCGACTGCGCGTTGATCTGCGCGCCGCTGTCCTTGACGGTGCCCTCGAGCGTGCGGAGCGCGTTGTCGAGGGCTTCCCCGGCGTCGCAGGCCGTATCGGAGTTCTCCGGACGGCCGAGCCGCGAATACTCGAGCAGGTCGTTGATCATCCCCTGCATCCGCTTGGCGCCGTCTTCCGCGTAGTGGATGAACTCGAACGCTTCCTGATTCAGCTTGTCGCCGAATCGCTTCCGGAGCAGATGCACGTAGCTCGAGATCATCCGCAGCGGCTCTTGAAGGTCGTGGGAGGCCACGTAGGCGAATTCTTCCAGGGATTCGTTGGACCGGCGAAGCTGATCGGTCCGCTCGCGCACCCTGGATTCGAGCTCGAGGTTGAGCGCCCGGATCTCGCGGTCGACCCGCTCGCGCTCGCGCATCTCGTCCTTGAGCTCGAGATTCGCCTGCTCGAGCTGCGCGGGGCTGGGAAGCGCCAGGGCCTTGGGGACGAGGGGCCACAGGGCGACCGCCGTCCCGACCGATGCCAGCGCCGTGACGGCCTTGATGACCGCGGACAGGCGGTACGTGCCGTGCCAGACCGTCCAGACCTCCATGGCATGGGTCGCGCCGCACGAGAGGATGAACACGCCGAACATCACGAAGATCCAGTTGAACGCCAGGTCCTTCCGGCGCTTCACGAAATAGATGAGCGCCGCGGGGATCGACAGGTAGGCCAGGGTGATCAGAGCGTCCGACGCGACGCTCAGCCAGACTATGGCGGGCTCCCAGAAATAGCAATGGCCGTGGGGAAGGAAATCCGAATCGAACAGTCTCGACAGGAAATCCATCCGGTTGATTCTAACCTCGATCGATCGGTTTGTGGACCCATCCAGTCCACGAGCCATACAGCGGGCCCAACATTGAACCGGTCGCGGGGGCCTTTCGTATACACGCACCATGGCGGGCAGGATCGTCGTCTGGATCATTGCGGGCGCGCTCGTGGTGTGGACCCTCTTCCAGTGCCGGAAACCATCCGGTCCGCTGGGGCGTCTGTATCTCGCGTTGATGAACCGGACGCACTCGCGCCTGACGGACTGGGCGCTGGGGTTCGTCCCCGCCGGTCGCAGCGACACCATTCTCGACATCGGGTGCGGCGGAGGCCGGACGATCGGCAAGCTGCTCGCGCGCACGCCCAGCGGCGTGGTCCACGGCATCGACTACTCGCAAACCAGCGTGGCGGCGGCGACCGCGTCGAACGCGAGAGAGATCGCCGCGGGCCGCGTGATCGTGCGGCGGGCCTCCGTCGAGGCGATCCCTTATCCAGATGATGCGTTCGACGTCGTGACGGCGGTCGAGACGCACTATTACTGGCCCGACCTCCCCAAGAACCTCCGGGAGGTGTTGCGGGTCGTGAAGCCGGGAGGCTTCTTCGCGATCGTCGCCGAGACGTACCGGGGGAACGCCGCCGACGCGGCGGTCGGACCGATCATGCGGGCGCTCGGGGCGAAATACCTGACGATCGAGGAGCACCGCAACGTGCTCGACCAGGCAGGATTCGTCGAAGTGGCGATCCATCGCGGACCCGGCAGCTGGCTGTGCGCCACCGCGCGGAAGAGCGCGGGCTGACCTCTTCACTCTCTCAGGCGATACCCCACACCGAGCTCGGTCACCAGGATTTTCGGCCGCGCGGGGTCGTCCTCGATCTTTTTCCGGAGGTCGGCCATGTGGACGCGGACGTGATGGGCCTCGGCGGCGGACGTGCCGCCCCAAACCTCTTTGAGGATCTGCGCATGCGTGACGATCCTGCCGGCGTGGCTCGCAAGGAACGCGAGGAGCCGGAACTCGGTGGGCGTCAGGCGCACGACGCGCCCCGAGCGGGTGACCTCACGGCGGTCGAAGTCGATCGTCAAGGGCCCCGCGGTGATCACGGGTGTCGGCGGGCCGCTCCCCGCTTCGCGTCCGCGGCGCAGGCTCACGCGCATGCGCGCGAGCAGCTCGTCGATGCCGAAGGGCTTCGTCAGGTAATCGTCGGCGCCGGCGTCGAGCGCTTCGACCTTGTCCGCCTCGCGTCCCCGCGCCGAGATGACGATGATCGGGACGCGGCTCCACTCGCGCAGATTTCGTGTCAGCGTGATGCCGTCGCCGTCGGGAAGCCCCAGATCGAGCAGGATCAGCTCGGGGTTGTGCGACGTGGTCAGCAGCAACGCCTCCTTCAGAGTCGACGCCTCGATCAACCGGAACGGTCGCGCGCCCAATGCCGCGCGCAGGAAGCGGCGCATCTGGGGCTCGTCTTCCACGAGGAGGACCAGGGGGTCGTGCGCGCTCACGGCGCCGGCTCCGCTCCGCCGGTTTCGACACGCGGCGCATCGGCGAAACGCGGAAGATGGATGCTGAACCTTGCACCCCCACCGGGGCGATTGTCGGCGCCGACCGTGCCGCCGTGGGCCTCGACGATGCCGCGACAGATCGCGAGGCCCAGACCGGATCCGGGACTGTGCGCATCGGGGCCACGGCGGAATTTCTCGAAGAGCGCGTCCTCGTGGCCTCGCGGGATGCCCGGGCCTCGATCGGCGATCTCGAACACGATTCCGTCGCCGTCGCCACGGGCGCCGATCTCGATGGGCGTTCCGCGCGGCGTGTGCTTGATTGCGTTATCGAGGACGTTGACCAGCGCCTGCTCGAACAATGCGGGGTCGACGGACAGAAGCGGCAGGCCGGCGGCAACGGCCGTCGTCACCGGGCGCCCTGCGAGCGCGGCCTCCATCCGAGTGAGCACGGCGCCGATCAGCTCCTCGGCGGGGACCCACTCGCGTTTGACCACCAGAGTGCCCGAGGCCAGCCGCGTCATCTCGAGGAGATTCCCGACGAGGCGCTCGAGCCTTGCCGATTCTTCGTAGATCGTCGACGCCAGCTCGTCACGGCCGGCCTGATCGAGACCGGGAGCGCCTGCGGTCAGTGCGGAGGCGGCCCCCGTGATCGCCGCGAGCGGAGTTCGCAGGTCGTGCGACACGGAAGACAACAGCGAGCTGCGCATCTCTTCCGTGCGCGCCCGCAGGTCCGCGGCCTCCGCCTCGTTGGCGAGCCCGACGCGCTCGAAGGCCGAGGCCCCCTGTCGCGCCAGCGCGTCGAGCAGATGCCGCTGCTCGGCATCGGGCGCCCGGCCTGCGACGCGAGGGAGGAATGCCACGACGCCGTATCCGCGGGAGTCCGTCGCCAGCGGAACGCACGCGGCGCCCGCGCCGGGAAGAGTGTCCGTGCCCAGGCCGGCCGCGCGGCGATGGCCGTGCGCCCATCGGGCGACCGACAGGTCGCGCGCGTCGAGCCTCGCTTCGCCGGCGCGCGCCGTCTCATGGAGCGCGCCGTCCGAGCCCGCGAGGAGAACGGCGACGGTTCCGTC
>CAZYHZ010000025.1:0-57892 GCA_964647625.1 uncultured Acidobacteriota bacterium
CTGACCAAAACGTTTATCTTGGACAGCTCTGGGACAGTCCCCTTTTTCTTACAAATTCCGATTTGCGTGACTGAACTTCGGACGCGGCCTCGTGAACGAGCCCGCTCTTCCCTCGCAGGCTAGAGAGCGCGCGTCAGAGTGCGCCGCGCGGCACAGACTGCGTGCGTCGAACGTCCGCGGAGGAAAATCGATCAGGCGAATCTGAATTTGTAAGAAAAAGGGGACTGTCCCCTATTCGTCCGTTTCCCAGCGCGTGATCACGACGCGGGGCAGGTTCCAGCCGACCGGAGGCCACGAGCCCTTCAGGTTCGGATCGAAGTAGAGGTTCGCGGTCCCGGGTGTCTTGACGCCGGACTCCGTGCCCGCGAACGTGACGACCGAGCCGTCGTAGTAAGGCGTTCCGCTCGAATCGAACTGACCGGAAAGGTAGAGGATCCCCCAGACGATCGCGTCGTGAGGTACCGACGGTCCCTTGGAATTCCACACCACGTGCGGCGCGGCCGGCGGAAGGTTCGCGGGATCGAACGTGTCGGTGGCGTCGACGGTGATGGGGTCATCGATGTTGGCGAGGCCGGTGTACTTGAGGTTGATGAAGTCCTCTCCTTGTTGCCAGACGCCGTCTTCGTTCAAGTCGCGGAACGGCTCCCCCGGGAACGTGAAGGTTGCGACGCGCCCCGGCGAGCCGCTGACTCGCCAGATCTCGGTATTGAGGTAGATGAATCCGGACGTCCCGTAGCCTCCCCCGCTGATCGTGATTCCGGGGGTGAGATTCGCGGCAACGCTGCTCGCGTCGAAATCGTGGGGAGCCTGACCGTCCTTCGTATCGAAGAAAAACAGGCCCTGCTTTCCGTCAGTGAAATCCTGAAAACTCTTGGCGTCACCGATCGCATCTTCGCGGAATGTATTTCCCGCAGCCCATGCGTAGTAGTGCACGTCGCTACCCCCCGAGCGCGCGATCGCCTTCCACGTGTCGTAGTCGAACTTCGGGCACGGTACGCTCGGGAATTCCTGGAACTTGTTCGACTGATCCTGGCTGTTGGGAGACGGCGGATACACCTGCGGCGTTCCGAGCCCCGACCACTGGGTCACGGAGAGGCCCGCGAAGAACTGGAACCACGGGTCTTCGACGACGGTGTTGTTGAGGGATCCCTTCAGGGTGTTCCATTGCGTCGTTGCCCCGAGCAGATGGAAATGAAGAAGATCGACCCTCGGAGTCGCCGGAAGATCCCGGGGAATGCTCTTCGCCATGCCGTTCGGCGGCGTCGGAGTCGGCACGTCGGCGGCGCCCACGGCGGTCGCCGGTCCCCAGTGGACGTTGAACGCGTGGCCCCACGACAGCTCGTCGCACGAATGGAACGGGCCGAAGACTGCCCCGTACGGCGCTTCGTTGACGACGGCCTTGATGGTGCGGTCGGCGAGCACTTGCTCGTCGGCGGCGCCGGGATGTTTCACGATCTGGAGCCTGACGCTGATCGTCGCGACACCGTAGCGCGTCCAGTTCCCGCCACCCGCATCCAGATAGGGAGGACCGTAGACGTCGATCGTGTTGATGCGCGCGAGCACACCATTGGCTCCGGCGGGGAAATCCGGAAGCATGCGTCTTGCAAGATCGTCGAGAAACGCAGCCGCGTCGGCATTAGCCCGATCGATCCGGACGTCCGGGCCGTCCGCGGTTCCGAGAAACGGGTCTTTCTGATCCTGATCGCCGCGATACGGCTTGTCGAAGATGTCGTCGTGGCCGTCGTGGTCGAGATCGATGCCCGCCTTGTAGTAGGGATGCGCATCGCTCCCGTCCGCTGCCTGGCTCGCGGTAGGCCCCGCTCCGTCGGGGTCGATCATCCGATGCTGGCGATCCATGATCGCGGTCGTCGGGCGGGACATGTTCCGGTCGCCCGCCGTCGAGTACGGCGGGCGGTCGAACCACCGCTTGACCTCGCGAACGACCCCTTCGCCGAAGTAGAGCGCTTGCGCCGAGAGCTTCTCGTTCTCGGCGATCTTGTTCTCGGTGTCGGCCATCAGGAGAAACGACACGCCGAGAAGCGTCATGACGGCGATGATGAGGACGGCGATGACGAGCGCCGATCCCTGTTCCGACCTCATGGCGATCCGGGCGGTGGCGCCGCAACGGTGACCGTGATCGTCGCCGACGCGGGGCACGGGCTTTCGTTCCCCGGAGCGGGAATGGATTGCACGGTCGCCGTGATGTCGTAGGTCCCGGCGCAGTCGGGGGACCAGTTCCGGGTCCATGGGCCGAGCCCCGTGCTTTGATTGTTGTCCGTGTCCGTACAGCTCGGATCTCCGCCCTTCGATGCGTACACGACCGACAACAGCGTGTACGACGGATCCGACGGCTGATTCACTTGAATGGTGACCACGCTCGGGACGCCGACCTGAGGTGTAGCCGGCGGCGTGATGACGACGGTTCCGTTGAACGCGCACTGGAGAACGGCGGGATCGGAGTGGGCCGACGTGTTGCCGCACGGATCCTTTGCGCGGATCCTGTAGTAGAGAACCTGGCCTTTGTTGAGGTGCGGGGTCGCATCGTCGACGTACTTGACGTCGTCGTTGACCGTCGCACTGGGATTCTGGTCGGGCGGCGGAGGCGGCAGCGACCCGTCGATGGGGCCGGATCGGTACACCAGGTACGTTCGGATCTTGATCTCGTGCCCCGTGAGGTCGTGCGTGACGGGATTCCACTGAATGAGCCCGGCGGCGTTGCCCGTGGAGGAGACGAAGTGGGCCTGAACGCCATCCGGGGGAAGCGGATTCACGAGAGGATCCTCGCAGAACCCGTGAAACGCCTCCGGGACGCTCTCGCGACCGCAGGCGTCGACGGCGGTCAGTTTGTAGTAGCGGTCCTGGCACGCGAGCAGCGGCGTGTCGATGTAGGGAACCGCAAACCCCGGCACGAGCACGCTCTCGTCGGCCAGGAGGGTGAATTCGCCATCGGGCTTCGAGGCCGAATACAGGCGGTACCCGGCGAGGTCGCGGATTCGAGGCGCGATCGGATCGTTCGACGGATCGTTCGCGGTATTCGTGGTGACGCCCGTCCAGGTCACTGCAATCTGATATTTTTGGTGAAAGCTGCCTTCTCCGTCCGTCGGCGTGCTCGGCCTGTTCGTGTTGGCGACGGTCGCCGTTCCCGGATCGCTATTGACGCTCGTATTCCCAGACGCGTCTTGCGCCTGGATCCAGACGTTGTAGGCGGACCCCGTCGTCAATCCGTCGAGGTAATAAGGAGAGCCGGGAACGTTGCGGGCGCCCGCGACCGGTCCCCCGTTCAGCGCCCACGAGATCCGATATTGCGTGACCCCGTCCCCCGTCGGGTTGGCGGCCCACGTGACGATGAATCCGCCGCAATGCCCCGGCGTCAGGGCCGGCGTCGCCGGCTTTCCGGGCGGAGTGATGTCCGCGTTCACGTCGAGCATGCCTTTGAGCCGCATGTTCCGTGGCGTGACGTCTTCGGCGAGCTCGAATTTCCTGTACTTGGGCGCCGCCGGGTCGGTCGTGTCGTTGTAGAGAAAATCTTGTTGCCGCGTCATCCCGACGAGCGAGACCTTGACGCGGGTCAGCGACGCGCGCAGCGCCTTGGCATCGTCCGCCTCGGAGACCGTCGGCGACGGATCCTTGAACGTCCCCGAAGGGCCGTAGTAGGTGAACGTGAGGTTTCGCACGTTCTCCGCGACCGGGGTGCGCACGATGAACGCCGGGCTGCCGTACTTGCTCCCGTCGTTGTTCAACGTCACCCGGTAGAGCGTGTACGGCGGCGTGTCGGGGGTGAGCACCACGTTCGGGATGGTGACCGGCTCGACGACGCCGTCGCGCGCGGCCTCCTTCACGTCCGCGCTGAAGGTGATCGTGTCCGGCCCGGTGCCGTCGGGCCGGGACAGAACGTACGCCACGATCTCGTCGTTTCCGGTCGAGACCGTCGAGAACGCGCCGCCGGCCAGCGCGAGCTCGGGCGTCACGCTCGCCGTCGGGTCCGAGCCGTCGAAATCGGCGCGCAGGATCACGGCATGATCGAGAGCGCCTTCGAGCTGCTCGTCCGGGCGCTGCACGTTTCCGTCGGGGTTGACGTTGTAGCCCATCATGCGGAGGTCGGTCGTCAGCTTGTCGAACGCGATGCGGACGGACTCCTGCTGCTCGGTCGCGTTCTCGCTCTTCGCGAACGCCTTTCGTGACGCGTCGTAGACCATCAGCGCGACCAGCACGACGACCGACAGGAGCGCCGTCGCCACTAGGACCTCGATGAGCGAGAAGCCCCGCTCCCCTGCCCTTGCCCTCGTCATCAGTTTCTCGTGGTCCCGACGGTGACCGAGCGCGCCCGGCCGGGAACCTCGACCCAGTGGACGGTCACCCGGATGCGGACGGCCCGCGCCAGCGCGTCCCCCGACGCGTCGGCGAAGCTCCTCACGACACCGTCGTAAGACGGCAGCGCCTCGAGCGTGATCTCGGCAAAGGCGTCGGGGCCGAGCTTGGCGCTCAGCGTCGATTGCCACGCCGCGCAGGCCGCGGCGGTGCGCGAGTCGATCGTGTAGCTTTGCGCCTGGCCGTCCTCGCCGAACATTTTCCAGAGCTGGCTGTACCCCCAGCCGATCATGTCTTCCTGGATCTCGCGCGCCACCGCGAGAGCCTCGCTCGAGGTCCGGCCGCTCTTCACCTGCTTGCCGCCGACGATGAACAGACCCGCGATGGAGATCAGCACGCCACCGAGAAGCCCCATCGCGATGATGACCTCGACCAGGCTGAATCCGGAGGCCGTGTGCGCCTTCACGAAGCGCTCGCCGCCGGCAGCCGCTCGTGCTGCAGCGTCGCGATGCCCATCGAGCTGACCGTGGCGGTCCACCGCTCCCGAGCCCCGGGGACGACCGATTCGAGGACGATCGAGGCGGGGGCCGACACCGAGCCGTTCTGCTGGAACGTCACGAGCCGGTCGGATTCGGGCGTGACCGTGACGCGCTCGGGGAGCGCGATCGATCGTGCCTTGCCGTCGGTCCCGTTGTAGTTGAGCACCCAGAGCGAACGATCGGCATCCCAATCGATCGTGAATTTGATCGGCGTGTGCTTGCTGACGGAGATCATCCGGGCGGCCCGCAGGTTGACCGCGAGGTTGTCGGCCGCCCCGCGCACCTCCGCGATCCGGATCTGCTCGTTCACGAGCGGGACGCCCACGGCGAGCGCGATGGCGAGAAGCGCCAGCACCGCGAGCAGCTCGGGGAGGCTGAACCCCGAGCGGTTTCCGGCCCTGTGTCGTCGATCGTTCCGCACGTCCGTCGGCCCCTCGCCGCAATCGCACACCCGACGAGCATCCGCCGTGCCAGGCCCGGCGGGGCGCGCCGCGTGGAATCAACGAGTCTAGTACGCGGGAATCGTCCGCGGTACCGGACACACCGGACGGCGTGTCGGACGGATTTCCTAGGGACCGAAGTGGAGAATGCCGAGGTAGGACGCGATGAGCGCTCGGCCCCACAGCATCGCGACCATCGCCGACGGTGCCAGGAAGCACCCGAACGGGAGCGCGTTCTGGAGCGTTTTCCCTTTCATCGGGATCAGGACGAGGCCGACGACGGCGCCGACCACCGAGGCGGCGAACAGCGTGACCGCGACACCCGCGGGCCCGGTGAACGCCCCGACGAGCGCCATCATCTTGACGTCGCCGAAGCCCATCGCATCGACGCCGCGAAGGCGCGAATACAGCGCGCCGATCCCCCAGAGGATCCCGGAGCCCAAGGCGGCGCCCGTGATCGACGCGACGATGCGCGGCCAACCGGGATCGCCGAGGAAGGGATTGAACCAGGCGACCGCGAGGCCCGCGCCGAAGCCCGGAAGCGTCACGAGATCGGGGAGCAGCTGATGGTCGAAGTCGGTGAAGAACAAGACGATCATCATCCACGCGAACGGCACGGCGATCGCGAACCCCGCGCCCGGCCCCAGCAGACGCCACAGTGCCAAGCCCGAAAGCGCGGTCAGAAGCTCGATCGCCGGATAGCGCCAGGAGATCGGAGCAGCACACGAGGCGCAGCGCGCGCGGAGGATCATCCAGGACAGGACCGGGATGTTTTGCCACGCCAGGACCGGAGCATGGCAGTTCGGGCACCGGGACCGCGGCCGGACGATGCTCTCACCGATCGGGAGGCGGTGGATGCAGACGTTGAGAAAGCTGCCGAGCACGAGGCCGGTCACGACGACGAGGATCGAAGCCCAGGGCTCGAGAACGGCAGGCGTCACGATCCGAGCACCCGGGAGGCCAGGCTGCTGACCTTCCCCGTCGCGGGATCGTAGACATACGGGTTGCCGTCCGGATCCCGGGGAAGAGCCGCGACCAGGCGCGCCGCGACCAGCTCGTCGAGCGTGTGCGGATGCCGCCCGTTTCGCTCGGTGAACGCCGTGACGGCGCCGGTCAAGTCTTGGATATCCGCGCGCACCGTGAGCGCGCGGATCTGGCGCAACGCGATCGCCCGCGAGCCGGCGTCGCTCGTCGGGTCATTGAGGACGTCGCGCCATCGCGCGATGGCTTCCCGCAGGTTCCCGGTCAGCTCCGTCATCCCGGCCTTCAGCCGGAACAGGTCGTGCGGAGCGCCGGGTGCCTTGGCGGCGCGATCGAAGTACCGGGCCGCTTCGTCGAACCGGCCCGCGTCCTTGCACTCCCAACCGGCGAAATACGCGAGGATCCAAGCCGTGGGGTTCCGCTCGAAGCCCTTGTCGAGGAGCCGCAAGCCTCCGTCGACGTCGTGCGCCTCGGTCGTGAGGATCACCGCCCCGAGCCAGTACGGGTCGATGTACGCCGGATCCAGCTCGCCGATGACGTCGCCGAAGATGTGCTCGACGTAGCGGTACCGGTCCTCGCGCTCGTAATCGGAGTAGTACTGGATCGCCCAGAGGTAGACCACGTCGGCGACGAGGCCGGCGTGTCCGAGGCTGACCACCCGGAGGTACTTCCCGTTGGGCATGTAGAGCAGCTCTTTTTGGGTGCGCGCCGCGGTGTCGAGCGCGACGAGCTTGGCGCGCGTGATCCCGGTTCCGACGACGGCCGCGACCAGGAGGGCGGCCACGATCGCACGGCGCATCAGAAGAACTCGCGGCGCTCGAAGATCACGCACGCCAGAACGACGACGCCGAGCGAATAGAGCACGCCGTAGGCCAGGGCCACGGGAAAGTACCCGGCCGGCAGCTCGATCCCGTGAACGGCCATCGCCTTGATGTTCAGCCGGTCCAGGTTCGGGATCACCGCGTGGAGGACTCGGCAGAGCGTCTTTCCGGACGCGTCGGGCATGCGCTTTTCGAGCAGGTCGAAGCTCCACGACAGATGTCCGGCGACGTAGGTCGTGACGGTGCCGACCGCCGCGAGGATCGGATTCGTGAAGCTGGAGAACAGGACCGCGAACGCCGCGATCAGCTCGAGCTCGACGAAACCCAGGACCACCGCCGGTGTCAGGCCGATCGGCGATTCTCCCTTGAGCGCGACCGCGACGAACAGCGCCGACCCGGTGATCAGCGTCATCGCCGCGAGCACGAGGGACAGCCCCGCGTACTTGCCGGCGATGAACTGCCACCGCCTCACGGGCTGGGCGAGGAGCGTGTAGACGGTGCGCCTCTCGATCTCCTTGAAGACGAGCGACACGCCGACGAAGACCGAGGTCAAGAGCCCGAAGATCGAGATCGCGGAGAGCCCGAGGTCCTTGACGATCTTGACCTCGCTGCCGACCGTCAGGAGCGACACGAACTGCGACACCGCGATCAGGAGGAGCGCGAACGCGAGGATCAGGTAGAGGATCCGGTCCCTGATCGCTTCGCGGAACGTGTTGAGCGCGATCGCGGCGATGGCCCTCACGATCGCACCTCCTCCGCGCGGGCGCGTCCGATCTCCCGGAGGAATAGATCCTCGAGGGATTCCCGCCGCGGCCACACGGAGATGACCTCGCCTCCGGCGACCGGCACGGAGACCATGAGCTTCGCCAGCTCCGGCATGCCTTCGACGCGGATGAGCGTCGTTTCGCCGGAGGCCGCCCGCACGGTGACCTCGATCCATCGCGCATCGCGCGAGACGAGATCGTCAAGCTTGCCGATCGAACGAAGGCGTCCCTTGAACAGGATGGCGACGCGGTCGCACAGCATCTCGGCGTCCTGGAGGATGTGGCTCGAGAAGAAGACCGTCTTGCCCGCGGCGCGCTGCGCGAGGATCAGATCCCGCACCTCGCGCCGGCCGATCGGATCGAGCCCCGACATCGGCTCGTCGAGGATGACGAGCTCCGGCCCGTGCTGGATTGCCTGCGCGAGCCCCAATCGCTGGATCATCCCCTTCGAGAACTTCCGGAGCGCCGTGTTCTCGCGGCCCGAAAGCCCGACACGCTCGATGGCGGCCGCGACCGTGCGCTTGCGCTCGGCGGCGCCGAGCCCCTGAAGCCGGCCGTACAGATCGAGGAACTCGGCCGCCGTGAGGTAGTCGTAGAAATACGGGTTCTCCGGAAGGAATCCGAGCCGGCGTCGCGTCGCCGCGTCCCCCGGCGGCCGCCCGAACAGCCGCACGCTCCCGCCGTCCGGCCGGATCAATCCCAGCATCATCTTCAACGTCGTCGTCTTTCCGGCGCCGTTGGGGCCGAGGAGCCCGAAGATCTCGCCCTGCTCGACCGAAAGGGACAGCCCGTCCACCGCCAGCGTGCGCCCTATCCCCAGGTGGCCGTGGAAGGACTTCTTCAGGCTTGAAAGCTCGATGACGGAGGACATGCGCGGAATCTAGTTCCTCGAGTACTCGGCGCCAAGATGCGACGCCCCGGTGGCATGCCTGGATTTAGGTGGAGATTCGCGCAAAAGTTCGCCGTAGATCGCCTCGAGATCGCGAACCATGAGCCGGATGTCGAACTCCGCCGCCAGAGCGCGCTTCGCGGATACCGCCAGCCGCTCGCGGAGCTCCCGGTCTCCGGCCAGGACGAGGACGGCCCGCGCCGCCGCTTCCGGTTCTGCCGGCGGGACCAAGAGCCCCGTGCGCCCGTCGTCGATGACCTCCGACACGCCCCCGGTGCGCGTCGCGACCACGGGGACCGATGCGGCCATGGCTTGAAGGACCGATCGCGGCAGCCCCTCGAACAATGATGTGAGCAGGAACAGATCGAAACCGGCCAGAATCTCCGCGACATCGTCCCGCCAACCCAGGAGGTGCACGATTCCTCGAAGGCCGTGCTCCTCGATCGCGCGCTCGACGTCCCGCCGGAGCTCGCCGTCGCCGGCGAACACGAATCGGAGGCGGGCGTTCCTCTCGTAGGCCGATCCAGCCGCGGCGATGAAATCGAGCGGCCCTTTCTGGTGCTTGAGATTCGCAATGGACCCCACGACGATGTCGTCCTGTCCCGCGCCGATCGATTCGCGAAATCGAGCCCGGGCGCCTGCGGGAGCGACGTACACGTCCGGATCGATGCCGCTGCGGACCAGCCGGTACTGGTCTGGACGTCCGATCCCGAGCGCCAGCCCCTTGTCCACGTCGGCCCTTGCGACGCAGACGATCCGATCGGTCATCCGGGCCGCCGCCCGCTCCGCTTCGACGTAGAAGCGCCGGAGGGGGGCGGGCTGAAAATCGTTGAAGCTCCATCCGTGGACGGTGTGCACGACGGCGGGCACGCGCGCGGATGCGGCCGCGAGACGGCCGAGGATTCCCGCCTTCGACGAGTGGGTGTGAACGAGGTCGACGTCGCCGAGCATCCCGGCCAGCCGGATCGCCGCCGCCGCGTCACGCGGCGGCGAGATCGGGTGGACGAGCCACGGCAGGATGCGGACGTCCGCGTCGCGGATCGCTCGCGCCGCCGCGTCCAGCCGGCCTCCCCCGCCCGCCCAGAGACCGACGCGAAACCGGGAGCGGTCGTGATGCTCCGCGCAGTAGAGCGTGTTCTGCTGCGCTCCCCCGAGATCGAGGCGCGTGATGAGATGAACGATCCTGGGGCTTGATCGCGCCATCGACAGCGGAGGCTACGACGCCTTCCTCAAGGCATCGGCGGTTTCCATACCGTCGAGGATCGCACGCTCCATGTACGAGTAGGTCCACGCGCCGTAGCGGCCGATGCACGACACCGAGGCGGCCGCGAGCGCAGGGAGAGCCTGGGCCATCACCCGCTGACGCGCGCGATCGAAGATCACGTAGCCGGGATCGATGCGGATCCAATCGCGCGCCACGACGCGGTCGTCCGCGCGCAGGATTCCATTCCGCCGGAGCGCATCGAGCGCGGACTCCTCGAGCCGGTTTCGATCGGGATGCTCGTCGCGCTTCCAGCCGAACTCGACGTACAGGGAGGACGCGTTCTCGGGACAGACCCCGCCGCTCATCGCGTGCGGGAATCCGACCCGATAGAACGGCGCCTCGGCGTCCGGGAAGTAGATCCAGTGCGCACCCGCTCCGACCCCCGGGCGGTCGATGCCGAGGTTCAGGCAGCCGACGACCGACCAATCGAGCTGCCGTGCGCACGAGGCGGCGTCGAAGCCCGCCCCGCGCACGATCGACAGCAGGCGCGGAAGGGGGATGGTCGAAACCAATCGCTCGAAGTCGAGCGTCTCTCCGCTTTGAAGCGTCACGCGCTTGCGCGAAAGATCGACGGTCTCGACTCGGGCACCGGTGCGGAGCCTCTCGACGCGAGCGGCGAGCGCCTTGGGGACGACCTCGATGCCCCCTCGCTTCGGATAGCGGAAGGTCGCGTTGTAGCCCATGCCCTGGTTCTGCCGGCCGAGCGCACCGCGGACGATCTCCGCGAGGTTCGGCCGCGGGACGGCCCACGAAACCCAGTCGGCGGTCATCTCGGCGGGGTCCCGGCGGAAGAGCTTCGAGTTGTACGGAAACATGAACGCGTCGCTGATGCCGCGCCCGAGCGCCTGGAGCGACCAATCGCGGAACGACACCTCGGGCTCGGCCGGCACCGGCCGCGACAGCGCGTCGGCGGCGCCGAGGATGCAATCGGCGATCACGGAGGCGGGAAGCCCGTGCAAGTTGGCCTGGAAGGGGAACGGGAGCGTGACGCCGCGCGTCCTGATCCACGCGGAGCGCGGAACGACGTCGAACACGTCCGGCCACAGCTCGTCGACCAGCGCGATCGCGCGCGGGTCCCTCAGGTGCAGCAGGTGCCCTGTGTAGTCGAACACGAAGCCGTCGATGGTTCTGGAGCGGCAGAGCCCTCCGGGCTCGTCTTCGGCCTCGAGCACGAGGTGCGGCTCGTCCTTCAGGAAATACGCGGTCGCCAGACCGGCGAGCCCGCCTCCGAGGATGAGGATCATAGGCCCATGTCGATGGTCTTGAGCCAGGCTGCGGCGCCGAGCGCGGCAACGGCGACGCCGCCGAGGATCCAGGCGGCCGCCGTCAAGGGCGTCATCGACATCGCGATCGCCGCGGCGCCGAGCAACAGCGTGGCCAGGTACGATCCGACGACCGTCTGCCTGGTCGTCAGCTTCCATTTCCGCAGGCGCAGCGCGACGTGGTCTGGGCTGCCGAGCATCACCGGAAGGCCGCGCCGCCGCCTTATGTACATGACGAAGAGCATGTCGAACAGGGGCATGCCCAGGATGAGCCCGGGCGCCACCGCCGCCAGCCGGTTCGTCGTGGTGTAGGCATTGTTCATCGCGGTCGCGCCCAAGATCATCCCGAGGAAAAGGCTTCCGCAGTCTCCCATGTAGATCTTCGCCGGCTCGAAATTGTACCGGAGGAACCCGAGGCACGCGCCGGCGAGCGCGGCCAGCGCGAGCGCCGCATCGACGTTGCCGCCCAGGTTCGCGACGACGATCAGGCCCACCGATGCGGCCATCGCCGTGCCCGCCGAGAGGCCGTCCATGATGTCGATCAGGTTGAACGCGTTCGTGCAGGCGAGCAGCCACACGCAGGACAGCGCGACGGCCAGCGGGTGCGGGATGAACGTCAGCTTGATGTAGATGCCGGACTTCACGAGGACGAGCACGGCAACCGCCTGGCCGGCCAGCTTGGTCCACGGTGCCAACGAGCCCAGATCGTCGACGAGCCCCACAAGGACGACGATCGATCCTGCGAGGAGCAGGCCCAGCGTCTCGCGGGAGAACTGGAGGGTCAACGCGAGCGCGAGCAGGAACGAGAGGAAGATCGCGAGGCCGCCGAGGTAGGCGACGGGCTCTTTTTGTCCCTTGAGCCGGCCGTCCGGCCGATCGACGATCCCGAACCGGATTGCGGCGTCCCGCACTCGCGGGGTGAGCCAGAGCGCGATGCACGCCGCCGTCACGAAGCTTACGAGCTGTAGAACGCCCCGCGTCATCGCGCTCCTGCGAAAGAGGCCGCGATCTTATAACGGCGGCCAAAAAAAACGGCGAGGGCCGAAGCCCTCGCCGTCGACGATTGCGATCGGGCGCCGTCTTACTGCTGGGTGCCCTGCGGGTACTGGACGAACTGGCCGTTCGCGAAGCAGATGTCCGAATTGAACAACGTGGTGACCGTCCCCGCCGTGCAGCCGCCGGACGCTCCGTCCTTGCCGAGCGAGGCGATCGTGTAGTCGACCGTCGTCGAGGTCACGGTGAACGTGTTGTTCCAGCCATCCAAGGTCGGCATCGACTTGATGTAGATCGGCTGCACCAGAGGCGAGAGAATCGCCGCCGAGGCCGCCACCGGGTAGAGGTTGTTGTCCACCGCGTACGATTCGACGGCCGTGCCGATCGAGCGCATGTCGGCCATGGTGCGCTTCTGCTTGCCGCGGTCGATGGCATTCAGAAGGTTCGGAATCGCGATCGCGGCGATGATGCCGATGATCGCCACGACGATCAGGAGTTCGATCAGTGTGAATCCCTTGGAATCCCGCTTGGACATGTGCTTGGCCTCCTTTTGCGCCGGACTCCCTGTAGAGCAAAGGGCAGGCCAGAGGGCTCGACTCGGTCGGCGTGCGGTCGAAATGAAGGAATTGACGGACTTCTTGCCCGTTTGCCGTAGTCGTTTCCGGGCGGCCGGCTGTCGCTCGCTGTCAATTGGGAGCGGTCCGTGTGACGGCCAGCGTCAGGAGGCAAAAAAAACGGCGAGGGCCGAGGCCCTCGCCGTCGTCGATTGCGATCGGGCGCCGTCTTACTGCTGGGTGCCCTGCGGGTACTGGACGAACTGGCCGTTCGCGAAGCAGATGTCCGCGTTGAACAACGTGGTGACCGTCCCCGCCGTGCAGCCGCCGGACGTTCCGTCCTTGCCGAGCGAGGAGATCGTGTAGTCGACCGTCGTCGAGGTGACGGCGAACGTGTTGTTCCAGCCGTCCTTCGTCGGCATGGACTTGATGTAGATCGGCTGCACCAGGGGCGAGAGAATCGCCGCCGAGGCCGCCACCGGATAGAGGTTGTTGTCCACCGCGTACGATTCGACGGCCGTGCCGATGGAGCGCATGTCGGCCATGGTGCGCTTCTGCTTGCCGCGGTCGATGGCATTCAGAAGGTTCGGAATCGCGATCGCGGCGATGATGCCGATGATGGCGACGACGATCAGGAGCTCGATCAGTGTGAATCCCTTGGAATCCCGCTTCAGCATTGGTTGGCCTCCTTTGTAGGTCCCGCCCCCGAAAGAGCAATGGCCGTGCCACGGGGGCTCGAAACGGGTTTTCCCGAGGGTTTCAAGCAAACTCGGTTTCGTCATCGCGGGGCCGGAAGATAAGCTGTCCGGCACTGTCGGCGATCGGGTGGGAGGGTGACACCCAGGGTCAATCGAAATGAAAACGGCGAGGGAGGCCCCTCGCCGTCCGGCAGATCGTTCCTGAGGAAATGGCTTACTGCTGAGTGCCCTGCGGATACTGGATGAACTGGCCGTTCGCGAAGCAGATGTCTGCGTTGAACGTGGAGGTGAGGGTGCCGGCGACGCAGCCGCTGGCCGTCCCGTCCTTCCCGTTCGATGCGATCGTGTAATCGGCCGTGGTGCAGGTGACCGACCAGTCGTTGCTCCAGCCGTCCTTCGTCGGCATCGTCTTGATGTAAATGGGCTGCACGGCCGCGGTGAGCTGGGCGACGGACGTCGCCACCGGGTAGAGATTGTTGTCGACGGCGTACGACTCGATCGCCGTCCCGATCGAGCGCATGTCGGCCATCGTCCGCTTCTGCTTGCCGCGGTCGATGGCGTTCAGGAGGTTCGGAATGGCGATCGCGGCGATGATGCCGATGATCGCCACGACGATCAGCAGCTCGATCAGGGTGAATCCTCTCTGGGCTAGCCTCATGGCGGAGTTCTCCTCGATGGGTGTCTCGAGGAGAAATCGTACCAGAAGCCTCAGGAGCGCGCTTCGGAGCCCGGATCGGCGTCCGCGTGGGCGAACTCGTGGTCGCCGGATTCGCCGGTGAGGGCATCGATCCCGGCGGCTTCGCCGCGCGACAGCCCGTACTTCTTGGCGAAATAGCGGAACGACCGGAAGGTCATGCCCAGGATCTCCGCGGCGCGGGTCTGGACGCCCCCAGCCCGCTCCATCGCCTCGGCCATGTAGCGACGCCTGAGATCCTCGAGGTGCCGCTCGAGATCGATCCCCGAATCCCGCAGCACCACGTTGATCTCCCCCGTCCCGGACTGCGAGACGCGCAGCTCCCGCGGGAGGCTGTCCGCCTGGATGGAGCTGCTCGATTCGAGGGCCACGGCCCGCTCGACGACGTTTTCGAGCTCTCGCACGTTCCCCGGCCAGTTGTAGGACTCGAGGCGCTCCATCGCCTCCTCCGAGATGCCCTGGATCGCCTTCGCCATCGTCGCGCGGTATTTCTCGAGGAAGTGCTCCGCCAGCGCCGGGATGTCCTCCGGCTTCTCCCGGAGCGCGGGCATGCGGATCGGGATGACGTTGATCCGGTAGAAGAGGTCCTCGCGGAACGTCTTCTCACGCACCATCTTCTCGAGGTCCTGGTTCGTCGCCGTGATCACGCGCACGTCCACCGGAATCTCCTCGGTGCCGCCGACGCGTCGAATGACCCGCTCCTGGAGGACGCGCAGCAGCTTGATCTGCATCGCCGGCGTCGTCTCCCCGATCTCGTCGAGGAAGATCGTTCCGCCGTCGGCGACCTCGAAGAGCCCCTTCTTGGTCGTCACGGCGCCCGTGAACGAGCCCTTCATGTGGCCGAACAGCTCGCTTTCGAGCAGCTCGTCCGGGAGCGCGCCGCAATTGATCGACACGAACGAACGGTCGCCCCGGCCGCTGTTGTAGTGGATCGCGCGCGCGATGAGCTCCTTGCCGGTGCCGGATTCGCCCGTGATGACGATCGTGCTGCCGGTTCCGGCCACGCGCTCGATCAGCTGGAAGATCGATTTCATCTTTCCGCTGCGCCCGACGAGCCCATCGAAGCGGTAGCGGCCCTTCAGCTCGGCCTTGAGGCCGCGGTTCTCGTACTTGAGGTCGGCGTTCTCGCTGGCGATGCGCTTCTGGTCGATCGTCCGGCGGGCGACGACCTTCATCTCGTCGAGGTCGAAGGGTTTCTCCACGTAGTAGGCGGCGCCCTCGTTGAGCGCTTCGATGGCGGTTTCCTTCGTGCCGTACGCCGTCATCAGGATGACCGAGCTTTCGGGCGAGACCTTGCGCAGATGCCGCAAGAGCTCGAGCCCCGTCATCCCGGGCATCGACACGTCGGTGATGACGAGATCGTAAACCGGGTCCTTCGCCACGCGCGAGGCGGCCTGGGTGCCGCTGTCGGCGACCTCCACGGCATACCCCTCCTTGCGCAGCATCATCGAAAGCAGATCGCGCATGCTCTTCTCGTCTTCGACCACCAGCACTCTGTTCATTCCGACATCCTCTCCGCCAAAACGGCCGGCGCTTCCTGCCGGGACTGCGCTTCCCCGCGCCCGCGGGGCACCACGATGCGAATCGTCGTTCCGCGCGCGGGGGCGCTGTCGACGTCGATGTGCCCGCCGTGCTCCTCGACGAGCCGATAGACGATTGCGGCTCCGAGCCCCGTGCCTTCCTCGAATGCGCTTCGAAACGGCTGGAAGTACCCGTCGCGGGCGCGATCGTCCATGCCGACGCCTTCGTCCTGGAACACCACGGCGACCTCGCTTCCGGCGGTGCCGAGCTCGACGCCGATCGTGAGGGCGCCGCCGCTCGGCATCGCCTTCAGGGCGTTCGTCGACAGGTTCCAGAACACCTGCTTCATCCGGTTCGGATCGACCTCGCACCACACCTCGTCCGCCGCGAAGCGAGTCTCGACGCGGTGCGCGCCGGTGAACTCCCGGCTCTTCCGGAGCAGCTTGAGGTGGTCCTCGAGCAGGCGCACGAGATCGCAAGGCTGCGGGGCGAACTTGCCCGGCCGGGCGAAGGTCAGGAAGTCCTTGATCGTCTGGTCGAGGCGCTGCGACTCCCGCAGGATGATGTCCATCAGATCGAGCGTCTCGCCGCTGGGCTTCAGGGCCCCTTTCAGATACTGCACCGACCCGCTGATCGCCGCGAGCGGATTGCGCAGCTCGTGCGCCATGCCGGCGGCCATCTGGCCGAGCGCCTCCATGCGCTCCTTCAGCCGCATCTGCTGCTCGAGGGTGTAGACCTCGGTGAGGTCCTGGAAGGTGAAGATGTACCCGAGGGGGTTTCCGGCCCGATCCTGGAGGTTCGAAACGGCGATGCCGAGGAAGATCCTCGCCCCGCCGGCGGCCACGTGGTACCTCTCGAAGCGGAACCGGCGGCGCTCGCGAAGCTGGGAGCGCGCCGAATCGAGAAACCCAGGCTCGAGGCCGAACAGCTGCTCGACGGTCGCGCCTTCGACCTCCTCCGGCGAGCGGCCGGTGATCTCGGTGCCACCGGGGTTCATGAAGTTGATCCGGCCGTCGAGATCGGTCGCGAGGAGGCCGCTGTGGATCGACTCGATGATGTTCTCGTTGAGCGCCTGCAGCCGCGCGACGGCGCCCTGGTGAAGATCGATTTCCTGGGTCTGGCGCCTCATCCGCTCGGAGAGGTGGGACGCGAGCAGCACGACCGCGATGAATGCCACCGCGTGGACGATCAGGAAATAAGAGACCCGCCACGGCTCGGCGGGCTCGGACGGGCCCAGGAACCCGGCGATGTTGATCCATCCCGCTCCGTGGAGGACCAAACTCGCATAGAGGACGAAGCACACGGCTCCGACGATCGCGCCCCCCCGCCGGACGAGGAGCATCGAGGCGACGCCGATCGGCAGCAGGTACAGAAACGACATCGGGCTGTCGAGGCCGCCCGTCATCTTCACGAACGCGGTCACGACGAGGACGTCGCCCAGAAGCTGCATGTAGATGAACACCGGCCGGCCGGCGAGCCACCGGTCGAGCACCGCGTACAGGAGGACCATGCCGTAGATCACCGCCGCGAGGATGAACAGCGGGCGGAGGGTCTGGCCGGGCTTCAGCGTCAGCTCGACGGCGAACGCCGAGATCAGGAGCGTGGTCACGGTGACCACGCGGAGGATCATCAGCCAGCGAAGCTGTCGCGTCAGCTCGGTGCGGTTCATCGCCTTGTCTCGACTCTCGACTCCGGGCTCTCGACGCTGGACTCTCGACTCTCGACGCCAACGGTCAAGAGTCAAGGGTCGAGAGTCGAGAGCGCCGAGCCCACGGAAGTGCTAGCCGATCTTGTTGATGAGATCGAACATCGGCATGTACATCGAGATGACGATGCCGCCGATGACGACGCCCAGGAAACAGATCATGATCGGCTCGAGCAGGGCCAGCAGATTGGCCGTGGCCTCGTCGACCTCGTCTTCGTAGAAATCCGCGATCTTGTTGAGCATCGTCTCCAGGGCACCGGTCTGTTCGCCGACCGCGACCATCTGGACGACCATCGACGGGAACACCGAGGTGGCCTTCAGAGGTTCGGAGATCGTCTTGCCCTGCTCGATGCTCTTGCGGGTCTCCATGATCGCGTCCTCGACGACCGAGTTTCCGGCCGTCTTCGCGGTGATCTCGAGCGCCTCCATGATCGGAACGCCCGAGGAGACCAGGGTGCCGAGCGTCCGGCAGAAGCGCGCGACCGCGATCTTGCGCAGGACGTTGCCCAGCACCGGGAGCTTGAGCAGGATGGCGTCGATCTGCCGCCGCCCCTTGTACGTCTTGTAGTACCGGTTGACGACGAAGGCGGCCGCGCCGATCGTGAGGAAGCACATCCACCACCACGCGCCGATGAACTTCGACAGCGCGATCGTGATCCGGGTGGGGAGCGGCAGCTGGGCGCCCAGCCCTGCGAACAGGGTCGCGAACGTCGGGATGACCTTCCACAGGATGACCCAGACGACGCCGATCGCGATGACGATGACGGCGACCGGGTACACCATCGCGGAGCGCACCGCCCCGCGCAGCTTGACGATCTTTTCGATGTACTGCGACAGGCGCTGGAGGATCGTGTCGAGGATACCTCCGGTCTCACCGGCGGCGACCATGTTGCAGTAGAGGTCGTCGAACGCCTTCGGGTGCTTGCGCAGCGAATCGGCGAGCGTGGCGCCCGCCTCGATGTCCTGCCGCACCTCGAACAGGATCTTCTGGAAGACGCGGTTCTCCTGCTGCGACCCGAGGATCTCGAGGCACTGCACGAGCGGCAGGCCGGCGTCGATCATGACCGAGAACTGCCGTGTGAACACGGCGATCTCCTTCTGTGAGATGCCGCCGCCCATCTTCGGGAGGGCGAACTCCTTGCCCTTTTCGGTGACCGCCGTGACGGTGATCTGCTGCTTGCGCAGCATCGCGATCGCGGCGTCCTTGTTCTCGGCGACGAGAACCCCCTCCTGGGCTTTCCCGGCGCGCGTGCGGCCTTTCCACGCGTAATTGGGCATGACGTGCTCTCCTCCTGATCCGATCCGAGGCTACCGGCGCTCGACGGGGCGGCGGGGGGCGGCCGTCGCCGCGACCGGCGAGAACCCGGGACCGCCGACGATCCCGGCACCGCGATTGATCATGTCCTGCAGCTCGTCCGGATGCGACGACATCGACAGCGCGAGCTGGAGCGAGATCTGCTTCTTGTAGTAAAGCGTGGCGAGCGATTGGTTGAACGTCTGCATGCCGAACTGCTGCTGGCCCGTCTGCATCGCCGAGTAGATCTGGTGGATCTTGTCCTCGCGGATCAAGTTCCGGATCGCCGAGTTCGGCACCAGGATCTCGAGAGCGAGGCAGCGCCCGTGGCCGTTCGCGCGCGGGAGCAGCGACTGGCAGAGGATGCCTTCGAGCACGAACGACAGCTGGGCCCGGATCTGCGACTGCTGGTGGGCCGGGAAGACGTCGATGATGCGGTTGATCGTCTGCGCCGCCGAATTCGTGTGGAGCGTGGCGAACGTCAGGTGGCCCGTCTCGGCGATGCGCAGGGCAGCCTCGATCGTCTCGAGGTCGCGCATCTCTCCGATGAGCACGACGTCGGGATCCTGCCGCAGCACCGATCGCAGCGCGTTGCTGAACGAGTGCGTGTCGGCGTGCAGCTCGCGCTGGTTCACCAGGCACCGCTTGTGGGAATGCAGGTACTCGATCGGGTCCTCGATCGTGACCATGTGCTCGTGGCGCTCGGAGTTGATCTTGTCGAGCATCGCGGCGAGGGTCGTCGTCTTGCCCGACCCGGTCGGCCCCGTGACGAGGATCAGCCCCCGCGGCCGCTCGCACAGCGTCGAGACGACGTCCGGCAGGCCCAGGTCCTTGAAGTTTCGCATCTCCCACGGGATCGTCCGGAACGCGCCGGCGACCGCGCCGCGCTGGAAGAACACGTTCGCGCGGAACCGCGCCAACCCCTTCACGCCGAACGAGAAGTCCACCTCGAGCGCCTCTTCCAGCCGGTGCTTTTGACTATCCGTGAGGACGCCGTAGATCAGCTGCTTGGTCTCGGCCGCGGTCATCGGCGGCAGCTGCAGCGGCACGAGCTTGCCGTCGATCCGGATCTGCGGCGGCGAGCTCGTCGTCACGTGCAGGTCGGATCCGCCCTGGTCCACGAGCGTCTTCAAGAGCTGGTGCATGGTCACGGACATCGGCTGATTCCTCCGCCTCGATTCGAGGCCTACAGGACGGTCTCGCGGACGACTTCCTCGACGCTGGTCTGGCCGTCCCGCAGCTTCTGCAGGCCGGAAAGCCTCAGGGTGATCATGCCTTCCTCCATGGCCTTGCGACGAAGCTCCATGGCGGACGCACCCGAGAGGATCAGCTCCCGCAGCTCGTCGGTGATCTCCATCACCTCGAACAACCCGACGCGGCCCCGGTAGCCGGTGTTGTTGCAGTTGGGGCATCCCTTGCCCTTGAACAGGCGCACCTTGGACGCCTCCTCGATCGCGAACCCGATCTCGACGAGCGCCTGCGCGGGGAGGTGGATCTCCTCCTTGCAGTCCTTGCAGATCCGGCGCACCAGTCGCTGGGCGCAGATCAGGTTGACGGAGGTCGCCACGAGGAAGGGCTCGATGCCCATGTTCATCAGGCGGTTGATCGTCGAGGGGGCGTCGTTCGTGTGCAGCGTCGAGAGCACGAGGTGGCCGGTCAACGCGGCCTTGACCGCAATCTCGGCCGTTTCGAAGTCTCGGATCTCGCCGACGAGGATGATGTTCGGGTCCTGGCGCAGGAACGAGCGAAGGGCCGTCGCGAAGTTGAGGCCGATCTGCTCCTTCATCTGCACCTGGTTGATGCCGTGAAGATTGAATTCGACGGGGTCTTCCGCCGTCATGATGTTCGTCTCGGGCGTGTTCACGCGCGCAATGGACGAGTAGAGCGTGTTGGTCTTACCGGACCCGGTCGGCCCCGTCACGAGGACCATCCCGTACGGCTTCAGGATCTGCCGCTCGAACTTGGCGAGCGATTCGGGCTCGAACCCGAGTCGCGTCATGTCGAGAACGAGGTTGTCCTTGTCGAGCAAGCGCATGACGATCTTCTCGCCGAACAGGGTCGGCAGGACCGACACGCGGTAGTCCATCTCCTTCGTCTTCCCCTGCAGCTTCATCTTGATCTTGATGCGCCCGTCCTGCGGGAGGCGCCGCTCCGAGATGTCGAGCTTCGCCATGATCTTGAGCCGGCTCGTGATGGCGTCCTTGAGCTTCATCGGCGGATGCATGATCTCGTAGAGCACGCCGTCGACGCGGAACCGGGCGCGGAAGTCCTTCTCGTACGGCTCGATGTGGATGTCGGACGCGCCCTTCTTGATCGAGTCCGTCAAGATGATGTTGACCAACCGGACGACGGGCGCCTCTTCCGAGACGTGCTCGAGCTTGTGGATGTCGATCTCTTCGTCCTCATCCATCAGCTCGAGCGCCTCGGTGTCCTGCTCGGCCATCTGGTCCATGACCTTCTTGAGCTCGAGGGCGTGGGAAGACCCGTAGTACTTCTCGATGGCTTCGCGGATCGCGATCTCGCTCGCGACCACCGGCTCGACGTTGTAGCCGGTCATGAACTTGATGTCGTCCATGGCGAAGACGTTGGTCGGGTCCGCCATTGCGATCGTCAGCGTCGCGCCGGTGCGGTTGACGGGCAGGACCAGGTACTTCTGCGCGACCTCGGAGGGAACGAGGTGGATCACGGTCTCGTCGATCTCGAAATGACGGAGGTTGATCGACGGCACTCCGTACTGATCGGACAGAAGCTGGGTGATGTCGTCTTCCTTGACGAACCCCATCTTCACGAGGTTGAAACCGAGCTTGCCTCCGCCCTTCTTCTGCGCTTCGAGGGCTTCTTGCAGCTGCGGCTGCGTGATCATTCCCGCCTTGAGAAGCATCTCACCGAGCTTGACTGCCATGGTCGCCCCAGCCCTCCGAGAACATCGCCGATGTCGGCAATTTCTCTAGTCGCCTTGCCCCACAATAACTATGGCTTTTCGACGCTTCTGTCTAGTTCTCTTGGAGCGAGAACCGATTTGGAATCTAGGTCCCATGAAAATTATTGTCAAGGCGACCGGGGAGGTGACAGTTTTCGGCACGTAACCCCTGTGCCGTTCGTCCTGTGTGACCGGATGGTGGGCGCTAGCCGGCGACCTTTTTGGGGGCCGGGACGAACCGGTCCATGAACCGGGTCGATAGGCGTCCGCGAACGAAATCCTCGTCGGTCAGGATGTTCTGCTGGAGCTTGACGTTCGTCCGGATCCCCTCGACCACGAACGATTCGAGCGCCCGCCGCATCCGCAGGATCGCCTCGCCCCGCGTGTTCCCGTGCGCGATGACCTTGGCAATCATCGAATCGTAGTAGGGCGGGACGAACGCCTCGGCGTAGGAAGCCGTGTCGACCCGGATTCCGGGGCCGCCCGGGACGTGGAACGCCCGGATCTTGCCCGGGGACGGCGCGAACGTATCGGGGTCTTCCGCGTTGATGCGGCACTCGATGGCGTGCCCCTGGATCTTCAGGTCGTCCTGGCTGAAGGAGATCGGCTCCCCCGCGGCGATCCGGATCTGCTCCTTGATCAGGTCGATTCCCGTGACCATCTCGGTGACGGGGTGCTCGACCTGGATGCGCGTGTTCATCTCGATGAAATAGAAATCTCCCGTGACGTCCAGCAGGAACTCGATCGTGCCGGCATTGACGTAGGAGACGCTGCCCGCCGCCCGCAAGGCCGCCTCCGTCATCCGGGCGCGGAGCTCCGCATCGAGCGCCGTCGAGGGCGACTCCTCGAGGAGCTTCTGGTGACGCCTCTGGATCGAGCATTCCCGCTCGAACAGGTGGAGCAGGTTGCCGTGCGTGTCCCCGAGGACCTGGACCTCGATGTGGCGCGGCTGGACGATGTACTTCTCCATGTAGACGTCGGGCACGCCGAACGCCGATTGCGCCTCGAGGCTGGCGGCTTCGAGGAGACGGCCCAGATCGTCCGGGTCCATGACGACGCGCATGCCGCGGCCCCCGCCGCCGGCCGAGGCCTTGATGAGGACGGGATAGCCGATGCGCGCGGCGCACTCGCGCGCATGGTCTTCGCTCTCCAGGATCCCGCCGCTTCCGGGGATGGTCGGCACGCCGGCCGCGCGCACGGTGCGGATGGCCTCCGCCTTGTCGCCCATGCGCCGGATGATGTCGGGGCTCGGGCCGATGAACGTCAGGCCCATCTCGCGGCAGACCTCCGCGAAGTGCGCGTTCTCCGAGAGAAAGCCGTAGCCGGGATGCACGGCCTCGGCCCCCGTGATCTCGGCCGCGGAGAGGATGGCCGAGATGTTGAGATAGGAGTCGCGGCCGGGCGGCGGGCCGATGCAAACATCTTCATCGGCGAACTTCACGTGCAGCGCGTCGGCGTCGGCCGTCGAGTGGACGGCGACCGTCTTGATCCCGAGCTCCTTGCACGCGAGGATCACGCGAAGGGCGATTTCCCCGCGGTTGGCGATCAGGATCTTGCGGAACATCGAGGGGCCCCGGGGCCGCTACGGCGCCATCGGCCGCAGCCGGAACAGCAGCTCGCCGAATTCGACCGGCTGACCGTTCGCCACGAGGATGTCGACGACCTCACCGTCGAGCTCGGCTTCGATCTCGTTCATGAGCTTCATCGCTTCGATGATGCAGAGCACTTGGCCCTTCTTGACCTTGCTTCCCGGCTCGACGAACGGGGGCGCGCCGGGGCCGGGCTGCCGGAAGAACGTCCCGACGATCGGCGAGGTCATGTCGACGAGACCGGAGGCCGCGGCGTCCGCGGCGGGAGGCGGGGCCGTAACCGGCGGCGCGGCCGAGGCAGGCGCCTCCGAGGGCGGCTGCTTCGGCGGGAGGGGCGCCACGGCGGAAGCCGCTGCCGTCACCGGAGTGACGTGGGGTGCCTGACCTTTGTCCAGCTTGAGCCGGAAGCCTTCGCGCTCGAGCTCGAACGTCACGAAGTTGGACTTCGCGATGAGATCGATCAACTCTCTCAGCTCTTTTCCGTCCAAGAACGCTCCTTCCGGGTCCGGCGCAGGCTACCACCCGGTCCGCCGGCGGGACAAATCGTCGCTCGGGTCAGACCAGCTCCGGGTGAATCGCGGAGGCCGCCTTGCGCAGCTCGAAGCGGGCCCGCCCGAGGCTTGCGACCCCGTCGAGCACCGCCATCAGCACGTACCGGTCGGTGACCGCACGCAGCGCCGATTGCTCGTCGGGGTTTCCGGAGGTGAACTCCTGCGGGGGCGTCAGCCCGGCATCGCGATGAGCGGCCGAGACCCGGCGAAACAGCTCGACGAGGGACGCCGCGACCGCTTCCGGTGGATCGTCGTCGGCGTGCCGGAGCGCCGCGGTGACGATCATGCCGTCGACCCCGGCGAGCACGACGCACCGCGCGCCCTCGATCCGCGCGAGCGTCCCCCGCAGAACGTCATCGAACACGGCGGCCCTCGCGGTTCATGGCGGCGCGATCCAGCCAGTCCTTCAACCGGTCGACCGAGGAGTCGGCACCGGGAGCCTCGAGCGCGTCGCGGAAGCGCTCGGACAGCTCCGACGCCGTCGCGGCGCGGGCGGGCGGCGGCTCGGGCTCCGCGGGCTCGCGCCGCCTCACCGCAACCGATCGGTCGAGGCGCGTCAGGAGCTCCGCCGCATCGGCGTGTGCCGGCTCCGCGGCGAGGATCCCGCGCAGGATGCGTCGCGCGCCCTCGACGTCCCCTTGCCGCGCCCGAAGGCTGGCATGGGTCAGCGTCGCGAACGGCCCCGACTGGTCTTCGAGCATCGCGCCCCCGAAAAGCGAAACGGCCCGCCCGCGGGTCTCGCGGACGGGCCGAGAATAGCAAACTCAGGAGTCCGAGCGAAGACGCCGGCCTACGGGCAGTTGGCCCCGATGCAGCCCGAGTTGTCCCCCTGATAGGCGCCGCCCGTGAACGTGCACTGCGACTTGGTCTCCACGGCACACCCGCCGCCGCCGGTGCAGCACCCGCCGAGCGGCGTGATGCAGCTGTTCACGAACATCCAGCCGCCGTCGTAGACTGGGCTCACGACCTGCGTGCCGTCCATCAGCTGGCCATAGAAAATCAGGCCCAGGTGCGCGACGTGACCCTCTCGTGAGCCTCCGGCGGACAAGATGTTCTGGTCGACGATCACGAAGGTCGAGGACTGGGTCCCTCCGGCGGGAACCGTACCGGGGACACCGAAGTATTCCCCCGGGGTCGCCACACCGTCGTCCCACGTGTAGTCGACCAGGACGTGCTGCAAGACGATGTCGTCGTAGGGCGAGGAAACCGCGAGCGCGTTCTTGGGGCTGTTCTTGAAGCTCGCGCTCACCGTGGGGATCGTGAAGACGCAAATCCCGCTGCCGGAGTCCAAGGCCGATGTCACCGGCGCGATCTGCAGCTGCATCATCTCGAGGGTGACGGGCACTCCGTTCTCGTTGTGCTGGTTGCAGCCGGCCAGCGCGGTGGCAGTGACCAGGACGATCGTGGCAAGGACTTTCTTGTGCGTGCGCATGGGGCCTCCGCTAACCGATCTTGACGATCTTGGGAGTCAGGAAGATCAGGAGCTCCCGGTTTTCGTTCGTGATGTTCCGCGTCTTGAACAGCCAACCCAGGCCCGGGATCTTGCGGAACCAGGGCACGCCCTGCTCGCTCATGCCTTCGTTGATCGTGAAGATCCCGCCGATGACCGAGGTGGCGCCGTCCGCGACGAGGATCTTGGTCTGCGCGCGCTGCGTGTTGATCGGCGGCACGTCGCCGACGCGATTGACGAAGTCCGGCGTGTTGTTCTCGACGGTGACGTCCATCGCCACGGTGCCGTCGGCCGTGATCTGGGGCGTGACGGCGAGACGGAGCGAGGCCGAGACGAACTGCACGTTGATCTCGGTCGCGGTGGTCGTGACCACCGGAATCCGGACGCCCTGCTCGATCTCGGCGCGCTCGTTGTTCTGCATCGCGATCTTGGGCGACGAAAGGATCCGGCCGCGACCCTCGGTCTCGAGGTCGGACAGCGCGATGTCGAGCGTGAACGAGTCGATGATGTTGCCGAACGAGAAGGCCAGGGTGGACGCCGTGCCCGCGCCGGGCAGGTTCAGCCCGTACTTGGCTGAGGCGTTCGCAGGGAACTTGAGGCCGGTTCCGGTGCCGCGGCTGGCATCCGCGATCGCGTTGAAGCCCCACCGGACGCCGAGATCCTGCACGAACTCCTTCGAGGTTTCGACGATCCTCGCCTCGACCATCACCTGCGGCGTCTGGGAGTCGAGGGTCGAGATCAGCTGATCGAGCGGCTGGAGCTTCTTCGGGATGTCGCTGATGATCAGGGCGTTCGTCCGCTTGTCGACCATGACCTTGCCGCGGGTCGAGAGCACGCCGCCGTCTCGGATGACCTTTTCGACCTCTTCGGCGCGGGCGTACGAGAGCATGCGCGTGATCGTGATCGGCTCGACCTCGAGATCCTTCGCCTCCTTCAGCTGCTTCCGCTGCGCCGCTTCGGCGGCCAGCTTCTGCGTCGGTGCGATGCGGATCACGTTGTTCTCGTACTGCTTGTCGAGCCCGTTGTTCTTCAGGATGATGTCGAGCGCCTGATCCCACGGCACGTTGTCGACGACGATCGTGACCTTGCCTTCGACGGCCGGGTCGAGGACGAAATTGAGCCCCGAGATCTCGTGGAACAGCCGGAAGATCTGCTTCACGTCGGTCTCGATGAGGTTGAGCGAGATCTTCTTTCCGGAATAGTTGACCTTCTCCGTGAGGATCGTCTTCGTCTCGAACGAGCCCGGGGCCGTCGGCGCCGGATTCAACCCGGTCTGGGCGGCCGGAGGCTCTTCCGCGGCGAGCGCCGGCGGATGGAGGAGCTTCTCGATCGTGTCGGCCGAAACCGAGCGTGAAGCCGGGCTCGACGGCGCGCTCGCCTGTGCGGCGACCGGCTTCGCGACGGTTTCCTTGACGGAGGCGTCTGCGTGGGAGCTCGCGGGCGGCTGAGCCTGTGGCACGGCTTCATCGTGAGCCGGAGCGGGAGACGGCGTCTCGGCCGCGGCCAAGCTCGTGGTGGGCACCGCGGTCGTCGCGGATGCGGGGGTCGCGGGTGCGGCTTGCGGCGGCTGGGAGACGGTCTCCTTGGTCGCGACGGCGGGCGCGTCCTCGGGCGCTTCGGCGCCAAACGCGATCGTCAGCCCGCCCTCGGTCGGTTCGATGTGGTACGGCACCGGGCCGTCGAGATCGACGACGACGCGCGAGACCGGCTCCGGCGAGCGGCGGAACTGCCCGGCGCGCACGCGGACGACGCCGGCCTTGTCCACGGCCACCTGGCCGCGGTCGAGCCGGCTGACCGTGTCGGCGAGGTCGATCACCAGCCTCTGCGGATTCTGCAGCTCGAGGGTGGTGTATTTCAGCGGCCCCGAGCCGGACAGCGTCACGAGCGGACGCCCCGACGCGTCGGTTCCGACCTCGACGCGCCGCAGCTCCGTGGAGGTCGCAGGCGCGGAAGCCGCCTGCGCGTCGGAGCCGGCCGCAGGTTCGGCGGTTCTCGCCTGGTGAGCGCTGCTGGCCAGAACGAGCGCGGTCAGCGCCGCCAGCGACCACTTGCCGTACTTACTCATTGGGCTTCTCCTCGCCCGGCGGGACCAGCCTCTTCACCACGTCCCGATAGGGCTTGATCAGTCTCGGATCGTCGACCTGCTGACGAAACGTCAAGCTGCCTGCCGCCGGATCGATTGCAATCACGCTGCCGTCGTAGACCTCGTCTCCGACGTGAAGGAAGTAACCCTTGTTGTCGGTCCCCATCACCACGGCGATGTTGCCGCCCGTCGTGTCGCGCACGATCCCGGTCAGCGTGAGCTCGACCACGAGCATCCCCGCCACACCGCGCGGGCGCGGGCCCTTGCGCCGGATCGCCGCTTCCTCGAACAACGAGCGGAACGGATCCCGGCGTCCGCCGGGGTCGTAGGAGAACTGGCGTCCGGACAGGAGGTCTTCCTGCTGTCTCAGGATGTTCTCGACCGTCTCCTGGCCTTCCTTCTGGTGCGCTTCCGCCTCGGCTTTCGCGGCGTCCGCCGGCGACGCGGGCGGCTGCGGCGAGTCTTGCGGCTTCGCCGGCGGCTGCGACTTTGGCTGCGCCGTCGCCTGGGGCGACGCTTGCGGCTTCGGTTGAGCCTTCGGCTTGTCGTCCCCGGCTGCGGCGGCCGCGACGGCGAGGCAGGCCGCGACGGCCAGCACGGCGGCGCCCGTCCAGAATCCCCTGCGGCGCGTCACTTCGTGGCCTCCTTCGAAGCGGCGGCCTTGTCGTCGTAGACGAACGTCGTCGCGGTGAAGCTCGCGCGGATCGTCTTGTCGCCGCCTCCTTGATTGGCGTTCATCCGGAGGTTGTCGACGTTGATGATGCGCGAGTACTTGCTGACGCGATCGAGGAAGATGCCGAGGTCGTGGTAGCGGCCGACGACGTCCATCTCGATCGGAAACTCCTTGTAGAAATCGACGGGGTGCAGATTGCCCGGGGCGAACGCCTTGAGGCCCAGGTTCGACTGGTCGGTCATGTTCTTGATCCAGCGAAGCAGGTCGCCGGTTTCGGTGTCCGTCGGCAGGATCTGCTGGATGTCGCCGAGCTTGCGCTGGAGGTTCGCGACTTCCTGCTCGAACTCGGGAAGCTTCTGCTCGATCGCGCGTCCTTCGAGGATCTTGGCGTTGAGATCGGTCAGCTCGGCGTTGATCGTGTCGATCTCGACGCCTTGCTGTTTGAGATTGGGGAAGACGTAGTAGGCGAGCCCGACCAACCCGGCCGCCAGAGCGACCATCAGCAGGGCCTGACCCCAGAATGGCAGTCTTTCGAGCATGGCGTTTCGCTCCTCGCTTCCGGCTTAGCTCTTCTGGGGTTTGGGCGCCGTGCCGCTGGCGGTCGCCTCTGCGGACGGCGCCGCTCCCGGCGGTGCGTACCGGCAGGTCAGGCTGAAGGACACGCCGTCCGGGATCTCCGTCGTCTTCCCGAGCACGACGTCGGCGAACTGGCCCGAGGCCCGCAGGTTGTCGTACAGGTTCGAGACGGCGTTGTACGTGGTCGCCTTCCCGACGATGTTGATCGCGTTGGCGTTGGCGGTCAGCGAGTCGAGCCACATGAACTCGGGCAGGTTGCGCGACACCTGGTCCAGGATGTGGACCGGCACCGCCTGCTTCTTCTTGAGCTCGGTGATCAGGTTGATCTTGCGCTCGAGCAGCTCTTTTTGAGTCTTGAACGCCTCGGCCTTCTTCCGGATGTCCTCGAGGCGCTTGAGCTCGGCCTGGGCGGCGATCTTCTGCTGCGTCACCCGCTTCAGCTCGGAGTTGCGCGCCCACGCCCATCCCCCGGCCACGAGCAGGCCGATGATCAGGATGCCCGCGAGGAGGAGGTTCTGGCTGCCGCCGAACTCGACCTTGAATGCCGGGCCGGACTTCGCCTTCGCGGCTTTGCGCTCGGCGAGGAGGTTGATCTTGATCATGCCCCTAGTCCCCCACCTTTCTGAGGGCGAGGCCGACCGCGACGGATGCGGTCGGCGTCATCTCGTTGAGGGCGTCCGCGGGAACGTCGCGCCCCGCCGGCTGGATGCGCCGGAAGGGGTTCATCAGCTCGACCTGCGTGTGCAGCCGCTCGCCCAGCGCTTCCTTCAGATGGATGACCTGGGCGGAGCCGCCGGTGATGTACAGCCGGTCGAGCCCCTCGTCGGTCGCGGAGATCTGCTTGAAGAAATCGAGCGTCTTCTGGATCTCGGTGCCGACGTCCTCGTTGACCGCCGACAGGATCGGAAGAACGCGCTCGTAAGGGATGCCGTCGATCTCCTCGCCGCGCTTCAGCTTCTCGGCCTGCGCCGCCGACAGATTGAGGTCTTTCTGGACGGCGTCCGTGTACTGGTTGCCGCCGACGTTGATGTCGCGCCAGTAGACCGACGTGCCCCCGTGGAGGACGGTGATCGAGCTGACCGCCGCGCCGATGTCGACGAGCGCGATGATCTGGTGCGGCTCGAACTCGTAGTTCGCCTCGAAGGCGTTTTGCATCGCGAACGAGGCGATGTCGACGGCCACGGGCTGGAGGCCGGCCTGCGTGATCACGCTGGTGTAGTCGTTGATCTTGTCCTTCTTCGCCGCGGCGAGCAGGACGTCCATGTTCCCCTCGCCCGACAGCGACGAGCCCTCGAGGATCTGGTAGTCGAGGTTGACGTCGTCGATGTCGAACGGGATGTACTGCTCGGCCTCCCAGTGAATCGACTCGGCCAGCTCCGCCGAGGTCATGACCGGCAGGCTGATGCGCTTGACGATGACGGAGTGGCCGGACAGCGCGGTGGCCACCTGGGTGTTCTTGATCTTCAGCTTCTGGAAGAGCCGCTGAATGGTCTCGACGACGAGCTGCGAATCCATGATCGCGCCGTCGACGATGGCCTCGTTCGAGAGCGATTCGGACCCGATCTTGGCGAGCTGGAACCCTCGCCCCTTCCCGAGGTCCTTGAGCTCGACCGCCTTGATCGAGCTGTCGCCGATGTCCAGGCCTATCAAGTTCCGGCTACGTCCGAACATTTGCATCCTCGTGGGTTGAAACCGCCCGGGACACGCAGAAATCCCTACCCCCAGGCCGGGCTTAACCTAAGTCATCGCTTCCCGGCACGTCAAGAAAAACCATCTTTGAACGAAAAGCACGCCTTTTGGACGGCTTCGAACAAGTTGCGCGCGGCCCATGTTCGACGTTTCTCCGACTCTCACGCGCCATCTCCCCCGGCGGCAGCGTCGGGATTATCCGGACCTTCCGGCTACGCCGCGGAGGTTAATATAAAGGCGAGGATTCTGAAAGCAACTGCATTCCCCGCCGCCCGCCTTGACACCGTCCGGCCGCTCTTCTACGATTCCGCGGCATTTTTTCGAAAGGTGATCGGCATGGCGCGCGTGTGTGAAGTCTGTGGAAAGAAGACGATCTTCGGAAAGAACGTGTCCCACGCTCACAACGTGAGCTCGCGCACCTACATGCCGAACCTCCAGCGCGTCCGGATGCAGGTCCCCGGCGGGAACTCGCGGCGGGTCCGGCTGTGCACGCGGTGCATCCGGTCGGGCTCCGTCATGAAGGCCGTCCGCTAGACCGTTTGGCGCTTCAGCTCACGAAGGCGATCGCATCGATCTCGACGTCGGCGTTCCTCGGAAGCCGCGAGGCTTCGATGGTGACGCGGGCGGGCGGCTCACCCGGAAAGAAGCTCGCATAGACCGCGTTCATCGCGTCGAACTGCGACAGGTCCTTCAGGTACACGGTCGCCTTCACGACCCGGTCGAGGCCGCTGCCGCCCGCGCGCAAGATCGCGTCGACATTCTGGAGCGCGCGCCGGGTCTGCTCCGTGACACCGCCCTCGACGAGACTCCCCGTCGCCGGATCGATCGCGATCTGACCCGAAACGAACAGCCAATCGCCCACCCGCACCCCTTGGACGTACGGCCCGATCGCCTTGGGTGCGTTTTCCGTCTTCACCGTCGTTCTCGTCGCCACGAAGCCCTCCTCGAAGTCAGCGCGCCACGCGCTCGACGTCCCGGACACCCTGGATCTTCCTCACGCGGGCGATCACCCGCTCGAGCTGGTGGCGGTCGGCGACCGCCATCACCATCGTGACGCGCGCATCGTTGCCCTCGAACGTCTTCGCCTCGACGTTGCGGATATTGGCCTTCTCGTCCGCGACGACGGAGACGATCTTGGCGAGCAGGCCCTGCCGGTCGTTCACGTCGAGCGAGAGCTTGACGTCGAACAGGTCCTCGGACGCGCCGTCGGTATCCCACTCGACATCGATACGCCGCTCGGGATCGAACATGAGGCTCTTCACGTTGGTGCAGTGCACGGAATGGACGGAGACGCCCTTACCGCGCGTGATGTAGCCGACGATGTCCTCCCCGCGCACGGGATCGCAGCACCGCGCGAGCACGATCATCATGTCGTCCATCCCGCGCACCTTGACGCGCCGCTCGCCCATGCCGAGGGCGCGCTTGACGACGCGCGCGACGACGCCTTCGGATTTCGGCTTGAGATCGACGTCCGGCATCAGCGCCGCGACCAGGCTCCGTGGCGTGACCTTTCCATAGCCGACCGCGGCGAAGAAATCGTCGATCGACGAAAAGCCCATTTTCTTGAGGACGTCGGCCGCCTTCTCCGGATCGAGGACGTCCTTGGGCGACAGCCGGAACTTTCTCAGCTCCTTTTCGGTCAGCTCCCGTCCCAATCCCACAGACCGTGCGCGCTCGTTGGCGTTCAGCCACGCCCGGATCTTGCTGCGTGCCCGCGACGTCTTGGCCAGGGACAGCCAGTCCCGGCTCGGGTGCGCGCCGGGATGCGTGACGATCTCCACGATGTCGCCGTTTCCGAGCGGCGTCCGGAGCGGAACCAGGCGGCCATTGACCTTGGCCCCGGTGAGGTGATGGCCGACCTCCGTGTGGATGCCGTAGGCAAAATCGACGGGGCTCGCGCCCCGCGGAAACGACAACACCTTCCCCTTGGGCGTGAACGCGTAGACCTCCTCGGGGTAGAGATCGACCTTGACCATCTCCAGGAACTCGCGGGGGTCTTTGGTCTCTTGCTGCCACTCGAGGATGTGCCGGAGCCAGGCCACGCGCTCGGCCTCGCCGCCCTCGGCGCGGGCGTGCTCCTTGTACTGCCAGTGGGCCGCAACGCCCTCCTCGGCGATCCGGTGCATCTCGTGCGTGCGGATCTGCACCTCGAACGGCTGCCCGACGTCGGTCATCACCGACGTATGGAGGGACTGGTACATGTTCGGCTTCGGGATCGCGATGAAGTCCTTGATCCGGCCCGGCACGGGACGCCAGATCGAGTGCACGATGCCGAGCGCGCCGTAGCAGTCCTTGACCGAGTCCGTGACGATCCGGAACGCGATGTAGTCGTACACCTGCTCGACGTCGATCTTCTGCCGCCGGAGCTTGCGGTGAATCGACGACACGCTCTTGATGCGGCCGTAGATCTGCGCGTGCAGCCCGGCCTCCGCGAGCGCCGTCTCGAGCTTGCGGCGGATCTCGGCGATGAACACGTCGCTGCCCTTGCGCTTGACCTCGAGCGCGGAGACGAGCGCCTCGTTGGCCTCTGGCTCCAAGAATCTCAGGGCGAGGTCCTCGAGCTCGGTCTTGATCCGCCCCATGCCCAGCCGGTTCGCGAGCGGGGCGTAGATCTCGGCGGTCTCGCGCGCGATCCGCTCCTGCTTGTCGCGGGCGAGATGCTCGAGCGTCCTCATGTTGTGCAGGCGGTCCGCGAGCTTCACCAGGATGACGCGGATGTCGTCGATCATGGCGAGGATCATCTTCCTCAGGTTTTCGGCTTCTTCCTGCTCCTTGGTCGCGAACTGCAGCTTCGAGATCTTGGTGACCCCCTCGACGATGTGCGCGACGTCGGCCCCGAAGTACTCCGAGACCGTCTCGATCGTCGTCAGCGTGTCCTCGACGACGTCGTGGAGGAGCCCGGCCACGATGCTCGCCGTGTCGAGCTCGAGGTCGGCGAGCACGTACGCGACCTCGATCGGGTGGACGAGGTACGGCTCCCCGGAGCGGCGCACCTGGGACCGGTGCTCGCGGGCGGAGAAGATGTAGGCCCGGCGGAGCAGGTCGAGATCGGCGGCGGGGTTGTAGCGCTCGACCCGGTCGAGGATCTCCTCGAAACGGCGCACCAAACGATGATCCCTCCTATTGCCTAGGGATTATAGGGTGCGCGGGTACGGGCTTCCCCTCAGGCCTTGCCGCCGGTCCGCACCTTCTTGGCGACCGCCTTCGCGGGAGCCGCGGCGGCTGCCTTCTGCTTGGCGCGCTCGCCGAGCCACTCCTGCCAGACGACGAGGAACGGCGAGGCGATGTAGATCGAGGAGTACGTCCCGACGATGATGCCGACCACCATCACGAACGAGAAGTCGCGCAGGGCCGGCCCGCCGAGCGCGAACAGGAAGACGCACACGATCCAGGTGAGCAGCGACGTCAGGATCGTCCGCGACAGGGTCTGGTTCATCGAGAGGTTGATCAGATCGGGGAGCGAGGACACGGTGCCGCCCTTGGCGCGCAGGTTCTCGCGGATCCGGTCGAAGATGACGACGGTGTCGTTGACGGAGTAGCCGACGAGCGTCAGGAACGCCGCGACGACGGGCAGGCTCATCTCGTAGCCGCAGAGAGAGAACAACCCGAGCGTGATGATCGTGTCGTGGACGAGGGCGATGACCGCGGCCAGTCCCCACTGGAACTCGAAGCGAACCCAGATGTAGACGAGCATGCCGAGCATCGAGCCGATCACGGCGCCCAGGGCCTTCTTCACCAGCTCGCGCCCGACGGTGGGACCGATGTACGACTGGCTGCGCACGGTAAAGGCGTCGGCCCCCTGAGTGGTCTTGAGCGAGGCGACGACGCGCGGGGCCAGGTCCTGGTCCTTCGCGCCGGGAACCAGCGGGACGCGGATGTAGACCTCGCGATCCTCGGCCTTGCCGATCGTGGTCACGATCGAGCCGGCGAAGCCGGCCTTCGAAAGCGCCTCGCGGACGTCGCCGACGGAAGGCGCCGCCTTGTACTGCAGCTGGACCTCGGCGCCGCCCGAGAACTCGATGCCGCGCTGGATGCCCTTGGTGAAGAGGATGATCAGCGAGATCGCGATCAGCGACAGGGACACGCCGACCCACATCCGGCGCTTGCCCATGAAATCGATCTTCGGGTTCTGGAACAGCTGGAACACGGGAGGCCTCCGTCAGATGCTCAGCGATTCGACGTTGCGCCGATCGCCCAAGACGAGGTCGTAGATGACGCGGGACACGAACACCGCGGTGAACATCGAAAAGGCCAGGCCGATCACCAGGGTCACCGCGAACCCGCGGACGGGGCCGGTGCCGTAGGTGAACAGGAAGAACGCGGAGACGATCGTCGTCACGTGCGTGTCGACGATCGTGCCGAACGCCCGGGAGAACCCCTGGTCGATCGCCGTGCGGACGGCCTTTCCGAGGCGGAGCTCTTCACGGATGCGCTCGAAGATCAGCACGTTCGAATCGACCGCCATACCGACGGTCAGGATGAGCCCCGCGATGCCGGGCAGCGTCAGCGTGGATCCGAAGTACGCCATGGCGCCCAGGACGAGCACGACGTTCATCAGGAGCGCGATCACCGCGTTGACGCCCGACAGCCGGTAGTAGATCAGCATGAACACCGCGACGCCCACGAAGCCGAGCAGCGACGCGAACACCCCCGCGCGGATCGAATCGCGCCCGAGCGAGGGGCCGACGGTCCGCTCGTCGATGATCGACACCGCCGTCGGGATCGCGCCGGAGCGCAGCTTCAGCGCGAGGTCCTCGGCGGATTTGACGTCGAAGCGGCCGGAGATCTGCCCGCGGTCGCTGATGACGTCGTTGATCACCGGGGCCGAGATCACGACCTTCCCCTTGGCGCTCCCGAGGACGATCGCCATCTTCTTGCGCAGGTTCTCGCGCGTGGCGGCTTGGAAGCGCTTGCCGGCCTCCGGCGAGAGGATGAAATCGACGACGTTTCGCTGCATCTGGTCGGCGCCCCGGCGCGCGGAGCGGAGATCGTTGCCGACGATCGCGGCGACGTTTTGGAGCGGCCACCAGTACTCGGTCTTCGTGCCGTTGGCGTCGACGAAGATCTCCGGCGCCAGCTCGACGTTCGGCGGAACGGTCCCGTTGAACATCTGCACGACGGCGTCCTTGGTCGCCGGCGGCCGCCAGCCCTCGAAGTCGGTGACCCCCGGGGGATACGCGACGGCCTTCCATTCGAGCACGGCCTGATCCTGGAGCACGCCCTTGGCGCGCTCGGGGTCCTCGAGGCCGGGAAGCTCGACGACGATGCGGTCACCCGAGCTTCCCTGCTTCTGGACGATCGGCTCCTTCACGCCGAGCTCGTCGACGCGCTGCCTGAGCACCGTCAGCGTCGTGTCCACGGAGGCGGCTTCGACCTGCTTCTTGACCGCGTCCGGGATCCTCACGGTCCAGTCGGCGTCCGCGGGCGAGATCGACCAGCCCGGCACGATCGTGTCGAAGATCTCCCGGACCTCCGACCCGCGGGCCGAGTCGGCGCCCTTGAGATCGAGCCCGTTGCCGTCCTGCGAGCTCGCGATCGAGCCGTAGGTGATCCCCTTTTCCTTCATCATTTGGCCGATGCGATTGATGGCCAGGTCGATCTCGCTCTTGACCGCAGCCGACGTTTCGACTTGCAGGACCAGGTGGGAGCCGCCCTGCAGGTCCAGACCCAGGTTGATCGTCTTCTGCGGGGGATAGAACAGCCAGACCGACAACGCGACCGCGCCGACGATGACGATGAGCTTCCAGGTGATCGATTTGGGCATGGGGAACAGCCGCTCCTTTCCGAGGCTACTCGGGGCGCTTGACGGTCGAGATCGACGACTTCTCGACGTCGACACGCACCTGGTCCGCGATCCGGACCTGGACCGTCTGGTCCGTCACGCCGACGACGGTGGCGTGGATCCCTCCGGCACACACGACCTTGTCGCCCGGCTTCAACGCGTCGAGAAGTTGCGCGTGCTCCTTCTGCCGCTGGCGCGTCGGGCGGATCATCAAGAAGTAGAAGACGACGAAGATCGCTGCGTAGGGGATCATCAGCAGGAAGATGTTTCCCTGCTGCGGCGTCGAGCCCTGCGTCGGCGTCGCCGCGGCGACGAGCGCGGAAGCGGTCAGCATCGATCCCCCACCATCCAAGACGCCTTCGAGGGGAGATGCCCCTCCCAAGACGCCGCCAACTCCCGAAACGGCGAACGTCCCGGGCGAAAGTGTGGATTTTGACGCAGGGGTCCCGACCCGTCAAGGACCGGCCGGACCGATGACCGCGATCATCCGGCCGGCGTTTTGGCCGTCGGCCCGGTACGAATGAAACAGGTCGGCGCGGCAGCGGGTGCACCACGGAGCGTAGTGAATCGACCCGTCGGGGACGCCCGCGCTGGCCAGCTGCTCCCGGAGCGCGGCCCTGAGATCGACGAGAGCTCGCCCTTCCCCCGTTGGACCGACCTCGGCGGAGCGAGCCCCCGAAGCCGCCAGCGCGGCCGGCACTTCGGGTCCGACTTCGTAGCAACAGCCGGAGATCGCAGGCCCCAGCGCGACGATCAGCTCACGGCACGGGATCCCTGCCGCTTCGAATCGTGAGACGGCAGATCGTGCGATTCCCGCGGCGGTCCCGCGCCATCCCGCGTGGATCGCCGCCACGGCACGGCCGTCGGCCGCCGACATCAGCACCGGAACGCAGTCGGCGGTCCGCACCGCGGGGACGATGGTAGGCGCTTCACTCCGCCGCAACAGGAACGCTCCGTCCGCCTCCATCGTTCCGGGGATCGGCTCGTCGAGAGAAACGATCTCCCGGCCGTGAACCTGACGGAGGGACGCCGGCGCCGCCCCCGATAAGCCTGCGGCCTGCGTGAGACCGGGCGCGGGATCGCGCGTGCCGAACCCGTGGGCGATGCCGGGGACCGCCTCGAGCGCGGCGCACCGCACGAGCGTCGTCCCCCGGACGACCTCGATGCGCCAGCGGGCCTCGCCCACCGCCTACTTCGCCGAATCGAGGCTCTTGACCGTCGCCCGGATGTCCGCGGCGTCCTTCGCCTGCGGCTGCAGATCGACGTACTTCTGAAGCGATTTGCGGGCCGCCATCAGGTCGCCCACGCGCAGAAGCGCGAGCCCGAGGTCGCGATGCGCGATCGCGTAATCCGGCTTCAGCTCGATCGCCTTCCGGAAGGCCTCGATCGCCTTCTTGTGATCGGCATCCGAGATGTCGTCCCGGTTCTCGATGACGACGCCCAGGTTGTAAAAGGTCCGGTGGGCGTTGGCCGGATCGATGGCGACGACCTTGTTCAGCGCCTCCTCGGCCTTCTTCGGCTGCTTGTTCCTGTTGTAAAGCGCCGCCAGCGCGACCAGGACCTCGGTGTTGTCCGGCTTCTTCGCGAGGACCTTCTCGTTGAGCGCGATCGCTTCGTCGAGGTGTCCCGCGTCCGCCGCCACCGCGGCGGCACGCGCCAGGACCTTGTCGTTCTCCGGCTCGATCGCCTCCGCCTTCTTGATCGATTCCGCCGCTTTGTCCGGGAGGCTCCGGGCGAGGTAGACGTCGGTCAGCGTGATGAGGGGCGCCGCTTTGTCCGGAGCGAGCGCTACGGCCTTGTTCGCCTGGATCGTCGCCTCGCCCGACCGGTCGAGCTTCAGGAGGACCTTCGCGTAGACGTCGTGGCGCTCCCAGTCGTCGGGTTTCTCTTCGATGGCGCTCTTGAAGAGATCGACCGATCCCTCGACGTCTCCGGCACGGACTTTGTCGAGCGCCTGGTCGTAGGGCCCTCCTCCGCCGCTGCGGGCGGCGCCGGCGGCGCCCGCCGGCGCGATTCCGGGGATCGCAGGAGGCGGCGCGGCCTCCGCCTCGGCGTCTCCCGGGCGCATCGTGAAATCCATCCGGATCGTGGAAAACGCACGCACCTTGAGATCGGTGGAAGGTTTTGCCGCGGTGAGCTTGACGTCGTCCTTGAGGTAGAGCGACTGCGTCGAGTCCCGAGCGACCGTACTGACGGAAACCGGGACGAAGCCGGCCGCCTTGATCGCGATCCGCCAATTGTCCGCCGTATTCTCGTAGAGCAGGCCCGTGACGAAGTAATTGCCCTTCTTGTCGGTCGTGCTCTTGAACACGCGCTGCTCGAACGTCTTGTTCGTCGCGGAGACCTCCGCGCCGACCACGGGCTTCCCGTCGGTGTCGAGCACCTTGCCGGCGATTTCTGACACCTGGGCGGCGGCGAGCCCCCCTGCGGTGACGACGAAGACGGCTGCAGCCACGGTACGGATGGGCGTCATGAGGGCTCCTCACAGGTGACGAAGATCTCGTCCGCGACCTCGCGGTCGATCGCGATCACGGTCTCGGCGATCCGGAGGACCACCGCAGGAGACTTCTGGATCAGGATCACGCACGCTCCTGGCATGATGCCGAGGCTCGACAGCTTGACGACCCGGCCGGGGTCCGGCGAGTCGACGTGAACCACGACGGCCGCTTGTCCGGCAGCGAGCGTCGAGAGCGATTGCGCGCCGTCCCCTTCGGAACGGCGGAATCTCCGCGACGGCGGAATCACCCGGCCGCCCGGCCCAGAAGCCTTCGCGTGAGGCTCACCAGTCGCGAGGTCCGTGGAAATTGGAATCCGCACGAGGGACATTTGACCACCTCGCAGCCCGCGTTCAAAGGACACGCGCCGCACACCAGCGTGCCGTGCGTGAATTTCACGCCGCAAAGCGAGCACTGGAACTCGGTGGCATCGCGCGCTGCCGGGCCCGACGGCGCGAACGGAACCGCCTCGGGATGTGCGCTCATCGAAGCGTGACGTGCATCGCGCGCAGCGCCCAGTTGAGCGCGGCTCCGACCGCGATGGCGAACGGGAAGATGAACGATGCGATCGCCAGACCCGTCTTCCAGCCGCGCTCCTTGACCATCATGAAGAAATTCGCGATGCACGGGATGAACAGGGTGATCACGACGACGGCGACGACGATCTGGACGGGATCGAGGCTCCCGGCCTTCGCCATCTGGTAGAGGCCCGCGGCGCCGAAATCGCGCCTGAGGAAGCCCACGATGAACGCCGCGGCGGTTTCCTTGGGAAGCCCCAAGGCGCCGGTGAGGAGCGGCGCCGCCGCGCGCTCCATCCGGGTCAGAAGGTCGAGGCGGTCCGCGACGAACAGGATGAGCGTGCCCACGACGAACAGGGGGACCGCTTCCTTCAAGTACCACTCGATGCGCGCGAGGGTCTTGACCACGATGTTCCCGAGCCGCGGCAAGCGCAGCGGCGGCAGCTCCAGGACGAAATCGCTCCCCCGTCCGGGGATGACGCGGGCGGCGAGCGCTCCGACGAGCAGGATGGTCCCGATGACGACGCCGAGCCAAACGAACATCGCCACGGGCGAGAGCGCCCCGAGCATCGTGAGGACCACCGTGAGCTGGGCGGAGCACGGGACCCCCAATGCGAGGAGGAGGATGACGATCAGCCGCTCCTTGCGCGTCTCCAGGATGCGCGTGGTCAGGGTCGCCATCGTGTCGCAGCCCAAGCCCAGGACCATGGGAAGCACGGCCTTGCCGTTCAAGCCCATTTTCTTGAAGACGCGGTTGACCATGACGGCCAGGCGCGGGAGGTACCCCGAGTCTTCGAGCACGCCGAAGGCGATGAAGAACGTCCCGACGATCGGAAACACGAGCGCGAGCGAGTACGTCAGCGCCATCGTCAAGACGCCGTAGGGGCCGACGATCAGATCGCGCAGGAAGGCCCACGGCACGTGCGCGTCGAAAAACGAAATGGCCGCGGGGTTGATCCATCCGTTGAAAAGCCCGTTCTCGAGCCAGCCGACGAGCGTCGAGGCGCCGAACACGCCGACGAATTCGTAAGCGAGCCACAGGACCAGCGCGAGGACGGGAAGCCCCCAGACCGCGTGCGTGGTCAGCGTCTCGAGCCGGGCGGCGACTCGGCGCGCCGATGCCGCCGCGCCCGGATCGCGCTGGCGGATCCGGCTCGCCATCGCGACCGCGGCGCTCATGCGGGCGTGGTTGACGACGGCGGCCAGCGGCGTCCTCGAGGCCGCCTGCGCCTTCGCCCGGGCGCGCTCGATGACCTCGAAGCCCCGGCCGGCGCGCGCGCGCAGGTCCGCGAGCATCGCGTCGTCGCCGCCGAGCGCCAGGAGCGCCATCGCGCGCGGCGCGACGGTTCCCGCCGGAAGGTACGGGATCATCGTCGCGATCGCGTCCTCGATCGCCTGGGGATACTCGATCGCGACGCGTCCGTGGCGCGGAGACCGGAGCGCCTCGCGCAGCGGCTCCAGGCCCTCCTTGCGGATGGCGACGGTGGGGATCGCCGCGACGCCGAGCTCGCGGGAGAGCATCGCGACGTCGATCGTCAAGCCGCGCCGCGTCGCCTCGTCCCACATGTTGAGTGCGAGGACGAGCGGGACGTCCATCTCCGCGAGCTGCAGCGCCAGCGCCAGGGTGCGCTCGAGGTTCTTGGCGTCGCCGACGACGACGACCGCCCGTGCTCGCGCCCCGAGCACCACGTCGCGGGTGACGCGCTCGTCCTCGGACGACGGCGTCAGGGAATTCGTGCCGGGCGTATCGACCACGGGAATTCGATCGCCACCGAGGGCGATCGAGCCGCGCGTGAATTCGACCGTCGTGCCGGGATAGTTCGAAACGGTGACGTAGCGTCCGGTCAGCGCGCCGAACAACGCGCTCTTGCCGACGTTCGGATTACCGACGAGGATGATGCCGTCGGCGAGCGTGACGTCGTTGGGCGCTTCAGGGATCAGAACGGCTTCGCTCAATGCTCCCCGCCTCGCCCTCACGAAACCGTGCGCGCGACGCGCTCGCTAGTTGCGAATGGTTCTCAACTAGGATCAACAGTCTAGGAAACCGCCCTATCCCTGTCAAACGTCCGCGCGGTGGGCCTGGCCGCCCGTTCCCCGTATACTCCGATGGGATTCGCGCCCGATCGCTCGTTTCCGCGGCGCGCTTCGAGGAGACTGACGATGCGTTGGATGAAATGGACTCTCGCCGCTGCGGCGCTGGCTACGGCAGCAAACGTCGGCTTCGCTTGCGACGAGCACGCGAATTCGGCCGATGCCAAGGACGTCAAGGCCGCCGTCCAGAAGGACGGCAAGGGCTGCGACATGCCGTGCTGCGCCCACGCGAAGGATGCGGCCGACGTGAAGACCGTGGCCGATGCGAAGGCCGCGGCCGCCGCTCCTGCCCCCGCCGCAGCCGCCGCCGAAACGCCGTGCGCGGCCCACAACGGGAAGGGGTGCCCCAAGAAGGCCGCCGCCGCGGCGACCGTCGCCAAGTCCGAGCCGGAGAAGGAATCGCCGAAGGCCGAAAGCCAGGCGAGCAGCGGGTCGCAGCGCTGAGCTCACCGCGGGGCGACGAGGGGGTTCGAAAGCCACAGGACTCCCTCGTCGAGATGACCGAGATCGTCCTTCCCGAGGACTCCAACGTCCACGGCTCGATCTTCGGCGGCCGGGTCCTCGCCCTCGTCGACAAGTGCGCGGCCATCGTCGCCATCCGGCACGCGCGCTGCGAGGTGGTGACCGCGTCCCTGGATTCCGTCGACTTCAAGAGCGGCGTCCACGTCGGTGACGTGCTCGTGCTGCACGGCCGGCTGAACGCGGTGTTCGGCTCGTCGATGGAGATCGAGATCGAGGTTCATTCCGAAGACCCGCGGACCGGATCCCGCCGCGTGACGACGCGCGCCTATGTGACGATGGTGACGGTCACCAAGGACGGCCTTCCCCGCCCCGCACCCAGGCTGGCCCTCGAGCGGCCTGAGGACATCGAGCGAGCGCAGGCCGCAGCGGAGCGCCGCCAGGCGCGCATCACCCGCCGCTCCTAGCCGATCGCCAGGTCGAACTGATCGGGCCGGCTCGCCGGATCCGGGACGATGCGCAGCCTGCCGATCGTGTCGCGCTCGACGATGGGGGCCTCCGTCTGGAGCGCCAGCTCGAGGGCTCGCGCAACGTCCGGATGGGTCCGGATGGTGACGTCGCCCGACGCGAACGCCGGTCCGACGCGGCGCACTTCGGACAGCGCCTCGTAAGCGACGGTCTCCGGAGTCTTGGTGCGCCCGCTCCCGGCGCAGCCTTCGCACCGCCGCGTCAGGGCGGCGCCGATTCCGAGCCGCGTCCGCTTGCGCGTCAGCTCGAGAAGCCCGAGCTCGGACAGCCCGACGATTTTCGTACGGGAGCGGTCGCGCTTGAGCGCCGCTTCCAGGACCTCGATCACTTTCTGCCGATGATCGGAACGCTCCATGTCGATGAAGTCGACGACGATGATTCCGCCCAGGTCGCGCAGGCGGAGCTGCCGCGCGATCTCCTCCGCCGCCTCGATGTTCGTCCTCAGAATGGTTTCTTCGGGCTGGCGGGTCCCGACGTACTTACCGGTGTTCACGTCGATGCTGACGAGAGCCTCGGTCGGCTCGATCACGATCGTTCCCCCCGAGCGGAGCCACACGCGGGGGCGGAGCGACTTCTCGACGTCCTGGGTCACGCCTTCGTGGTCGAACAGCGATTCGGAGCCGTCGTGCCGCGAGAGGCGCGAGGCGAGCGGCGAATCAAGATCCTGCAAGTATCGCAGGCCCGCCTCGTGGAGCTTGGCATCGTCCACGACGATGCGCTCCAAGGACGATTCAGAGGCATCCCTCAGGCTGCGGAGGAACAAGTCGAGGTCCGAGTGGAGGATCCCGGGGGCTTCCGTGCGATCGATGCGCGATGCGATGGCCTGCCAGGTCCGGACGAGAAACCGGGCGTCGGCTTCGAACGCCGACGCCGGCGCCTGCTCCCCGGCGGTACGCACGATGAAGCCGCCGGCGGAGTCGGGAAACGCCGCGAGGATCTCCCGGAGCCGCTGCCGCTCGTCCGGATCGACGATGCGCCTCGAGACCCCGCGAAACGACGTCTGCGGCGCGTGCACCAGATAGCGGCCGGGCAGCGTGACGAAGCAGGTGACGCGGGCTCCCTTCCCGCCGAAGGCCTCGCGCACGACCTGGACGACGAGATCACGCCCTTCCTTGAGGCGGTCCTGGATCGGCGGGCCGGACGGCGCGGTCCGGGGCGAGCGTGCGACGGGCGGGCCGTCGTCCCCATCGACGCCGAAGCCGGTGTCGGCGAGCGGATCGCCCGCCGGCGGGGTCTCCCCGGGGAGCAGAAGCTCGGTGACGTGAAGGAACGCGCTGCGCTCTTGCCCGGCGTCGAGGAACGCCGATTGAATTCCCGGAAGGACCTTCGTGACGCGGGCCTTGACGACGTCGCCCACCGCGAGCCCCGTCTGGTCGTCCTCGACACGCAGCTCGACCGTCAGCCCGGCCTCGCGCAGCGCCGTCGACGTCCGGCCGCCGGTCCGGCTAACCAGCAGCTCGCCCGGCAACCGGCACCGTCTCCCGACGAGCGAGCATCGGGTTCACGTAGATTCCGTCCTGCAGGACCGCGAGGTCTTCCCGGACCAGCCTCGCCTTCTTCGCCGCATCGCCGTAGACGAGCGTGAGGATCTCGTCGGGCCGCACCGAGGCCCCGTCACCGCCCACGCCGACCGTCATGCGAAACGCGCGGACTCCGAGCGGCTCGACCGCGAGAAGCCACGACTGAAGCGGGAACGTCACCGACTTGCCGTTCTTGTCTCGCGTGACGGCGAGCCCCTCGCGGGACGCAAAGGCCGCCTCGATCGGCCCCGAATCCGCGCCCGCGGGGAGATGGACGACGTAACGCGCCGCCCGGATGGCTTCGGTGAGCGCGGGGGCGTCCGCCGGGCATTCGATCAGCGCCTCGGCGGTGATGCCCCTCGGAAGCCCGGCGTTGATCCGGGCGAGCGACGCCGGAAGATCGAGCCGGTCGAACGCGAGGAAGTCGAGGTACTCGCCGTGCGATTCGATGCCGACGGACAGCGCGGGGCCGAACTGCACCCGCGGTTTGGGATTGAACCCCTGCGAATACACGAGCGCGATGCGCGCGCGCCGGAACGCGCGAAGCAGCGTGCGCGTGAGGTCGAGATGGCCGAGGAACTGAACGCGGCCCGTCTTCGTGAAGCGGAGCCGGTAGCGGTGGCGCGGAAGGGAATCGATCGCGGCGCGGCGCGCCGCGGCTTCGTCGGGCGTGAGCGCCCGGGGCGCATCGTCCGCCCGCGCGGGGATGCCCGGCCCCGGGGCGGCCGGGGTCTGGAGGATCGTGAGACCGTCGCCCAACGGGCGGCCGGTCGTCTCCTTCACGACGCCCTTGACGCACTCCTTCGCGAAGGGGGCGCATCCATGGCATGAGGTGGGACCGCAGATCGACAGAGTCCCGGCGGCGAGCGCCCGCTTGAGCTCGATCGCGAGCCACTTCTTGTTGACGAGCGAATCGAGGACGTCCCACGGCAGGGGCCGGTCGGTGGGCCAGTCGCCGTACGCGTACGTCTCGGGGTCGATGCCCTCGTCCTGGAACGCCTTGCGCCACAGCGCGGCGTCGAAGTGCTCGACCCATCCGTCGAACCGGGCCCCCATCCGGAACGCGCGTTCGAGCACGGCGCCGAGACGGCGGTCGCCGCGCGAGAAGGCTCCTTCGAGGAACGTCGTCTCGCATTCATGATGCTTGAAGCGCACCCCGCGCCGGACCCGGGCACTGATGCGGTCCTGCTTCCGGTAGAGGTTGCCGATCCGGTCCTGGCCGACCCACTGGAAGGGGGTCACCGGCTTCGGCACGAACGACGACGCCGACAGCGTGACCTCGGGGCGGCGGCCCTTCGCGGTGCGCCGCCCGACGGCGTGGATCTCGTGGGCGAGATCGACGAGCCCGTCGACGTCGGCATCCGTCTCGGTCGGAAGGCCGATCATGAAGTAGAGCTTGATCACGTCCCATCCGGCCTCGAACGCCAGCCGGCATGCGTTCAGGATCTGGGCTTCGTCCAAGTTCTTGTTGATGACGTTGCGCAGGCGCTGCGTGCCCGCCTCCGGCGCGATCGTGAAGCCCGACTTCCGCACGCGCCGCACCTGCCGCGCGAGGTCTTCGGTCATCGTGGAGGCGTGGAGCGACGACAGCGAGACCGAGACCGATTCGGGCTCGAATCGGTCCATCAGGTCGAACAGCAGCGGCTGAACCGCGCCGTACTCGCCCGTGTTGAGCGAGGCCAGCGAGAACTGATCGTAGCCGGTCGCCCGCACCGAGCGGATGACGGTGTCTCGAACCTGATCGGGATCGCGCTCGCGCGTCGGCCGGTAGATGTATCCCGCCTGGCAGAACCGGCACCCCACCGGACAGCCGCGCATCAGCTCGATCGACACGCGATCGTGGACGATCTCACCGTGCGGCACGATGATCCGGTCGGGAAACGGGAAGCGGTCGATGTCGTAGACGATTCGCCGCTTCACCGGGTACGGCGCGTCCGGGCCGGCCACGGGGATCAGCAGCCCGTGGTGCTCTTCGAGGGGATACAGCGAGGGGGCGTAGACGCCCGGGATCTGCGCCAGCTCGCGGATGCGCGCGGCGCGCGGCGCCCGCGCGCGCTTGAGGGCCTTCAGCCGGTCGAGGAATTCGGGCAGAAGCTCCTCGGCGTCGCCGAGCAGGACGAAATCGAGGAAGTCGGCGATCGGCTCGCTGTTGAAGACGACGGGCCCGCCCGCGACGACGAGCGGGTCGTCCTCGCCGCGCGCCGCCTGTCTCAAGGGGATGCCCGCCAGGTCGAGCATCTCGAGCACGTTCGAGAACGTCATCTCGTACTGGAGCGAGAACCCGACCACGTCGACCTGCGACAGCGGCAAGCCGGTCTCGAGCGTGGTCAGCGGCCGCCGCGCCCGCCGCAGGCCGTCCGCCATGTCCGGCCACGGGCAGAACACGCGCTCCGCCACCGTGTCCTCGCGCGCATTGAGCATCGGGTAGAGGATCCGGAAGCCGAGGTGCGACATTCCGATCTCGTACACGTCGGGAAACGCCAGGGCGAACGTGAGGTCGACGCCGCGGCGATCCTTCACGATCTCATTCCATTCGCCGCCGATGTAGCGCGTCGGCTTCTGGACGCCGGCGAGCAGCTCGCGGAAGGCCGCTTCGTCGCTGGATTCGATTTCGGGTGTCATGGGTCGTCCCGTCGAGAGTCGAGAGTTCAGGGTCGAGGGTTCCGGCTCTCGACTTTCAACTCTTGACTCTCGACCGGAATTCTATCAGTTCACGAACCGGCGGCCCCGCACGTTCGCGATGAGACCGACGCCGCAGGTCGCGGAGATCAGCGCACTGCCGCCATAGGAGAGAAACGGCAGCGGGACGCCGATCGTCGGCATCAACCCCACGACCATCCCGATGTTGATCGCGGCTTGGCCCGCGAGCCAGGACACCACGAGCAGGCTGAGATACGTCCCGAGCCGGTCCTGCGCGGAGCGTGCCGCGAGAAAGCCTCGATAGAGGACGTAATAGAGGAGGGCCAGAACGCCCGCCGCCCCGATGAACCCGAGCTCCTCCGAGATCACGGCCAGGACGAAATCGGTGTGCTGCGCGGGAAGGAAGTTCAATCGGGTCTGCGTGCCCTTGAAGAGGCCCTTTCCGGTGATCCGCCCGGAGCCGACCGCGATCTTCGATTGGTGCACCTGGTAGCCGATGCCGGACGGATCGCGGTCCGGGTCGAACACGGTCAGGATGCGCTCGCGCTGGTACGCCTTGAGGTGCTGCCATCCGAACGGAGCCAGGACCACCACGACGGCCACGGCCGCGAAGACGACGCGCCACCTCAGTCCGCCGAGCAGCACCGCCGTCAGCGTGATCGGCACGAAGGTGAGAGCGGTCCCCATGTCGGGCTGCTTCGCGATCAGAAGAAGCGGCACGCCGGCTATGGCGCCGAGCTGGAGCACCTGCACGAACCGCAACCGTCCGTGGACGCGCTTCGCGAGGAACGACGCGATCGCGAGGCACGTCGTCCATTTCGCGAACTCGGAGGGCTGGAACCTCACGGGCCCCAGCGCCAGCCACGACTTGTTGCCGCCGACCTCCTTGCCGGCGACGAGGACGCCGACGAGCAGGGCGGTGGCGAGCCCGTGCAGGCTCAGCGCGAACTCGGCCCAGATGTGGTAATCGACCGCGATCACGATCATCGCCGCGACCGACGCGATGCCCATCCAAGCGAGCTGGCTCTTCCAGAGCCCCGCGCGGCCCGGCTGCTCGACGGTCGCGGAGGCGATCGCCGTCATCCCGACCGCGGCGAGAGCGAGAACCGCCGTGATCGTCGGGAGATCGAGCCTATCGAGCAACCGGCGCTGAAGCATGCTGCCCCTCCGGGCCGGAGAGCGCCTTGGCTTGCAGCGCGGGGACCGGCTCCTTGGGTGGAGGCAGCCGGTCCTGGAAGAAGACCTCCAGCACTTTCTTGGCGACCGGCGCCGCGGTCGTTCCGCCGTGGCCGCCGTGCTCGATCACGATTGCGAACGCGATCTCGGGGTTTTCCGCGGGCGCGTAGCCGATGAACCACGCGTGATCGCGCTCGTCCTTCGGTTGCTTGTCGGCGTCGACCCCGACCGATTTCTTGTAGACCTGCGCCGTGCCCGTCTTCCCGGCCACGTGAATCGGGCCGAGCTGCGCCTTCGTCGCGGTGCCCTCCTCGACGACGTCGGCCAAGGCATCGCGAATCAGCGCGAGAGTCGCAGGGTTCACCGGGAGCTTCGTGGGATCGGTGTTCGCGTCCTTCGCCAGGTGGGGCTTGACGAGCGATCCGCCGTTGGCGACCGCCGAGATCATGGTCGCCATCTGCACCGGCGTCACGGCGAGGAGCCCCTGCCCGATCGACACCGAGATCGTGTCGCCCGGATACCACTGCTCCTTGTGGACCTTCATCTTCCACTCGGGCGAAGGCGGGTTGCCGCGGCTTTCGCCGGGGATGTCGATCCCCGAGATCTCGCCGACGCCGAACATCTTCGCGTACTTGCTGATCGAGTCGATTCCGACCTTGCGGCCGAGCAGGTAGTAGAAAACGTTGCACGAGTGAACGAGCGCCTTGTGGACGTCGACCGTCCCGTGCCCTTCCTTCGCCCAGCACACGAACCGGCGGTTGTAGATCATCACGGAGCCCGTGCAGGTCACGAGCGATTGCGGCGTGATCGCGCCGGTTTCGAGCCCGACGATCGACATCAGCACCTTGAATGTCGAACCCGGGGCATAGAAGGACGAGATCGCCCGATCGTTGAGCGGATGGCGCGGGTCGTTGATCAGCCCCATCCACGTCGTGCGCGAGACCGGAGCCGTGAACACGTTGGGGTCGTAGCCGGGGGTCGAGGCCAGGGCCAGGACCTCGCCCGTGTGCGGGTTCATGAAGATACCCGAGCCGACTTCTTCTCCCAGCGCTTCGACCAGCTTTCGCTGGAGCTTCCGGTCGATGGTCAGGTGGAGCGGAAGACCGTCTTCGGGATCGCGACCGCGCTGCGAGGCTCCGAAAGGCCGTCCGAGGCTGTTGACGGTCTGCAGCTTGAAGCCGCGGCGGCCCCTCAAGATGTCGTCGTATCGGCTCTCGACGCCGGTCTTGCCGACGATGTCGCCCTGCTGGGCGTCCTGGAACCTCGCGAGCTGGGTCTCGTTGATCTCGCCGACGTAGCCCACCGCGTGCGCGACCGCGGGCCCATCGGGATAGTCCCTGAGGGCCGTCTGCTCCACCTCGACGCTGGGAAACCACTCGCGACGCGCCTCCACCTTGGCGATCTCGGCGAGCTGCACGTCCTCCTTGATGACGAGCGGCTCGAACGTCGGACGGTGCTTCATCGCGGTCAGGCGCGCCTTCAGCGTGTCGTAGGGAATCCCGAGCAGGGCCTCGAGCCGCTTGAGCTGCGCATCCGCGTCGGTCAGGCCTTCGCGAACGAGCACGAGGTTCATCGCGGGCCGGGTCGAAGCCAGCACCTCCTCGTGACGGTCGAACACGACGCCGCGGGTCGGAGGCAGCGGAATGCGCCGCAGGCGGTTGTTCTCGGCGAGCACCGCGAACTCGCCTCCCCGGACGACCTGCAGATACCAGAACGTTCCGAGGAAGCCGACGAGCACGACGATGATGGCGACGTGCAGCAGATTGGCGCGGCTTCCGAGCCGCTGCTCGGTCTGGTATTCCTTCAGCTCCCAGCGCTCGCGATAGTCCATGCTCTAAGCCTTTCGCTGCTTTCTCGATCTCACCCGGCGGCTGACACCGAGCTTTCCTACAATGGCGAGAACCCCGGCGGTCAGCAACCCCCCGGCCAGCGCCCGGATCAACAGGGCCACCGGCGAGACCGGCGCGGTGGCCTGTCCGAACAGGCGCCGGAGCGCGATTTGCAACCCTTCGTCCAGCAGGTGGACCGACGCCCCGGACCCGAACCAGCCCCAGACGTTGTTCAGATCGAACCGGGCGCCCAAGCCACCGAGCGCCCAGCCGAGAACGGTCTTCACCAGGCCGTTCAGGCCGAACAGGCGGGGCTCCATCCAGTAATCCTCGAGCAGCCCCGACACGCAGCCGACCGTCATCGACGAGCGTTGCGACGTACGCAGCGCGTACGTGATGAACGGCAGCGTCATCACGCCGACGTACGCCGTGGCGGACGGCGCGATGCGCCCCAGCGTCAGCTCGGACGCCAGAGCCAGAACGATCCCGAGCGTCGCCCACAGGACGATCACGGGTGCGCCTCGGTCTCGTCCGGAGCCAGGAGCTTCGTGCCGGAGCTTTCGAGGAGGACCAGCACGTGCCCGACCGCTGCCTCGTCGATCAGAGGCTCGACGCGGATCGACTTGCTGGCCCCCACGGGCTCCCCGACGACCGTCACGCGCCCGAGTCCGAACCCGCGCGGGAACACTCCGTCGAGGCCGGATGTGATCACCCGGTCGCCGACGGCGACGTCGGCGTACTTCGGGACGTAGATCATCTCCATCGCCTCGGAGCCGCGGCCGACGACCATCCCCTCGGCGTGGCTGCGCGCGATGACGCCCGACGCGCCGCTGTTCGGATCCGACAGCAAGCGGACCCTCGCATAGCCCTTGTCCACCGAGACCACGCGTCCGACGGCGCCGCCCCACGCGACCACGGCCATGTCGGCGCGCACGCCGTCGGCCGAGCCCCGATCGACGAGCAGCACGCGCGACTGGTTGGCGAGCCGCGACGTGACGACCGATGCGCCGATCGATTTCGGGACGAGGTCTTCGTGCATCCCGAGCAGCTCGCGCAGCCTCTCGTTCTCCTGCGCCAGGTCGTGAACGCGGTCGAGCTCGCTCGACAGTCGCGTCAGCTCGAGACGGAGCTTGGCACTCTCGACGGCGTCAGCGTGGATGTCCCGGAAGAAGTGAACGACGTCGAGCGCGACGCCCGAGATCGAGCGTTCTGCGCGGACGACGGGCTCCGACGCGGCGCCGACGGCCCCCGCCGCCCCCCCCGACACCAGGCTTCCCCGGACGCTCGCAGCCATCAGCAGGAGCTGCGCGAACGCCATCACTCCCATCAGGAGCGCGTTGGCACGGGCGGAAGAAACGGCCGCCATCTTGCGGGTTCGAGCGGGTTAGTCGAGCGCGACGCGACGCAGGAGGTCGAAATCGGTCAGCATCTTCCCCGTTCCCATCACGACGGACGTCAAGGGGTCGTCCGCGATCGACACCGGCAGGCCGGTCTCCTCGCGGAGGCGCTTGTCGAGGTTCTTGAGAAGCGCGCCGCCCCCCGTGAGCACGATGCCGCGGTCGACGATGTCGGCAGACAGCTCGGGCGGCGTCTGCTCGAGCGCCTGCCGGACCGATTCGATGATCGTGGCCACGGTCTCCGCGAGCGCTTCGCGGATCTCCTCGTCCGACACGATGATCGTCTTGGGGACGCCCTCGACGAGATCGCGTCCCTTGATCTCGAGCGTGAGCTCCTCATCCAGGGGGAACGCGGAGCCGAGCTTGATCTTGACCTCCTCGGCGGTGCGCTCGCCGATCAGGAGATTGTACTTGCGCTTGATGTACTGCGTGATCGCCTCGTCCATCTCGTTGCCCGCGACACGGACCGAGCGGGCGTAGACGATGCCCGCCATCGAGATGACCGCGACGTCCGACGTCCCGCCTCCGATGTCGAGGACCATGTTTCCGGTCGGCTCCGTGATCGGCAAGCCGGCGCCGATCGCCGCCATCATGGCTTGCTCGACGAGGTAGACCTCGGTGGCCTTCGCGCGCATCGCGGAATCCCGGACCGCGCGCTTCTCGACTTGCGTGATCTCGCTCGGCACGCCGATCACGATGCGCGGGCGAACGCCGAACTTCCGGTTGTGCGCCTGCTCGATGAAGTACGACAGCATGCGCTCGGTGTGCTCGAAGTCCGCGATCACGCCGTCCTTCATCGGCCGGATCGCGATGATGTTACCGGGCGTCCGCCCCAGCATCTCCTTCGCTTCCTTGCCGACCGCTTCGACCTTCCCGGTCTTCTGATTGACCGCAACGATCGAGGGCTCGCTGACGACGATGCCGCGCCCTTTCGAGTACACGAGAGAATTCGCCGTGCCGAGATCGATGGCGAGATCGTTGGAGAACATCGAGAGAAATGAGGTGGGAGACAAGGACATGAACGCTCACTCCGGACGCGGCGCCATCGCCACGGCTGTATAGAGATAGCTAATCTAGACGCCGCAAACGACGAAAAGCAAGAAAACCCGCCCTCCCGGGCCTAGTACGTGTCCACGTAAGCGCGGTGGGTGAGCTTTCGGACGTTTCCCGCGGCATCCTGGGCCATCAGAACGACGTCGTTGACCCCCTCCTTGCGGAGCCGGATGACCGCGTAGAACGCCCCATCGTCGGTCACCTCGACCTTCTCGTTGTCGACCCACAGCAGCGCTCCGGGCTCGGTGCGCCCGTTCAGGATCAGCATCGGCCCGGATTGGACGTTCTCCGTGATCTCGAGGTTCGGAGGCGTCGTGTCCTCCTTGTCGTGGAGCGCCTGGGTGGTCACCCGGAACCTGCGGGCGGCGCTGTACGGACCGACGACCCCGTTGGGCGCGACCGAAGCGACCTTCCAGTAGTATTCGCCCGGCTGGATGCCGTCGATCTGGACCGCCGTCTCGGCGCGATCGGCGTCGTACAGGGCGGCCGTGAAGAGCTGCCGGTCCGAGATCACGAGGTGGTAGTGGTCCGCCCCTTGGATCTTCTCCCAGGCGAGCGTCGTGCTGGCCTTGGCCGGATCCTCGTGGACGAAGATCTTCTGATCGGCGGGCGCGATCAACCGGGGAACGGTCGGAAGGATCTCCTTGGACTGCAGCTCGCCCCCCGCATCCGAACGGATGCGCTCGCCCGACTCGAGCTTCTCCACCTTGCCCTTGGACGAGATCTGCACGTGGCCCTGGAACACGTCGACGGCCGCGGCCTTGGACTCCTTGTCCGACGACACACGGAACTCGCCGGCCTCCGCGGACCTCGCCGAGACGTTGTCGGTGGCGACCTCGTGGAACGACCCGTCGACGTTGGTTTTCTGCGTCGAGGCCATCACCTCGCCCCAGTTGAGCTTTTCGCTGACGTGGCGGACCTTCGTCGCCGGATCCTCGTGGATCTCGCGGATCTCGAGCAGCGATCCCGGATTGATCGTCGTGACGGTCCCGTCGAAATAGATGAGCTGGACCGACCCGGACGAGGCGGTCTTGATCTGGTCGCCGACCCGCAAGGTGAGCTTCCGATCGGCGGGGTCCCAGTTGAACCCGCCGGCGCGCTTCACCCGGACGTCCCCTTCCATGTGGTAGACGCGCACCTCCTTCGACGCCGTTCCCTCGCCCCGCGCCATGTCGATGGCCTTCTGCGAGAAATTCTCCGAGCGCATCGCGGCCACCCGGGCATCGTCGTACTGGCGGCGGGAAAACGCGTCCTTCCCTTCGGCGAGCGCCGACCGCGCGCTCCCGCGGGCGTCGTCGAGCTTGTCGGTCGACGGGTAGCGGAGCGCTTCGGTGAGCCGGTCCTCGGCGCGGCCGATCGCCTCTTCGGCTTCCTGGCGGGGCTTCCCGGGCGAGTACGAAAAGACGAACCACGCCCCGACGCCAGCGGCCGCCAGCAGCAGCACCCCACCCAGGACGGCGCTCCGGTATGTGACCGTGAACCAATCGAGCAGGATGCCGGATCTTTGCGGCTGCGCCCTCATACCGGCGCGAATCTAGTCCCCGGTTCGCCCCAAAACCACCGGCCGGTTGATGACGGCCCCCGCGCTGGACTACCATTCGCTTTTTGCCCGTCCGACGCTCCCGGAGACGCCTTCATGCTCAACGTCATGCGCGACAACCTGAGACACCTCAAATGGATCCTCGTGGTCGTCGCCCTCGCGATGCTCCTGTACCTCGGGTCCTATTTCGATCGCGGCGTCAGGCGGAGCCGGGAGGCCGATTGGGCCGCCCGTGTCGACGGCCAGACGATCTCCACCTCGGAGTTCATGCAGGCCGCGCGGAGCCAGGACGATTATTACCGCCGGCTGCTCGGGACCCAGTACGAGCAGATGAAGAAGAACCTCAAGCTCGGCAGCCAGACGATCCAGAACCTCGTCGACCGCCGGCTCGTCCTCTCGGAAGCCCGCAGCATGGGGCTGACGGCGAACAAAGAGGCGATCTCGAAGCTGATCCTCGACAATCCGACCTTCAAGGATGCGTCCGGCAACTTCGTCGGCAAGGAGCGTTACGCCGACTACATCGGCCAGGCGGTGGACGGCGGCGTCGAAGCGTACGAGCGCCAGCTCGGCGACGACATCCTCTGGAAGCGCTGGCTCGAGGTCATGACGGTCTCCGCGCGCGTCGCGGAGCCGGAGCTCGAGAAGACGTGGCGCGAGCGCAACGTGCGCGGCGCTGCCGACTACGTCTTCGTCCCCGCGCCGCCGGCGGCTTCGGAGGCGGTCGATGCCGGAGCCCTCGCGTCGTGGTATTCGTCGCACGCCGCGGATTACAAGCGCCCGGAGGGCCGCAAGGTCCGGATGGTCGTCGTCGACCGCCAGGCCCAGCTCCCCAAGGCCACGGTTTCGGACGCCGACCTGAAGGCCGACTACGATGCTCACGCGGCCGACTACAAGCGGCCGGAGCAGCGCCGCGTCCGGCACATCCTCTTCAAGCTCCCGGCGGGTGCGGGCGACGCCGAGAAGAAGGCCGCTCGCGACCAGGCGGCCGCGTCTCTCGCGCGTGCGCAGAAGGGTGAAGACTTCGCGACGATGGCCAAGACGCTCTCCCAGGACCCCGGGTCGGCGCCGCAGGGCGGCGAGCTCGGGTGGTTCGGGCGCGGGACGATGGTCAAGCCGTTCGAGGACGCCGCGTTCGCGACGGCGCCCGGGCAGTTCGCGCCCGTCGTCGAGAGCGAGTTCGGGTTTCACGTCATCCAGGTCGAGGAGGCCCGCGCCGAGGGCGCGACCTCGTTCGACGAGGCCAAGGACTCGATCCGGCGCCGGCTCTCCTTGCAGAAGGCGCAGGAACTGGCCGCCGAAGAGGCGAAGAGCATCGCCGCCGAGGCGAAAACGCCGGCCGACCTCGCATCGGCTGCGGCGAAGGCGGGCCTCACCGTCGAGGATCACGCCGTCGCTCCGGGCGACAAGCTCCCGGACGTCGGAGCGACTCCGGAGTTCATGACCGGCGTCGCGGCGCTCGCACCCGGTCAGGTCTCGGCTCCGCTCGCGGTGGCTCGCGGCCTGGCGGTCGTTGCGTGCACCGAAGTCGTCCCGGCGGGCACCCGGCCGCTCTCCGAGGTCGAAGCCCAGGTCAAGGCCGACGTCATCGGCGAGCGCGGGCGTCAGGCGGCGCTTGCCTCCGCACGGAAGCTGTCGGCGGCGGCGAATCTCGCCGACGCCGCGAAGGCGATGAAGCTCGAGGTGAAAAAGACCGGCGACCTCACCGCCGGCGGAGAGGTTCCCGGCGTCGGAAAGGTGCCCGAGCTCGATGCGGTGCTGTTCGGCCCCTCGGGCTCCGTGGGCGCGAAGGGAGCGGTCCCGGCACCGGGCGGCGCGATCGTCTATTCGGTCACGCGGCACGACATGTTCGATGCGGCGAAGTTCCAAACGGAAAAGGCCGCGCTCCGGGAGCAGCTCCTCCAGCAACGGCGCGACCAGCTTGCCGAAGACCTGATTCAAAATTTGCGGCAGCGCCACACGATTGAAATCAATCAGCCCCTGGTCGACGGCGTCAACGGCTGACGCGCTCGGGGCCGGTACGTTCCCGCAATCGGCTTGACCAAACGAGGTCTGGCTCGGGGATTCCCCTCACTCGATATTCGTACGGGATACTGGAGGCCCGACGATGCTCGTGCAGGCGGCGGAAACCCGATTTCAACGAGGCATGACCGCGCTCGAGCAGGGCCGCGTGCTCGAAGCGTTGGCCCTCTTCGAAGCCGCGATCGAGGTCGAGCGGCGGGTCGGAGGACGGCCGCCGCAGGCGCGCTACCTGTCCTACTACGGACTCTGCCTCGCGCGCGACGCGCATCAGCCACGCGAGGGCGTCGAGCTGTGCCGTCGCGCGATCGCGATGGAATTCTTCAACGCCGACCTGTTCTTGAACTACGGCCGCGTGTTGATGGTCGTCAACCGGAAGAAGGACGCGTTCGATGCATTCATCAAAGGGCTGTCGGTGCAGAAGAACCACACCGGCATCCTGCGCGAGATCGATGGGATGGGATTTCGCCGCCGCCCGGTGATCGGCTTCCTTCCCCGGGCGCACCCGGTCAACGTGACGCTGGGGAAGCTCCGCGGCGGGGCCAAGCCGGGCTCATGATTCGTCCTCGAGGAGTGCGTGCACCTTGCGCACGACCTCGCCGATGTCGAACGGTTTCGCGAGAAACCCCGCGCTCTCCGACATGTAGTACCCGAGGTTGCCTTCGGACTGCACGAGCCCCGACATGAAGATCGTGCGGCGCGCGAGCTCGTCGTCCATCGTCCGGATCTGGTGGTGGAGCATCACCCCGTTCGTGTCCGGGAGGTTGAAGTCCAGAAGCGCCGCGTCGTAGATGTTCGCGCGGATCAAGCCGATCGCCGAGCCGCCGTTCTCGGCGACGTCGACGTTGAAGCCCTCTCCGACGAGGACGTCCTTCAAGAGCTCGAGGATCTCGACCTCGTCGTCGACGACGAGGATCCGTTCACCGGCCACCGGTCGCTCCTTTCAAACCGTCAACACGATCTTGCCGAAGGCCTCACGGCTCGCGAGCCGTGCATGGGCTTCCGCGACTTGCTCCAGAGGATACGTCCGATCGACGACCGGCCGCAGCCGGCCCGCCGCCACGAGGGACATCACCGTCTGCAGCTCCTGGCCGCCTCCCATGGTGGACCCCAGGATCGAGAGACTCTTGAAGTATAACGGCCGGAAGTCGGTTTCGAGCTCGTAACCCGACGTCGCGCCGCACGTCACGTACCGCCCGCCCTTGGTCAGAAGCCGGATCGATCGCGCGAACGTGTCACGTCCGACGTGGTCGACGACCACGTCGAGCCCGCGGCCGCCGCTCCAGCGCCGCGCCTCCTGGACGAAATCCGATGACCGGTAGTTGATCGCTTCTTCCGCGCCGAGCTCGATCCCCCGCGCGCACTTCGCGTCGGTGCCCGCCGTCGCCAGGACGCGCGCGCCCAAGAATGCCGCGATCTGGATCGCCGCGGAAGACACGCCCGACCCCGCTGCGTGCACGAGCACAAGATCTCCGGGTTCCACCCGCGCGCGCGTCTTCAGCATGTGCCAGGCGGTCAAGAACGTGAGCGGCACGGCCGCGGCATGGACGAAGTCGAGGCGTGCGGGCTTCGGAAGAACGGCGGTATCGGGAACCACGACGAGCTCCTGGCAACCGCCGTCCCGCGATTCGCCGAGGATGCCGAACTCCCGGCACAACGGGTCGTCGCCGGCACGGCAGGCTCGGCAGCGGCCGCACGAGAGCCCGGGCGATACGACGACCTCGTCGCCGACCGCAGCCCCGCGCGCCCCGTCTCCCAAGGCGTCCACGACGCCCGAGACGTCGCAGCCCGGAACGATCGGCAGCGGAAACGTGTGGCCGGGAACGCCGTCCCGCACCCAGAGATCGAGATGGTTGAGACCGACGGCGCGGACGCGCACGCGGATCTCCCGAGGTCCGGGAGACGGCACCGCCCGGTCTTCGAGCCGCAGGACGTCCGGCCCGCCGTGCGCGCGGATCACGACCGCGCGCATGTCAGCGGCCCAGATCGATCCAGACGCTCTTCGTTTCCAGGTACCCTTCGAGGGCCTCGACGCCGAGGTCGCGGCCGAATCCGCTCTCCTTGAAGCCGCCGAACGGAAGCGCCGCGTCGTAGAGGTTGTACGCGTTGACCCACACCGTGCCGGCGCGAATCGCCCTCGCGATCCGGTGCGCCTTCCCGACGTCGCGGGTCCACACGCCCGCGGCGAGCCCGTAGACCGTCGCGTTCGCCTTGGCCACCGCGTCTTCGACGTCGTCGAACGGCAGGACCGACAGGACCGGCCCGAAGATCTCCTCGCGGGCGATCGTCATCTGCGGAGTGACGTCGTCGAACACGGTCGGCCGGACGAAGTAGCCCTTGCCGCCGTTGATCTCGGCGGCGCGCCGCCCGCCGGCGGCGACGCGCGCGCCTTCCGTGGTTCCGGCGTGGATGTAGCGCAGCACCACGTCCATCTGCGAGGCGGAGGCCACGGGCCCCATCCGCGTTCCCTTCTCCCGGGGATCGCCGAGGCTGATCGCGTCCGCGCGCGAGGCGAGCTCCGAGACGAATTCGCGATGGACCTTGCGCTCGACGAACAAGCGCGAGCCCGCCGCGCAGACTTCTCCCTTGT